>NZ_LZDE01000336.1 GCF_002009015.1 Microbulbifer mangrovi | reverse complement strand
CAGGGATGGGTTTACAGCGGTTCCAGAAACAACATCTCGGTGCGCCGGCGCCACTGACTCTAAAAGAACCCCGAAGTATGTGGCAGCGGGGTAACGCCAAACACCAAGATCCCAATGCCTGAAAATATCCAGTTACTATCCCCAAGACTCGCCAACCAGATCGCCGCCGGTGAAGTGGTCGAGCGGCCAGCATCCGTAATCAAAGAGTTGCTGGAAAACAGTCTCGACGCGGGTGCAACACGGCTGGAAGTGGACCTGGATGCGGGTGGCACCAAGCGCATCATGGTGCGTGACAACGGCAAGGGCATCGAAAAAGAAGACCTGCACCTGGCGTTGGCCCGACATGCCACCTCGAAAATCCACGCACTGGAAGACCTCGAAGCGGTAGCCACCCTCGGCTTTCGCGGTGAGGCCCTCGCCAGTATCTCCTCCGTGGCACGGCTCACGCTTACCAGCAGCCGCGACGAAACCGGCAAAGGCTGGGTCGTATCCGCCGAGGGGCGAGAAATGGAAACCCAGCTCGCGCCTGCAGCGCATCCCCGCGGCACCACCGTGGAAGTGCGTGACCTGTTCTTCAACACCCCCGCGCGGCGAAAATTTTTGCGCACAGAAAAAACTGAATTCAACCGCGTCGACGACACCATCAAGCGGCTCGCCCTATCGCGTTTCGATGTCTCCATCAGCCTGCGTCACAACGGCAAGGGTGTGCACAACCTGCGCGGCGGCACCAGTCGTGCAGAAAAGGAACGGCGTGTCGCCCAGTTGTGCGGGCCGGCATTTATGCAGAATGCCTTGCACATAGAAATGGAGCGCAGTGGCCTGCGCCTGTGGGGGTGGGTGGCGGAACCCGCCTTCTCCCGGTCCCAGGCAGACCTGCAGTTTTTCTACGTCAATGGACGTGCCATCCGCGATCGAGTGGTAAGCCACGCAGTGCGTCGCGCCTTTGCCGACGTTCTGTATCACGGTCGACATCCCGCGTTTGTACTTTACCTGGAGCTGGACCCGGCCTCGGTGGACGTGAACGTGCACCCCACCAAACACGAAGTGCGCTTCCGCGATAGCCGTCTGGTACACGATTTCCTGTTCGGCTCCCTACATCGCGCTTTGGCGGATGTGCGCCCGGGACAGAAAGACGAGAATGAAGAAGTGGCACCGCAGGTGTCTGGTGTCAGTGCCGGTGAATTTGCCGGTCAGGAGCGCATGCCCCTGTCCCAGGTAGCACCCCAGGCGCCGACATCGCCGTCAGGGGGTGGATTCTCATCGTCCATGTACGGCGAACGCAGCTCTCCCGAGCGCCTGCAGCAGCAGATGCAGGGATATGGCGAACTGCACAAACCCTATGGCGGTGGCGTACAGGAAGCGCCTGCGGTAGCGACAGGCGCCCAGGGCTCGTGGGCGCAGTCGATCCCCGCGGCCTCTGACGAGGAAACGCCGCCGCTGGGATTTGCCATCGCCCAGCTGCATGGGATTTATATCCTGTCCCAGAATCAGCACGGCATGGTGGTGGTGGACATGCACGCAGCCCACGAGCGGATTGTGTACGAACAGATGAAGGCCGCTCATGCCGCTGGTGGAATCCAGGCGCAGCCGTTGCTAGTGCCGGTGAGTCTCGCGGTGAGCGAGGGGGAAGCGGACTGCTTCGAGGAGCGTGAGGAAGTGTTTACGGCTCTCGGTTTTGTGTTGCAGCGCGGTGGACCCGAAACCCTGATGGTGCGGCAGGTTCCGAGCATGTTGCACAGTGCGCCGGTCGAGCAGCTGGTACGGGATGTCCTTTCCGACCTGTTGGCGGAGGGGAGCAGCGACCGTATCGGCAACAAGATTAACGAGATTCTCTCCACCATGGCCTGCCACGGTTCCGTACGCGCCAATCGCAAGCTGACAATCCCGGAAATGAACGCGCTACTGCGGGATATGGAGCGCACCGAACGCAGCGGTCAGTGTAATCACGGCCGACCCACCTGGACGCAGGTTAAACTGGCAGATATGGATAAGTGGTTTATGCGTGGTCAGTAGAATGAGTAGTCCCGGTGCCCCCGGAAAAAAACGGCCCCGCGCGATTTTCTTGATGGGCCCCACAGCCTCCGGCAAAACGGATTTGGCTATGGCGATCAGTGACCACCTGCCGGTGGAGCTGATCAGTGTTGATTCCGCACTGGTGTATCGAGGGCTGGATATCGGCTCCGCCAAACCTTCACCGGAAGAGCTTGCCCGTTATCCCCATCGCCTGATCGACATCTGTGACCCCTCCGAGAGCTACTCCGCTGGCCGCTTTCGCGAGGACGCGCTGAGCGCAATGCAGGAAATCACTGCGCGCGGCAAAATTCCGTTGCTGGTTGGCGGAACC
This sequence comes from Microbulbifer mangrovi, assembly GCF_002009015.1. Taxonomy (GTDB): domain Bacteria; phylum Pseudomonadota; class Gammaproteobacteria; order Pseudomonadales; family Cellvibrionaceae; genus Microbulbifer; species Microbulbifer mangrovi. The sequence continues at coordinate 53,465 of NZ_LZDE01000336.1, read as the reverse complement.
ATGCTCTATTTCAAGGCTCTATTGCAGGGCATGGCAGAGATGCCCGAGGCCGACCCGGAATGGCGTGCGCAGACCGAAGCGCGTGCGGCCGAACAGGGCTGGCCCGCGCTGCACGCGGAGCTGGCAAAAGTGGATCCCGAACTCGCCACTGAACTGCACCCGAATCATTCCGTGCGTATTGAGCGGGCACTGGAGGTATACCACCTTACTGGGAAGACGATGACTCAGCTGCGCGCTGAGCAGCAGAGTGAGTCGCTGCATACACACTACGAAATCTGTCAGCTGGCCATAGTGCCCCGCGATCGGGCCATATTGCACGAACGTATCGCGCAGCGTTTCCAGCGAATGCTGGATAATGGCTTTATTGAGGAAGTGAAAGCTCTGCGCGCGCGCGGTGATCTGCACTGTGACCTGCCGGCGATCCGCGCGGTGGGATACCGTCAGGTATGGGACTACCTCGAGGGCGATTCCGATTACGATCAGATGGTGGCCGCGGGAATCGCCGCCACCCGCCAGCTGGCCAAGCGCCAGCTTACCTGGCTACGCCGCTGGCCGGACCTGACGCCTATCCACGCACAGGAACCTGGCGGCAAAGTCCGCAAAATCGATGAAATGTTGGTTGAGGCCTTGAAATTTCTCGGTACAGCAGCCATAACGTGAGTGGGCCGGTGTATCCGTCCCAGTTCAGTCAGTTATTCACAAGAGCCTGGTTACTTTTGGCTCATTTTATACGCCGCATCACCATGGCCGTTTCTTAGTCCGCGGGTTTCGCGGGCGCGATCGTGCGTCATCTGGCGACTTATCTTTTGGCAAGGAGAAAAAAGATGTCAAAAGGGCACAGCTTACAAGACCCTTACCTTAATGTTCTGCGTAAAGAACGTATCCCGGTTTCCATCTATCTGGTGAACGGCATCAAACTGCAGGGCCAGATCGAATCCTTCGACCAGTTCGTAGTGTTGCTGAAAAACACTGTGAGCCAGATGGTCTACAAACACGCAATTTCCACTGTTGTCCCGTCCCGCGCCGTACGTGTGCCGCTGATGAATCCGGCTGCACAGGGTGGTGAAGGCGCAGCTCCTGAGGGCGGTGAGCGCGATACTTTCGGCTGAGTTTGATTCTGCCGCTGTGTTTCAGCAGGCTCTGCGCGCGCTTTACATCTGCGCACTCGGGGCTTTTATGGGGCGCGCGGCAAGCCGTTGTATAAAAAGTAGTTACTCACAGCGCCCCGGCCCGTCCGGGGCGTCTGTTGTTCGGCGTCAGAACACTGGCGCATTGATAGAGCCCAAGAGAATAATCCTTGTTTTTTGATCGCCCGGAATCCGGTGAACTGGCCGTCCTGGTCCACCTGGAGCTTTCCGCCATCGACAGCCCCGACGACCCGCGGGAATTCGAAGAGCTGGCACTGTCCGCAGGTGCTGACCCGGTGGCATTTATCTTCGGCCAGCGCGCCACCCCTGATCCCAAGACATTTGTCGGTCGCGGCAAGTTGGAAGAAATCCAGGAAACCGTAAAAAAGCACGGTGCAGAGCTGGTGATTTTCGACCATACCCTGTCGCCCAGCCAGGAGCGCAATATTGAGCGGGAGCTCAAGTGTCGGGTGCTGGATCGCACCGGGTTGATTCTGGATATCTTCGCCCAGCGTGCGCGTACCCATGAGGGTAAGTTGCAGGTCGAGCTGGCGCAGTTGCGTCACATGTCCACGCGCCTGGTGCGTGGCTGGACCCACCTGGAGCGTCAGAAAGGCGGTATTGGCCTGCGCGGTCCGGGTGAAACCCAGCTCGAGACCGACCGCCGGTTGCTGCGGGCTCGTATCGACTCCATCGAAAAGCGCCTCGACAAGGTGCGTCGTCAACGGGAGCAGGGGCGCCGCGCCCGCTCGCGGGCGGAAGTGGCTACAGTGTCACTGGTGGGCTATACCAACGCCGGCAAGTCGACCCTTTTCAATCGTATTTCCAGTGCTGAGGTCTATGTGCGCGATCAGCTGTTCGCGACCCTGGACCCCACTATGCGGCGGGTAGAGCTGCCGAACGTCGGGGCGATGATTCTGGCGGATACCGTGGGATTCGTATCCCATCTGCCGCATCGCCTGGTTGAGGCGTTTCGCGCCACCCTGGAAGAGGCGGCTAACGCCACCCTGTTATTGCATGTGGTGGATGCCGCGGCAGAAAATCGCCTGCACCTTATTGAAGAGGTGCAGACGGTACTCGAGGAAATTGGCGCGGCGGATTTGCCCCATCTGCTGGTGTACAACAAACTGGATCTACTGGCCGACGCCGAGCCGCGTATCGATCGGGACGACCAGGGTGTGCCGCGCGCCGTATGGCTGTCGGCGGCCACCGGTGCTGGTTGTGACCTGCTGGTGGAAGCCGTTGCTGAGCGTCTCGGCCAGCAGATGGTGAGCGGCGCACTGGTGATACCGCCGCAACATGCCCGCCTGCGCGCGCAGCTGTTTGAAGGTAATGCCGTGCAGGGTGAGGATTATCGCGACAATGGTGACATTGAACTCAAGGTGCTGTTGCCGCGTTCAGAGCTGCAGCGCCTGATGGCGCAGTTCCGGGATGTGGGCAACCCGCCGCAGTGGTTGCCGGAAGATCCCGACGCAGAACCAAAACCTGAAGATTGGGAAGTCGACTGAGCAATCGCCGTCGATAGGCATACTGCCTGGTCAGTGAAATGCTAGAATTTCGCGACAGCTAACGATTAATAAGTTGAATGAGTTGGAGTAAATAAATGGCCTGGAACGAACCGGGTGGTAACAACAAAGATCCCTGGGGTGGCGGCAATCGCAACAATGACGGCCCGCCCGATCTCGACGAGCTGCTGCGCAAGATGCAGCAAAAACTGAATGGCCTGTTTGGCGGCAAGCCCTCCGGCTCTGCGGACGGACGTCCCGGCGGTGGCAGCTTCCCGTGGTCGCTGGTGATGATCGTACTGGCGGTGGTCTACGGCCTGTGGGGCTTCTATCAGGTGGACGCGAACGAATCCGCCGTGGTGCTGCGGCTGGGTAAATACCACAGCACCGAAACCTCCGGTCTGCACTGGAATCCGCCGCTGGTGGATCACGTCACCAAGGTGAACATGACGGAGGTGCGTACCGAGCGCACCACCGGCCAGATGCTGACCGAAGATGCGAGTATCGTGGATGTGGTGCTGCAGGTGCAGTGGCATATCGACGACGCCGAGTCCTTCGTGTTACGCGTGCGCGATCCCCTGAAGAGCCTGCAGGAAGCCACGGACAGTGCCCTGCGCCACGTGGTCGGTTCGCAGACGCTGAACGGCGTGATCTCCCAGAATCGTACCCAGGTATCCGCGGATACCCAGGTACGCCTGCAGGAATACCTCGATCTGTACCAGACCGGTATTCGCGTTGACGTGGTCAACCTCACCGACGCCAAGGCGCCGCGCGAAGTGCAGGACGCATTCGATGATGTAGTACGCGCCCGTGAAGATGAAGTGCGTCTGCAGAACGAAGCCCAGGCTTATTCTAACCAGGTGATACCGGTCGCCCGCGGTCAGGCCCAGCGGATGATTGAAGAGGCGGAAGCCTACAAATCCCGTGTGGTGGAAAGTGCCCGCGGTGAGGCGGCGCGATTCACCGCCCTGCTGTCCGAGTTCGAGCGCGCACCGGAAGTTACCCGCGAGCGTATGTACCTGGATGCGGTGCAGGAAGTGATGAGCAACACCTCCAAAGTGATGGTGGACGTGGAAGGCGGTAACAACATGATGTACCTGCCACTGGATAAGCTGGCCGAGGGCAGCGCCGCAAGTGCCAGTCAGCGCCCGCAGATTTCCCCGCAGGTGATCGACGAGATTTCCCAGCGGGTGATCAACCAGTTGCGCACGGAAGTTAACAACAATCGTCGCAACCGCGAAGTGCGTTAAAAGGGGGTTGCAATGAACAACAACAAATCACTTTTTATCATCGCGCTGATACTGGTCGGCCTGCTGGTGTTGTCCGGAAGTGCTTTCGTGGTCAAGGAGACCGAGAAAGCGGTACTGGTGCGCTTCGGTGAGGTAGTACGCACGGATTACGGTCCCGGGCTCTACTTCAAGATCCCGCTGGTGCATGAGCTGCGCAAGTTTGACGCCCGTATCCAGACTGTCGACTCGCAGCCAGTCCGCATGCTGAACAGCGAAAACAAGTTCATGATGGTGGACTCGTACGCGAAGTACCGCATTTTTGATGTGGGCCGCTTTTACGTGGCTACCCGCGGTGACGAGCGTAATGCGGTGCGCCTGCTGGCAGAGCAGATCAATAACCGTCTGCGTAACCAGTTTGGTGTGCGCGACCTGCACGAAGTGGTGAGCGGCCAGCGCGACGAGCTGATGGCCGAGATCACCACGAACCTGAACGAGACCGCGCGCAAGGACCTGGGTGTGGAAATTGTCGACGTGCGGGTAAAGCGCATTGACCTGCCGCCGGAGGTTTCCGAATCGGTATTCCAGCGTATGCGCGCCGGTCGTGAGCTGGAAGCGCGGGATCACCGTGCGAAAGGTCAGGAGGCGAGTGAGCGTATCCGCGCCAATGCAGATCGCGAGAAAGTGGTGATTGAGTCCGAGGCCTACCGCAAGGCGGAAGAGGTACGCGGTGCCGGTGATGCCGAGGCGGCCAAAATCTATGCCGAGGCCTACAGTAAAGACCCGGAGTTCTATCGTTTCTCCCGCAGCCTGACTGCGTACAAGGAGTCCTTCAAGAACAAGAGCGACATGCTGCTGGTTGAGCCTGACAGCGAGTTCTTCCGCTACCTGAAGGATCCGTCTGGCAAGTGATGCCAGCCCCGGCGCCGCTCCAAAGGCGGTGCTGGCGGCAGGGGAGTGGTCTTGGCACCCCGGATTGTGGCCACACTCCCGCCAAATAGTGGTAAAATCCCCAAAACCGGGCCGGCGCCCGGTTTTTTTGTGCCGGCCCGATTTGTTGAATCCCTGTTGTTGAACCCGAAAGCGAAATGCTGACTGGAGCTACCAAGGTGTGGGAAGAGCTGGCCCGGGCTATCGGCCTGGTACTGATCATTGAAGGTATTTTGCCTTTTCTATACCCGCGCCGCTGGCGCGCACTGGTGCAGCAGCTGGCATCTGTGGATAATCGCAGCCTGCGCACGGCGGGGCTGGTATCCATGCTCGTCGGCACAGCCCTGCTAATGCTGATCGGCGGCACGTCGTCAGCGTGATCACAGAGGTTCAAATCGGCCCAGTGCCGCACTGTTAACTGTCGAACGCCCACACCATGACCCAAGCCGAACGCTGGATGCTACCGGATGGCATCGCTGAGATTTTGCCCGCAGACGCCAAACGGGTGGAAACCCTGCGCAGAGATTTGCTGGACCTCTATCATCGCTGGGGGTATGAGCTGATCATTCCGCCGATGGTGGAATTTACCGATTCCCTGCTGATTGGCATGGGGCGGGACGTGGACCTGAGCACTTTTCGAGTGACCGACCAGTTGTCTGGTCGCAGCCTGGCTATCCGCGCGGATATCACACCGCAGGCGGCGCGTATCGACTCTCACAGCTTTCCCCGCAGCGGCGCCAACCGCCTCTGCTATGCGGGGCAGGTGCTGTACACCCGACCCCGGGCGCCCATGGGACCCCGTGCGCCGATTCAGATCGGTGCAGAACTATACGGTGTCGAGAGTCTGCAGGGGGATATCGAGGTCATCAGCCTGATGATCGAGACCCTGCGCACTGCCGGCATCCGCGAAATCCACCTGGATCTCGGTCATGTGGCCATCTTCCGCAGCCTGGCGCAGGCCGCCGGTCTCGACGAGGAGCAGAAGAGCGACCTGATCGCGCTGCTGCAGAGCAAGGCGGTAGCGGATATCGAACGCTGGGTGGATGAAAACATCGCCTCGGCGGACGCGGCCAACTGGCTGCGCACCTTGCCGCGACTGGCCGGGGGCACCGAGTGCCTGGCGCGCGCGCGGGAAGTTTTTGCCAATGGTCCTGAAGCCTTGAAGGGCGCACTGGAAGAGTTGCAGCAGGTGGCCGACGCCGTCGCGCGCCGTTACCCACAGGTGGCGCTGTTCTTTGATCTCGGCGAAATGCGCGGTTACGACTACGAAACCGGGCTGGTATTTGCCGCTTACTCTCCCGGCCACGGCCAGGCCCTGGCCAACGGTGGTCGCTATAACGGGATCGGTGCCGTATTCGGGCGCGACCGTGCGGCCACAGGTTTCAGTACTGACCTGGCGGCGATCAACGCGCTGGGTGGCAATGGCCACAGTGAAGCCGGTGCTATCCTCGCACCGGCCAGCGACTGTGAACAGCTGTGGCAGACCGTCGAGTCCCTGCGTGCCGGGGGCGAGGTGGTAATTACCCTGATGACCGACGCTGGCAGCGACGACAGTGAAACCCTGTCCCGCTGTGACCGCGAGCTGGTGCAGGAGGGGGCAACCTGGGTGGTGAAGCCACGCGCTTGAACCCTAAGCTTGGCAATTGGCCCCGTGCCAGTTGAACCGAATTTGAGGCCGCACGACGGGCGCGGCCGACATTTCTTTCCGCCCGTCTACTGAACTGACGACACGAGATTTACGCACATGGGCAAGAATGTAGTGGTGCTGGGCACCCAGTGGGGCGATGAAGGCAAAGGCAAGATCGTCGATCTGCTGACCGAAAAAGTCGCGCTGGTAGTCCGCTTTCAGGGCGGTCACAACGCCGGCCACACGCTGGTGATCAACGGTGAGAAAACCGTCCTGCACCTGATTCCCTCCGGTGTACTGCGCCCCGATGTGACCTGCCTGATCGGCAACGGCGTGGTGCTGTCCCCGGAAGCCCTGCAGAAAGAGATGGGCGAGCTCGAGGCCGCCGGTGTTCCGGTGCGCAAGCGCCTGCGCCTGTCCCCGGCCTGTCCGCTGATCCTGCCGGTACACGTGGCTCTGGACCAGGCGCGCGAGAAAGCCCGCGGCGCCAAGGCAATCGGTACCACCGGTCGCGGTATCGGCCCGGCGTATGAAGACAAAGTGGCCCGTCGCGGTCTGCGTCTCGGCGATCTGTGCAACTGGGACAACTTCTGCGCACAGTTGAAAGAGCTGCTGGAGTACCACAACTTCGCGCTGACCGAATACTACAAGGTTGATCCGGTAAGTTATGAGGAGACCCTCAAGCTGGCGGAAAACTGGCGCGACGACCTGGTACCGATGATCGCTGATGTGGCAGACATGCTGCACAAGGCGCGTGAGAACGGCGAACACATCCTGTTTGAAGGTGCCCAGGGTTCCCTGCTGGATATCGACCATGGCACCTACCCGTTCGTTACCTCCTCCAATACCACCGCTGGCGGTACCGCCACCGGTTCCGGTTTCGGCCCGCTTTACCTGGACTACGTGCTAGGCATCACCAAGGCCTACACCACTCGCGTGGGCAGCGGACCTTTCCCGACTGAGCTGGGCTGCGACGTGGGCCGTCACCTGGGTGAGAAGGGCCACGAGTTCGGTGCCACTACCGGTCGCCAGCGCCGCACCGGCTGGTTCGATGCCGTTGCCGTACGCCACGCGATCCGCATCAACAGTATTTCCGGCCTGTGCCTGACCAAGCTGGATGTACTGGACGGCCTGGAAGAAGTGAAGATCTGTGTCGGTTACCGCAACAGTGCGGGCGAAGAAGTGCCGGTGCCGTTTGATGCCGCGGGCTGGGAAGGTGTGCAGCCAGTGTATGAATCCATGCCAGGCTGGAGTGAGACCACCTTCGGCGTGCGCCGCGAAGCCGAGCTGCCACAGGCTGCGCGCGATTACATTGCCCGTATCGAAGAGCTGGTGGGCGCGCCCATCGATATCATTTCTACCGGTCCGGATCGCGTGCAGACCATCGTGCGCGAATCTTCCGCCCTGTGCGAAATGGGTATCCACAGCCCCAGCGTCTGACCTCCCTCCTATCTGAGCGCGGTCCGGGATTCCAGTACTCTCTGGTCCCGGACAGTGCTTGCCTCGCGGCACCTAAACCTCGATCATGAGACTGTTATTCAATTTACGGTCACAATCCTCTGCCATACTGGCACTGGTGTGCAGATCGGGGAACCACTATGTCCAGTAGCCTGTCCGCCGGTGTCGGCAGCCGATACAGCTTGGCGGAAGAACTCGCCAACAGCATCACGCACGGTGTGGGCGCATTGCTCGCTATCGCCGGCCTTGGTGTGCTGTGCGGATTTGCCGCGCTACGCGGCGACGTTTGGCATATTGTCAGTAGCAGTATTTACGCGGCTACCCTGATCCTGTGTTTTGCCTCTTCCACGCTCTATCACAGCATCACCCACGCTTCCGCCAAGCAGGTACTGCGCACGCTGGACCACTCGGCAATTTTCCTGCTGATCGCGGGTACCTATACCCCGTTTACCCTGGTTACCCTGCGCGGTCCCTGGGGCTGGTCCATCTTTGGTGTTATCTGGGGGCTGGCTTTGCTTGGGCTGATTATTCAGTTCACCCCGCTGAAGAAAATCCGCGCGCTGTCGATTACCCTTAGCGCATTGATGGGCTGGGTGGTGATTGCCGCGATCAAGCCGTTGATGGATAACCTCGCGCCGGGCGGTCTCTGGCTGCTGGTACTGGGTGGTCTGTGTTATACCGGTGGCATCGGTTTTTATCTGTGGCGCAGCCTGCGGTTTCACCACGCCATCTGGCACCTGTTTGTGCTGGCCGGTGGTGCGCTGCACTTCTTTGCCATTCTGTTTTACGTGATCCCCCCGGCGAACTGAGTCGCGCCGGGCCAACTCCCGGCTTCGGCTTGGTTGAAAAGAGTGTCGTGCCGGTCACAGCCTGAGTGACTGGCGTCAATCCTCCCTTTCCGTTACCTGTCATCCGTTCTACCCTTGAGCGAGCTGTTACTGCCAAGGAGTCGTTATGGGCCAGGTTGCCTTTCTGCCGGCGCGTCGCACCGGTTTTCTTTCCGTTCTAGTTTCTTTTTTATGTGTCCTGCCACTACTGGTCATACCGGCTTTCGCCAGTGCCGCTGCGGATCCCGGTTTTGAAAAATGGAAAAAGGAATTCCGCAAGACTGCGATGAAGGAGGGCATCACCGCCGAGACCTTCGATCGCGCATTCAAGGGCATCGACTCTCCCGATCAGTGGGTGCTGGATAAAGCCAGTTTCCAGCCGGAATTCAAGGCGCCGGCTTGGCAGTATTTCGACAATCGTATTACCAAGTATGCGGTACAGCGAGGTCGCGCCAAGAAGCAGGAATTGAAACCGTGGCTGGACAAAATCCAGAAACAGTCGGGAGTGAACCCGAATATCCTGCTGGCTATCTGGTCGATGGAATCGAGCTTCGGCGCAATCCTGGATAACCAGACGGTAATGCGCAGTGTGGTACGGTCCCTGGCGACCCTGGCTTATGCGGATCCCAAGCGCAAAAAGTTTGGCCGCAGCCAGTTGCTGGCGGCGCTGAAGATCCTGCAAAGTGGTGATATCGATGAGAGCCACCTGACCGGATCCTGGGCCGGTGCCATGGGGCACACCCAGTTTATCCCCACCAGTTACCAGGCCTATGCCGTGGATATGGATGGCGATGGCAAGCGGGATATCTGGAATTCGGTACCCGATGCGCTGGCGACAGCGGCAAACCTGTTGAAGAAAAATGGCTGGGTCTCGGGGCAGACCTGGGGCTACGAGGTGACGATTCCAGATCACAAGCTGCCGGCGGGCAAGTTGAAGATTTCCGAGTGGGAAAAACTCGGGGTAAAACGCGTGCGCGGCCAGAAGTTTCCGCGTCCGGACGATATCGCCGAGCTGAAGGTCCCGGCAGGCCGCAAGGGGCCGGCATTCCTGATGCTGAAGAACTTCTTTGTGATCAAGCGTTACAACAACTCGGATCGCTACGCGGCGGCCGTGGGCATTCTTGCCGATCAGATTGGCGGCGCCGAACCGCTTACCAAAGACTGGAAGCGTCCGTTTACCAAACTGGATCACGATGAGGTCATCGAGCTGCAGACCAAACTGAAAGAGAAAGGCTTCTACGACGGTGAAATCGATGGCAAGGCCGGTGGTGGCACTCGCAAGGCCATTCTCAAGTTTGAGGAAGAGGCCGGGGTTGAGTTGCAGGGATTCCCGAGTAAAGAAGTACTGGACCTGTTACGCAAAAATTGAATCGAGTAATCTTGCTTTCTTGTACCGGTGTCGGCGACGGATATGTCGTCGACACTGCGGAAAGCTCTCTCCCGAATCCTTCCCTTCCCGAAAAATTTTCCGTTCCAAAGCAATGCTGCCCGGTGTCAGAAATTTTCCTCGGGCAACAGCGTATCCTGCAATAGTTCCAGGTTTTCGAGTACCTCATTGGGTTCCTGAAAATACGCCACGTGGTACATCGCTTCACCTTCCTGTACCAGCGGGATATTCTGCTTGCCGATAATGATGCCGTCGGCATCCGCCAGCACTGTATCCAGTTCGTTACCGTAGAGATCGGCGATGGTGGCGAGGATGTCGCCTTTCTTTACATGATCCCCCAACTGTTTTTTGTGATTAACGATGCCGCTGTCACCGGCGCGCAACCAGCCACTGCGTCGCGCTACGAAGGGTTCGATGCCCTGACGCCCCTTTTTCGGCGGCAGCATCTGCAATTTTCTCAGTACATTCAATACACCGCGTACGCCTGCGCGGATGCACAGCTCGTCGAAGCGCAGGGCCTCCCCGGCCTCGTACAGCAATATACGCACGCCGAGGTCTGCGGCGGCCTGGCGCAGGGAACCGTCGCGCAGAGTGGCGTTGAGCAGTACCGGTACACCGAAGGCACTGGCGATTTCCCGGGTTTCACTGTCGTCGAGGTTGGCGCGTATCTGCGGCAGATTGCTGCGGTGGAGGGCGCCGGTGTGCAGGTCGATACCGTAGTCGCATTTGGCGACGACTTCTTCGAGAAATACATGGGCCATACGTGCCGCCAGAGAGCCGCGGGCGGAACCGGGGAAAGAGCGGTTGAGGTCGCGACGATCGGGCAGATAGCGGGACTGCTGCAACACGCCGTAAACATTCACCACCGGAACGGCGATCAGAGTGCCGCGCAGAGACTTCAAGGCCTTGCTATTGATCAGGCGACTGATGATTTCCACCCCGTTCAATTCATCTCCGTGAATGGCGGCGCACACAAACATGGTGGGACCGGCCTTTTTACCGCGATGAACATAAACTGGGATCGCCATTTCGGTATCGGTATACAGGCGCACGATAGGCAGTTCGATTTTGCGGGTTTCGCCACGGGGAACTTCGACGCCGGCGATTTCAAAGGGATCTGGCATGGAGACTTCAACGAAAAATAATGACTTGCGGGTTATTGTAGTTGTGACCCTGTGATTCGTGGAAGTCAGGATTTTACGCCCCCTTGGACTGCAGCCGAGTACTGTTAGAATCGGGGCATGTTCGGGCAGTGCGGTCCGGCGGTACCTTCTACCTTCTACTGGCTATTGCCAGCCGAGATACGAGAGCCCATGAAACCCGAATTGATCAAGATGGCCCTGATGCTAGGCCTACTCAGTTGCGTCGGTCCCTTTGCCATCGATATGTACCTGCCAGCCATGCCTGCAATGGCGGAAGACTACGGCGTGCCCACGGCCATGTCCCAGTACACCCTGGTGTCTTTTTTCGTGGCGTTTGGTGTCTGCCAGCTGTTTTACGGCCCGGCTGCGGATATGTTCGGGCGCAAGCCACCGCTGTATTTTGGCCTGGGAATTTTCCTGCTGGCTTCCATCGGCTGTGCCCTGGCACCCACCATCGAGTGGCTGATCGCCCTGCGTTTTGTGCAGGGGGTCGGGGCGGCCTCGGTAATGTCGATTCCACGGGCGATTATCCGCGACCGCTATACCGGAACCGAGGCCACGCGCCTGATGACCACGGTAATGCTGGTAATCTCTATTTCACCGATGCTGGCACCGCTGGTTGGCAGCCTGTTGATGGCGCCTTTCGGCTGGCCATCGGTGTTCTATGCGGTCGCCATGGCAACTGTGGCCAGCCTGCTATTGATTCGCTTCGCTCTGCCGGAAACCCTGCCCGTCGCCGAAAGAGTACCGCTGAAAGTTTCCGCCATGCTGGATGCTTTCAGGGTGCTATTCCGGGACGCCTACTTCATGGGAATGACACTGATTGGCGGCATGGGGATGGCGAGTTTTTTCTCCTTCCTGTCCATTGCTGCGTTCTTGTATACAGACCATTATGGGCTGACTCCGACCCAGTTCAGTCTGGCATTTGCACTCAACGCCCTGGGCTTTTTCCTGGCCAGCCAGTTTGCCGCCAACCTGTGTGAGCGCTTTGGCGGTGTCGCGGTAGTGAAATGGGCGGTGATCGGCTTTTCCCTGAGTGCGGCAGCCAACCTGCTGGTAAACCTCGCCGGTGTGGATAACTTTGTGGTGCTGGTGGGATTGCTGTTACTGGGAAATTCTTTTCTCGGCCTTGTTGTGCCGACCACCATGGTTCTGTCGCTGGATGATCACGGACCTATTGCCGGTACCGCCGCCGCGCTCGGTGGCACCATGCAGATGATGCTTGGAGTGGCAGCCATTGGTATCGTGAGCGCGGTGTTCGATGGTTCGCCGCTGATTTTGGTGGCCGCAATCGCCATTTGTGGTGCGGGTGCTGCGTTGCTGTTTGCATTGACGTTGCGGCAGTCTCCCCAGGCGATTACGACCTGAGGGAACCTTCATGGCCTGAATGGGAATCGCCCGGCAAATGCCGGGCGATTTCGTTTCGAGCCTAATTTCACGAGGCTATTACAGTCTGATCCAGGCATCTCCCCAATTGCTGCCGGTGCCCGGCGCATAGTGATAGGGGCTGTTGATATTGCACCACTGGCCCTCGGGAAAAGGGCGGCACTGATAGCGTATACCATCACTACCCAGTACAACGGTTTGCCCCGGTGTATAGCTACCAATACCCTCCGGGTAAACGTGATCGTAGTCATTACCCCCGGAGGACTCCGGTGTGTGGGTGATGCTTACATTGCTGCTGGCACTGGCTTGATCGTCAGATACGGTGAGCTCTACCACCACATCCTGGGTCGCGGCAGGTGCACTCAGGTCCAGTACCACATCCTGTTCGCCAACCGCGCTGAGGGCGGCGCCGTTGCCACTGACCACCTGCCAGTGGTAGCTGAGTGTATCGCCGTCGGGATCGCTGGAATCGGCTGCCGACAGATTGACCGTGCCCGCGCCGATTACGCTGTCAGGAGTGGTGCTGATTACTGCTATGGGGGCCCGGTTTGTATCTGCTGGCTGGATATCCACTTCATGGTTCAGGTTCAAATCCGCCTGGGTATACACGCGGTTTTCCGATGCACTTTGCACCGGTGTAATGGTGTCGCTGGACGGGTTGAGAATACCGATGCGTGCGTACTGGGACTGGGAATTGACGGTATTGGCGAAGGCGAGGGCCCAGGCATCGGCGGTGGCATCCTGGTCTATCTGCAGGGTGATGGTTTCGAGGTCATTGCCGCTGCTATTGAACAGCCGCAGGCGGACCTCACTGCCCGCCGCGAGGTCAGAATATGCCTGCAAAGCCCCTTCGTCGGCCCACATGCTGGGACTGCCGTCTCCGAGAATCACATCGGTACAGGTATAAAACGCTTCCGGGCTGTCGGATCGCTGCCAGGTGGTGTAGATCACATGTTTGCCGGTCAGCTGCGGCAGGGGACAATTCAGGGTGTAACGCTTGTCCGCGCCCACCGGTACATTACCCAGGCGGCAGAATTCAAACAGGTCTCCCCATTTCAGGGGCTCGTCACCGGTATAGCCCGAGCGGGTAATGTAGAAAACCCATTCATTGGTCGAATGGGGCGCAGTTGCCCAAAAAGTAAAATCGAAGGTGCCATCCGCTTTGGGGGTGATCGGCGTTGCCTGCCAATCACTGCGTGCCAGGTCCATACCAGCATATTTGCTGCGTCCCCCCGAACACAGTTGGCCATCCGGGATCAGTGCGCGGTGGTCACCGGCGGCATTGGCCTGATTGATCTCGTTCCAGTCATAGAACTGTTGCGTGCCGCCGATAGTCTTGGCCGCGGCACAGGCGGGGTCGGATGGGTTTTCCGGATTGTTCAGGAAGCAGTTGTAAATACGGCTTTCCGGCACTTCCATGGTGCCATGGGCGTGGGCATCGATACCGGAAAGGGTGCACAGTGTGAACAGGGCTAGCGTTCGCGAAAACACGGTGGTGTGATTCATGACAGATTTCCTCAGATTTATTGTTGATTATGTTTTCGGGGCAAAGGCAGTGCGGTCCATGCAGCATAAATGACAGCGCTGTCTTGGCGTTGCCATGCTAAAGGAGTTTGTCGGCACGGTTGGGGAATGGGGCGTCAAAACTTGTGGCACCCCGACTGGTGCGGACCAGTTGTGTGACGGGGTGCCAGTTTTATAGGGGGTACGGAATCGTCGACTAGGATCCGCGGTGCGCTGAAGTCAAAGGCTCTGGTCGGTGAGGGATTCCGTATTTGGGGCCAGATCCGCACTCGAGCTCCGGGCGGCCCTTGTGTCCCGGTGCAGGGCCATCAAGCGGCCCTGGCCAATATCCAGGGGCGCAATGGTGGCAGGTGAGAGGACAGTCGGCGAGAGGCTGCTGTCTCCGGGTCCATCGGTGGGGTGCCAGTAGCAGAACGCGCGATATACGAGCTGGGTTTCCACATCGAAGATACCCTCCTGGCCGCGGTAACTACCGGGGCTGCGTACTGCATTCGCTGCCGGTTCTGATGTATCCCTTTGCCAGATTGGTTCGCTCTGTCCACCATCGTCCAACAGCGCCAGTAACCGTCCGCAATCATCCGTGACATAGTACTGCAGCTGGTTGAGCGCACTATCTGATTCGCTGGTGCTATCCGAAGTATCGAGCGCGCGTGCCACCGGTGTTGTCCTGGTGGGGTGGTGGAGGTAGTGGCAGCTACTCTGGTGTCCGTCGCGCTGGGTCACTTCACCCCACAGGCTGAGGCCGGACCAGTGGCTGAATACCCGCTGTTGCCGCCGCGAGCGGCGGTGAGTACTGATTTTGCCAACCCGGCGCCCGAATGGATCGTAGTGAAAATAGGTTTTGAAGTCGCCGCATTCGGCACTGTGCAGGAGACCCCAGCCGTCGTACTGGTAGTGGTAGTGCGGCGCCTCGCGCTGGCCATGGCGAACTTCTTCGACCACATTGCCACGCGGGTCGAGTTGCGTCTGTCCGTCGGCGGCGCGCACCACAAACTGTCCCGGTAGGGATGGTATGCGAGCGGGCTGCAGAGCTTGCAATTGGTGCCGCCCGTTCAGTGTGATTACCTGTAGGCGGCCGGTTTCATATTGCTTGACGACCTCGTGCTCGCCCAGGCTCCACGTCTCTTGGCTTTCCTGTCGCTCGCAGCGCAGCACCATCTTGCCATTGGCATCGATACCGTAGAGGTCCCCGCAAGCGGCAAAGGTGTAGGTGACGTTGAGGCTGTCGGAACTTGAGCTTCGCAGCCACCCGCGGCTGTCGTACTGGTGGTTGATACTGAGGCTTTCGCGGCGGTTGTCCTGTTGCAGGTCACGGTGTTCGGCGATCAATAAATCGCGCTGGTCATAGCGGTAGCGCAGGGTGCAGCTGTCATTTGTCGCCTGAAGCAGGCGTCCGTGAATATCGAAATGGAAGCTGCACTGCTGCCCGTTATTGTTGCGGATCTGATGCAGGGTGCCGGTGGTGTTGTACTCCAGATACCAATGGTTATCGCTGTCGCGGTATTCCGTAACGCGGCCACTGTGGTCGTACTGCCATTCCCGCTGCTGATGATCCCCATCGCCAAAAAACTGGCTCAGCTGGCCGAACGCATCGTAATGCCAGCGGAAATGCGATTCGCCGGTGCGCAGACCGGTAAGTTGTCGGCGCGGATTGTAATCCAAATCCCAGGATAGGCCCGCAGCAAAACGGATGTGTCGTACCAGACCGCGCTCGTCGTATTGCCACTGGAGTCGGGTTTCTCCGTCGCATTCGATAGCACAGGGGCGGTGGTTGTCATCGCAACGTAAGGTATAGGTTTTTGTCCCCTGCGTGGCGCCGTACAGGGTGCCGTCGGCATCGTATTCCCAGCGGCACGAGACTGCTACGCCGGCACTAAATACCGTTGGCCTTCCGCGCTCGTCATACTGCCAGTGATATTGCGTGTCACCGCGTTGTAATTCCCGCAGTTGCGACTGTGCGTCCCAGTGCAGGTTCACGCATCCCTCTTCCGGGTCTTTCAACTGTCGCAGCTGGCCCTTTTCATCGTAGTCGCAGTGCCAGTGGTTACCCGCTGGGTCGATCACCTGTGCAGGCAGCGGGTGATCCTGATAGGAAAATTTCCAGATGGCAGTGGGGCCGTCGGAGCTGCTTACACCGGCAGCCTGCAATCGACCCTGAACATCGTAAATATAATGTTGGTCTACCCCGTGGCAGGTACGGCGCACCATCCTGCCAAACTCGTCATGACGAAATACGGTGTCTGATCCAGCGCTGTCCACTTGCAGGCACAGGTTGCGGTAGTGATCGTAGCGCCGGCGGGTTTCACGCCCACTTTGTCGGCGGCAGATGGCATTACCGAGAGTGTCAAACTGCCACTGGATATCGTGCTGATCGTCACTTGCAAGTGTGCACGTGCGTCGACCGGCGGACCAGCGCAACTGGTGTTGCTGTTGATCCACTCCGAGCAGGTGACAGCGATCTATACGATCATAGGTAAATGTGAGGTGGCCAGCATCTGCGCCGTGTAACTCGCAGAGTTGATCCCCCTGATAGCCGTAGTTTTCAGTACTGCTTGGTGCGCAATTTTTGGCGGGACTGTAACTGCTGGTGGCAGTGCATAGTCGCTGCCCTTCGTCAAACTGGTAACGGCACAAAGGCGCATGATCTGCATTTCCGGGCAAATCGGTAATTCCCTGGAGAACACCTTCCCGGTAAACAAAGTCGAGGGTGCGTCCCCAGGATGTCACGATCTTGTGTGGTCGTCCGTCCTGATAATCGATCGTCAGCGTGTTGCCAAAGGCATCCCTGATCTCGCTCAGTGGCACATTGCGACCGGCACCATCTGCACGAAAAATTTTATCAGGCTGATCGAATGCGGAAATACGGAAGCTGTGCAGACTCTGGCGAAGCAGGCAAAGTCGCTCGCTACGATTGAAACTACCGTGTCCGATAGCAGGGAGGTCAAAAGCGATGCTGCGACCTTCGGCAGTGTTCAGTATGACCTTGTTATTACTGTCGCTGCCGTTCTCCGGCAGTTGCAGGTGCTCGCTGAGGGTATGCCGCCATCCGTTACCTAGCCCCTGATTGTCATCGGCACTCTGCCGGTAAAAGCGCTGCCAGGAAAATCTGAACGGCCCCGGCAGAACAAAATCAGTGCGTGAAAAAGCGACCTCTCCATTGGTTGCAATCACATGACCACAAACGGAAGTGCTCTGGCAAATTGTTGGCAGGAGCTCCCCGCGAAAGTTGGTGCCCGGATAATTGCAGAACTGGATTGGTGTGGTATCGGGAAGATGAAAAATAGCCGGGCTGAAAAAGTTTGCCAGGCTGTAATCAGTCGGTCTGATAGCTGGTGCATTCGGCCACAGCGGGTTTTTTACTTCAGTTGGTACTGCCGTTCCGGTTTTGGGGGTGCGCAGCCACCGGCATATGCCAAAAACATCGCCGGGCGATCCGGGCTGTCGCGGCGGAGCGATGTCAGCGAGAACAGAGGGAATAAAACCGACCAGACTTTCCGGTGTCATTTGGTTTGCTCATTTAATACGTAGTGGGCCGAAGCTTGAGGCAAGGGCGCTCAGCGCTGTGTCTTTCTGACAGTGATATCTTCTTTTTGCTTCGGTTTTAGCGTTATCGGGTCCCCGGAGAATTCAACAACCGCATCCGTACGATTACAGAATTCGATAATTCCCGCGCTGATATTATCGCGCCCACCGCGCTGGTTCGCATCATCGATAAAGTGGTACACACATTCCAGTGCAGGACGATAGGTCGCCATGACGCGTTCTATGGCGTGGTCACTCAGGTATTCCGTCAGGCCGTCACTACACAGTAGAAGTAGCGCGCTCTCCTTCAGTGTCCAGCTGTTGATGGTGGCTTCCACTTTATCGGAAACACCCAGTGCGCGGGTAATATGATTGCGCACTTGGGACGATAGTGCCTGTTCTGGAGTCAATTGCCCGGAATCGATCATCTCCTGGACCACGCTGTGGTCCTTGGTCAATGGCTGCAGGCCGTAGTTGTTCCACAGGTAGGCGCGAGAATCACCGATATGCGCCACCACCAGAAAATCCTGCCAGATTACAGCGGTGACCAGAGTGGTTCCCATATGGGAGAACTGCGGATGGGTCTCTTTCTTTTCGAGAATTTTCCGATTGGCAACACCAATGGCGTCCACCAGGGCTGCGCGCAGCATCAGCTGTTTTTGCTGAGGGGAGCAGGAGAGAAAAGTCGAGTTGAGCAGGTCTTCGAGCTGGGCCTGAAGGGTGTCGGCTGCAATACCGCTCGCCATAGCGCCGCCACTGTATCCGCCCATGCCGTCTGCGACGACGACATAGGCAAAGGGGTGTTCATCGCTACTGTGGCAGCGGATGCTGTCTTCATTTTCCTCTCGCACCTGGCCGATATCGGTGCGTCCGTTGACAGCCAGCCTGATGGGCTCCATGTCTGTCATTACTCCATGACCTGTCCGTAAAAACGAGATTCCGTTCTGCTCGCGAGCGAAATTCCATAAATGTAATCACTTAATGTTAACTTGCTAACGAGTAACGTTTGAATTTTTTTTAGTGGATTTGCAATAATGCCAACCCTTACCCAGTAACGGATGCGCAATTGGTACGATTGTGCAAATTAAAAGGAATTATCGGCAAGATGCCCCGTCTCCCGAGACTCAATCTGATTGATATTCCCCAGCATATCGTTCAGGTAGGCCACAACAACCTGCCCTGTTTTTATGGTGAGGAAGATTATCAGTTCTATCTGACCAGCCTGCGCAATGCAGCAGACCAGTATCGGGTCGAGGTGCACGCCTACGTATTGTTGCCGAATATGGTCCAGATCATTGCTACCCCGCGAGTGCCCGACGGTATTTCGTCGATGATGCAATCGTTGGGTCGGCGCTACGTGCAGTTCGTAAATCACAAGTACAAACGTTCCGGTACGCTCTGGGCGGGGCGCTACAAGTCCAGCCTGATTGATTCCGATGCGTACCTTCTTACCTGCTATCGCTATGTGGAGTTGCGGCCCCTGTACCTCGGGTTGGCAGATTCCCTGGGTGCTTATCAGTGGTCTAGCTTCAATCATCACGCAAGCAATGAAGAAAGTGACGTAATTACCGATCACCGTCTTTACCATGAGCTGGGAGAGTCTCCACAGCAGCGTGCCGAGGCCTATCGCAAACTTTTCCGCTATCGCTTCGATCGACGGCTGCTCGAGTACATTGCCGAAACCATCAAGCTGGGGCAGATACTCGGAGGCGACGTGTTCAAAGACAAGATCGAACAGATCGCTAACCAGCGGGTGCGACCTCTGAAGCGGGGTAGGCCGCGGAAAAATAGCAAGCGCAATAGCACCGCAGATACTCCGGTTACCGCTCGTGCCGATAGCGCTCCGGCCGTGAATGCAGAGTTGATGCCGCCGCTAAAAGAAAAGTCAGAAGAGGTGGGACGTGCCACCGGGGAAGGAAAAGCAGTGACTATGGATACCGGCGTATGAGCAGGGCGGCGTTAAACACCTCGGGAACGATTTTTGGCGAGCACAGTGAGGGCGATCACGGCTCCACTTTGCACCATGGTGCCAAATTAAAGGTTGCGATACTGGGTGACTTCAGTGGACGCGGCAGTTGTAAGCAATGTGATTCGGGCAGTATTGCCACGCGTAGCGCGCATCGATTGCGCAAGGACAATTTTGAACTGCTGTTCGAGCAGTTACAGGTAAGCATCCGCCTTCCGCTGATGGATCAGCCATTGCATCTGCTGGAGTTCGACGACCTGCACCCGGATTATCTGTATCAGCGGGTGCCGCTGTTCAAGAAATTTATCGAGCTGGAAAAGCAGCTGCTGACACCAGCGGACTTTTCCCGTGCCGCCGATGAAATTCAACAGTGGCGACCGGAGCTTGCGGCACTGGATACACCTTCGCCCAGTGCGGCAGGTGGACTGTCAGCGCGCTCAATGCTGGATGCCATTCTCTCCGGGCAGACATACCAGGAGGAATACCAGTCCAGTGCCACGGGGCAAATCGATCAACTGATCAAAGACATCGTTGCCCCTTATGTGCAGCAAAAACCCGATGCCAACCAGAGCGTATATCTGGAAGCGGTTGCCCAGGCTGCCTCGGAAGCCATGCGCAAGATCATGCATCACAGTGATTTTCGCCAGATAGAAGCCAGCTGGAGAAGCCTGCATCTGCTGCTGCGCCGTCTTGAAGATCATCCGGGCCTCGAGCTCCACCTGATTGATATCAGCAAAGAAGAAATTCTGGCGGACCTGGCCCAGGCGGAAGATGACCTGGAAGAATCGCAGTTATTCCAGCGCCTGGTCGCACGCGAGGCGGTGGCGGGGGGAATGCCCTACAACCTGATCCTGGGAGATTTCTTTATCGAGGATGAAGAGCGGGATCTGCACATGCTGATCGACCTGGCCACCATCGCCCAGGCGGCAGGCAGCGCTTTGGTGATGGGTGGCGACAGTCGCCTCGCCGGTTGTGCAAGTCTCGCAGGCTCCATGGATCCCGACGACTGGCACTATCCGCTGTCAGAAGAGTTTGCCAGCAGCTGGCAGGCCGTGCGCGAATACGATGCCTGCGCACATGTGGCGCTGGCCGCGCCCCGATTCATGTTGCGCCTGCCTTACGGCGCGGACACCGCCCGTACCGAGACTTTCAAATTTGAAGAACTCACCCCGGAGCTGGGGCATCAGTACTATCTGTGGGGCAACGGTGCCTATCTGCTGGCGCTGTCCCTGTGCAGCGAATTTGTCACCCGCGGCCAGCCCGGTGCCGTCGCTTCTGACATCTACTCGGATCTTCCCCTGCACTTGCGGCGCCTGCCCCAGGGGCAGTGGATGACCCCCTGTGCGGAAGCGCTGATGACAGATACAGGCGCGGCGCGTTTTCAGTCTGCCGGACTTTCTACCCTGCGCTCAGTGCAGGGCCGGGATGAAATCCTGTTGCCAAAACTACAGTCCCTTGCCGGAACCCCGCTCAGCGGGCCTTGGAGTTGAACGTCATGGATTTAATGCTATCTGTGGTTGCCGACCCGGAAGGCGCCAACATGATCAAGCACACCAAATTGTTCAGTAGCGCCGGAGGCAGCTTTGGGCGTGCCGACAGCAACGACTGGGTGCTGCCCGATCCACAGCGTGTGGTTTCTTCGCGCCATGGGGAGATACAGTTTGCAGACAACCAGTTCTATCTGGTGGATCAGAGTACCAATGGAACCTATCACAACCAGTCTGGCGACCCATTGGGCAAGGGGAACCGTATTGCCCTGAACGATGGCGATGCAATTACCCTGGGTGATTACCAGCTGAAAGTGAGTATTCGGCAGGACAAGGCCGACGCGGGGTTGCCCGATGGCCTTGGTGGCGCTGACTTCCTTGATAGTGCGGATCGGACCACATTCAGCCCCGCGGCTGCGGCAAAAATGCAAACCGCTCAGGAGGCCAAACAGCTCGATAGTTGGCTGGAACCCGCGGCGGGTAATACCAGGTCAAGCCCGGGCACCAGCACGGGTGGTAATGGTAATCCAAGTGGTGAATGGGGATATCTGACCGGTGGAAACTCCGGTGATTCGATGGATGGCTTTCTCGGTCAGGATGCGCCCAGTGATCCGCTGGAGATGTTGAATGCTTCTGGTGCGGGCGGTCTCGCCGCAGATCCCCTCGGTGCTTTCCCTGGCAGTGCGCCGGCCGCAGGCTCGGGTGATCAGTGGGGAGATGATGATGCCTGGTGGAAAGAGGGCAGCTCGGAGGATCACGCTCCCGCGCACAATCACGCGATGCAGTTTTCCATACAGCAGCCTGCGCAGGCCACGCCGCAAAACCCTCCCGCAGCGCCACCGAGCGGATTGGTTCCCGATGTGGCCCCGGTGCAAGCACCCCCGGTAGCGCCCGCACATGCGAACCCCATGGGAGGAGTCGAGCAACATCAATCTTTCGGTACCGCACCGGAGACCCCGCAGCCCTCCATTACGCCGGAGTCGGCCGCCCCGGCTCCCGCAGCGAACAATCCCTTCGCTGATTCTCTCTCGGCACTGGTAAGCGAGCAGGTACAGGGTGCGCCGGGTTTTGATGCGCCGGCGACACCTGCGATGGAGCCACCAGTGGCCCCTGCTGTTGCCGCACCGCCGGCAGCTGGTGGATTCGCGGGAGCTTCCCAGCAGTTTGCGCCTGTGCCGGCGCCATCGCAGGCTTCGCAGCCGCAGCCGCAGCCGCAAGGCGCCGTCCGTGGAAGCAAGCTGGTGGAAAAGCTCGGTCTTAATTTGAGCGCCGAGCAGCTCGAGCACCTGGACCAGCAATCCGCAGAGATTATCGAAGAAACGGTATCGCGCCTGATCGACCTGTTGCGTGCAAGGACCAGTATCAAAAATGAACTGCGTGTACAGCGCACCATGATCCAGACAGAAGCCAATAATCCACTCAAGTTCAGTGCCAGTGCGGGTGATGCACTGGCCGCGATGTTTGCGGGCAATGGCGCATTCCTGCAGCCCGTGGAAGCGGTGCGTGACAGTTTCGACGATCTATCGGATCACCAGGTAGCGGTGCTCGCCGGGATGCGTGCCGGATACGATGCAATGCTGCGCTTTTTCAGCCCCGAGAGTATAGAGCGACGCAATGGTGCCCAGGGCGGTGTCTTTTCCAGTAAAGGGGCGCGCAATTGGGACAATTTCGTAGAGATGTACCGGCAGCTGGTGAGCGATCCAGAAGCGTGCTACCGGCGTCTGTTTGGTGATGAATTCGCATCGACTTACGAAAGTCAGTTATCCGAGCTCAAGAGCGCACGCAGTTTTGGCAAAAGTTAGTAACAGAAGAAACGCTTTTTCTAAGGCCGTAATAACCAAAAGGTACCCGCGAAGGGCTGCCAGAAGAGAATATGGAGATCGCTGTGGAAAGTAAAAAGATTGTTCAACTACTGGTAGTCGTGGCTCTGGTCGTCGGACTTGCGGCCTGCCAGACAACGCGCCGCACACTGAATCTGGATACCAGCATTGCCCTGGCGGTGGAGATAGAAAATGACGTAAATCCGGATAGTGACGGACGTGCATCACCGGTAGTTTTACGGGTTTTCATGCTTGCCGATGACCGGCAGTTTTCGCGGGAAGACTTTCTGAATCTGTACGAGAATGCCGATTCCCGTCTCGGTAAAGACCTGATCGATACCATCATCCTCAAGGAGTTTGCTCCGGGCGAACAGCGGATCGAGCAGCTGGCATTGACCCCCGAGGTCAAATATATTGGTCTGCTGGCGGAGTTTGTCCAGTACCAGGATGCCGATGCGCTGATGCTGTTGCCGATTACCGACCACAAAAAAAATGAATACGCGATCACCCTTGAGGGCACGCGCATGGCCTCCACCGAAGCTCTCGATATGCGTCGGCGCGCCGCACGCGAGGAGCCCAAAAAAGACAAAACAGTAACCATTTCCAGTGCCGAGTACGAACGTCTGCGTAAACTGCAGCAGTCCGGAAAATAATTCTGAAAATCGATCCTATACAATCCGCAAGGCTTCAGCCTGGCGCCGCAACAAGGACAGCGTATGTCGGCGAATAATAAGGTTATCTGGAGCGAGGGAATGTTCCTTCGTCCGCAGCACTTCCAGCAACAGGACCGCTACCTGGAGCAGCTGGTAGAGGCCCGCACGGGCGCCCTGGGGCCCTATACCTGGGGACTGATTGAACTGGCCATCGACAGCGAGCCACTGGCAATGGGAAAAATTTCGCTGTCCCGGATCAGCGGTATTTTCCCCGATGGTACTCCGGTGTTGGCGCCAGAAAATGAAAACCTTCCGGATGTACTGGATGTTCCGGTAAATACCCGGGATGAAATTGTCTACCTGTGCGTGCCGATGAAACGGCCGGGAAGCCAGGAATCGGTCAGGGATCAGGAAGATTTCCCGCAGGCGCGCTACCAGGCAAATAACTTCGATGCACGCAACAGTGCCTCTACTTCCGGTGAGGCCGCGCGAATTCAGGTGGGGAAACTGCGGGCTTGCCTCAAACTCGGCAGCGATGACCTCAGTGGCTATGCGGCAATCGGTATCACCCGCATTCGCGAGCGTCAGCCGGAAAAGCCGGTTGAGCTGGATCCCGACTACATTCCTCCACTGTTGAACGCCGATGCATCTCCAGTCATCAAGGCGTATATCGAAGAAGTTAAGGGTTTGCTGGATCACCGCGGTACCGCACTGGGGCACCGCCTGGCGGACAGTGGTCGCAGCGGTTCCGCCGAGATCGCGGATTATCTGTTACTTCAGGTAATCAACCGATTCGAGCCATTGCTCAAACAGGTTACCGGCCAGCCGCGGCTGCATCCGCATAGCCTGTTCCTGGAGCTTTTGCAGCTCGCCGGTGAGCTCTCGACATTTACCGCCGCCAACAAGCGGCCGCCGGAAATCCCGCGTTACATGCACGAAAACCTGCAACAGAGCTATGTGGGGCTTTTTTCCGCCCTGCGACAATCTCTCTCCACGGTACTCGAGCAAACCGCTATCGCCATGGATCTGGTGCAGCGCAAGTTTGGTATTTATGTGGCGCCGATTACCGATCCATCCCTGGTCAAGACGGCGAGCTTTGTGATGGCGGCAAAAGCGGATATGCCCGGAGACCTGCTGCGCAGCCGTTTCCCCAGCCAGGCAAAAGTCGCTCCGGTGGAGGCCATTCGCGAACTTATCTCCGCGCAGCTGCCGGGTCTTTCTATTCGTGCATTGCCGGTCGCACCGCGGCAGATTCCCTACCACGCCGGTTTTACCTATTTTGAACTCGAGCGCACCGGAGAACTGTGGCAGGCGATGCAGCGCTCCGGTGGTTTTGCGGTACATCTGGGAGCGGAGTTTCCGGGCCTGACCATGGAACTGTGGGCGATAAGGAATAACTGAAAATGAGTAACGATGCTTATTCAGCGCCGGGCGCTGCAGATCGCACAGTGATGATCCCAACGCCGGGGGCAGCTGCCCCCGCGGGTGGACGCTCCCCTCAGCCTCAGCAACCCGCTGCCCCGGACATGGCCGCAGGTGACCTGCGTATCCGCAACAGCCTGAACCCGTTGATTTCCGCCGCGTCCAAAGTACTCGGGGCCATCGTCAAGCTTCGCACCACCATGAATCACGCCAATGTGCCGGACCTGCACAAACGCCTGACGCGCGAGATCCAGAGTTTTGAGCGGGAAGCCAGGCAGCTTTCGCTGTCTCAGGAGACAGTGCTGACCGCGCGATATCTGCTGTGCACGGTGGTCGATGAAGTAGTGCTGTCCACGCCCTGGGGGACCGCGAGTGGCTGGAGTCAGCATTCCCTGTTGAGCCTGTTCCACAAGGAAACGTTCGGCGGTGAAAAATGTTTCCTGATCCTTCAGCGCACGCTGGAAACCCCAGGGTCGCATATTGAATTGCTGGAGCTGTTTTACCTGTGCCTCAGTCTCGGCTTCCAGGGAAAGTATCGTCTGGCGCAGCGCGGTCACGAGCAACTGGAACAGATCCGGGACAACCTGTATCGCACCATTGAAAGCCATCGCCCGGCCATGGATCGGGATCTCTCTCCGCGCTGGCAGGGATGTGTGGATCGCAAGACAAAGCTGATCCAGTACGTGCCCCTGTGGGTCATTGCCAGTGTGGTACTCGGTGTGCTCGCGGCAACCTTCAGCGGGTACCGCTGGTGGTTGTACCAGAGCGCAACGCCGGTAGCAGAAGAGATACAGGCGCTGATGCCTGAATCGCAGGAAAACATTGCGCAGCCGCGCTGAACACGGTTGCTGATTGCCCGGCGCAGAATGGTCGCGGGGACTGGAGTAATTCATGAAACGACTGGCGAATTTTTTTACCAATAAATGGGTGCTGGGCCTGATCGGCCTGTGTGCGCTCTCGTTGTTGATCTGGTTTGGTGCCGATTACATAAAATTTGGCAGCGATAATGCGACCCTGTCCACGGGCGTCCGGCTTACCATCATCGTATTTATATTTGCGATCTGGCTGGTATGGAACCTGAGCCAGTGGCTGGTAGAGCGCCGTCAGAACCAGGCGCTGATCCAGGGTATTGAAGAGTCGCAGGAGGACGAAGCGGATCCGGATCAGGAGCGCAGCCGTGAAGAGCTGAATGCACTGTCCGAACGTTTTCGCGATGCCATGCAGGTGCTGCGCAAGGCGCGTTTCAAATCCCAGCGCGGTAACGTGTCCCTCTATCAGCTTCCGTGGTACATCATCATCGGCCCGCCCGGATCCGGTAAGACGACCGCGCTGGTCAATTCCGGCCTCGAATTTCCGCTCGCACAGAGTCATGGCAAAGAGGCTCTGGGTGGTGTAGGCGGTACGCGGAATTGCGACTGGTGGTTTACCAACGATGCGGTGCTGATCGATACCGCCGGGCGCTATACCACACAGGATAGCCACCGCGTATACGACAACAGTGCCTGGAAAGCCTTCCTGAACCTGCTGCAGCGATATCGTCGGCGCCGTCCTATCAATGGTGTGCTGGTTGCGGTCAGTTTGCAGGATCTGATGGTGCAGACTACCGAGCAGCGCGTACATCAGGCCAAGACTATCCGCGCGCGTATCAATGATCTGCAGCAGCAGCTGGGAATCCGCTTCCCGATTTATCTTACTTTCACCAAGTGTGACCTCGTTGCCGGCTTCAGCGAATATTTCGACAACCTTTCGCAGGCCGAGCGCGAGCAGGTGTGGGGAATCAGTTTTCCGGCAGAGGCACACACGGGGGCGGGTGCACCACTGGATGACTTTGTCAGCGAGTTCCAGGCGTTGATCCAGCGGCTCAATCAGCGGGTCCTGTGGCGTGTGCATCAGGAGCGCAATGTAGAGAAGCGCGCTCTATTACAGGGTTTCCCTGCGCGTATGGAGAGCCTGCAAAACGTATTGTCCGATTTTGTGAAGCAGGCATTCAGTGCCAATCGCTACGACACCGTACCCATGGTACGCGGTGTGTACTTTACCAGTGGCACTCAGGAGGGAAGTCCGATTGACCGGATGATGGCCTCAGTGAGCTCCGATTTCGGCCTCGAGCGCGACGTGGCGCAGCGATTCCAGGGGGTGGGCAAGAGTTATTTTCTGCATCGTCTGTTGAAAGATGTCATTTTCCCGGAAGCCGATCTGGTCGGAGTGAACCGCAAGGTTGAAAGTGTTACCCGTTGGCTGCGCGGCGCGGTCTACGTTGGATCCGCCGCGGCTTTTGTCGGTGCTCTATTCTTGTGGACCGGCAGTATTGCGCAGAACAAGCGGTATATGGGGGAGGTCCGCGACAATATTGCGCTTTACGAGGAAGCCAGGGAAAAACTGGGGGACCGCAAAATCTCACCATTGCAAACCCTGGAGCTGCTCGAG
The DNA here is from genome assembly GCF_002009015.1 of Microbulbifer mangrovi. Lineage (GTDB taxonomy): Bacteria > Pseudomonadota > Gammaproteobacteria > Pseudomonadales > Cellvibrionaceae > Microbulbifer > Microbulbifer mangrovi. The sequence goes on along the minus strand of NZ_LZDE01000336.1, from coordinate 26,029 downwards.
CCACTGGAGGCGGCTTCTCGCGTGTATCAGAAAGAAGAGCACCCCTGGCTGAATAATCTCGGTCTGTACGATGAACGAGTCGATGCCGCGGCGGATCGCCTTTATCGCGAGCAACTGGAGCTCACCTTCCTGCCCGCATTGCAGCGTGCACTGGAGCAGCGACTGGTAAAACTCGACAGTGCAGATCCGGCACTTACCCAGACGCTGAAGACCTACCTGATGCTGTTTAATCCGGAAAAGCGAAGCCTCGAGGATTTGACCGCGTATTTCAGTGATGAGTGGTCGCAGACACTGTCTGGCGAGGCCGCTAAACAGCAGCAGATGCTGGCACATCTGGAGCGTCTTTTCTCCCGGCCGCTGCCGGAAAATCTCGAGCCCAATGAGCGGGTAATTGCAACGGCGCGACAGCAATTACGCCGTATTCCGGTACCGCAGCGCCTTTATGCGCAGATGCTGCGCAGCGACCTGGGACAGACACAGATTGACCTCTACGGTGAAGTCGGTGGAGACACTGCACAACTGTTCGGTGTTGACCCGGGTGACAGCCGTTTTCATATCCCCTACCTGTATACCAAGGCCGGTTATAAAGAACTGGACTTCGATGCGGATTCCCCGCTGCTGGATCAGCTGGCGGATGAACGCTGGATATACGGTGGCGATCTAAGCGGGGAAGATTTCAATGAGGAGGACCGCAAGCGACTGGGTGAGGATGTCAAGCGCATCTATCTCGGTGAATACCAGCAGCGCTGGCAGCAGTTCGTTTCCGGTTTTTCAATTCAGCGATTCCAGTCTACCTCTGAGGCACTGGATGTGTTGTCTAAACTCTCCGATCCGGTGTATTCACCCCTGCTGGCCATTGCTGAAATCACGTCGGACAACACGGCGCTGACCCCGCGTCCAGAAGTGCCCGTAGATGCGAGTGGCGTACCGCTACCGGTTTCCAGCACGACCCGTCGCCTCGGCTCTGCTGCGGTCAGTGGCGCTGCCAGCAAACTGGCAGAAAAATTCCAGCCGACGGTGGTAGACCTCAGGTTTGAGGAGCTGCAGAGACTGACGCGCAGTGAAAAAGGCCGACCGGCTCGTGTACAGGATTACCTGTCCAGTATCACTCAGCTGCAGGAGTATCTGGCGGAAATCGACAGCGGTGTAGATACCGATGAGGTTGCGTTCAACAAGGCCAAAGCACGCTTCAGTGGCGCCGGAGATGCAATCAAGCAGCTGCGGGTAAAGGCCGCCAATGCACCGGCACCCTTTGATGATTGGCTGGAAGAGATTGCAGATAGCACCTGGGGATTGGTAATGGCCAAAGCCAAACGCCACACCGATCGCGTATGGCGGGAGCAAGTGTACAGCGTGTACAGCCGAAGCCTGGCGGATCGCTTCCCTCTCCGAGCCGGTGGTAATCAGGAAACACCGGTGATGGAGTTCAACAAGTACTTCAAGCCCGGTGGTATCGAGCAGCAGTTTGTTCAGGAATACCTGAAGCCGTTCGTGGATACGCGCAACTGGAAACTCAAGGCTCTGGAAGGGCAAACCCTGGGGATTTCCAGTGGCGCACTGCGCCAGATGCAGCGTGCGGAGCGCATTCGAAAAACCCTCTTCAGCCAGGGCGAAGAGGCCGGATACAGTTTCCGTATAGAGCCGACAAAACTGGATTCCAGCGTGAGGTTGTTTGCCCTTGAGCTGGGCAGTCAGCGAGTTCCCTACTCACATGGTCCGCGTACTCGCTCCAAGTTGGACTGGCGTGGTGGGGAAACAAACCGCGTGCGGATTCTATTTGAGGATCTGAATGAAACTGTGCATCGACAACATTTCGAGGGCGACTGGGCCTGGTACCGCTTGTTGCTGAATTCGGAGCTCGAGTCTTCTCGCAATGGCTCTGAATATCTGGTTACTTTCCGCGAATCCGGCCGCTCGGCACAGTTCAGGCTTTCTGCTGCCGGTGTGAGTAATCCCTTCGATCAAGGTTTGCTGGGCGGCTATCGCTGCCCGCAAGTACTTTAAGCGGTGCAGATATGTCACACAGCGGATTGTTTGGAAAACTTCCGGGACATGGCGACTTCATTCAGCGGGAGTTGCCGGCAAGTTTTGTCACTCCCTGGGACGAATGGCTGCAGCGCGCAGTGCACGGTTCCCGGGAGTTGGTAGGTGATCGCTGGTTGGAGTATTACCTGACAAGTCCAATCTGGCGGTTCGCAATGAGTCCCGGTGTCCTCAACCAGCAGGGCTGGATAGGCATTCTGGTTCCCAGCGTGGATAGTGTAGGACGCTATTTTCCTGTCACCTTGGCGGCACCGTTGGAAAATGGCGCGAATCTATTTTCCGTACAGATCGATGCAGGGGAGTGGTATGAGCAGGCCTCCGCACTGGCGATAGACGCACTGCAAAACGCACTTTCTGCTGACCAGGTGTTGGACAGGTTTCCGCCACTGGTGGATTTGCCGGGCAATGCACTCGCTGCAGACAATGATGGCGATCTGTTATCCCTGAGTGGTGCTTCGAGGATTTCACAGCATTATCCGTCGATGCTCGAATTTCTCGTGAAGGAAAAACATAACAGCTTTAGCCTCTGGTGGTGTGAAGGTTCACAGCACCTTGCCCCGACCTCTCTGTTGAGCCCGGGACTGCCAGACCCGGGGAATTATTGCGCAATGCTCGGTGCGCCGAAATTGCACTGGTGAGGGAATTAGCAGAGTCTTCTGTCTAGTTGGTATTAGCGTACCAATAAAAACTCGGTTTTTCTGAGTAGATACATTTAAATCGGTGTTCAAGCGGAATTCTATTCCGATAAAATAATGGTTTGGTGTTTCAGTAATCGGTACGGGCGTACCGTTTGCACGGCCGGATTGCGGGATTGCATTCGTTGTGCGTCGTTACCAAATAACGCAAACACTACTGTGTGGTTTGTGGAAGCTTTTTCAGGTCGGACATTGATGTGCGACCTCGCCGGGGATCGCCGACAGGCACCCGTGGCAGCACGTTCAGGGATTGAAAATGTTAGCGAGGCAATGCCAGGTAGTCTTTACCGGTGTTCTAAGGGAAGGGTTTGATCGTCGGCAGGGAATCCGGTTGTTGGCCGAGAAGTTCGGCCTGGATTTTACCCGGATAAAAAAACTGTTGAATGGTAAATCTACCGTCGTAAAAGTCTGTGACCAGGTCGCAGAAGGCGAGAAACTGGTGCGGGCCTTCTGGGCAGCCGGTTGGTGCGCTGAGATCCGATGCACCGATAAAACCGTTTTGGAATCCACAGCCGTCAGATCTCCATCTACAACGGTCAGGCTGAACGCTACGGATGGTAGTTGTTCCGTTCACGTGCCGAATGACTGGCAGGTATTTGACGATCTGAACCAGCGGGCAGTTTTGCAGGCGGGTAGCCTGGATAAGAATGAATTTTTAGTGGTGCTCCCACAGAGAGTGGAAGACTTTCCTTCTGCACCAACGGTGGAGGAGTACTGTCAGGCGCAGTTATCCCAGTGTGCTGCGCAACTTTATCTGGCATCGGTTAGTAGCCCTGCGAAGCAACTGCAGGTCGATGGCGGTACAGGTTTTTTTGGCGAATTACTTGCCGAAGTCGACACAGTACCGGTTCAATACCTGGTTGCTTGTATTGGCGGTGGTGAAAAAATCTATACCCTGTTCCTGTGGAGTGAACAGAGTGTATTTTCAGAGCGCAAGCACGAATTCGATCAATTGATCTCCAGCTTCTCGTTCATAACGGAAGCGGATTCGCCTAAAACAGCAAAAAATCCGGAGATCGCTGCAGACGATGTCCCCTCTCGGGTGGCTCTGGCCTGAAAAATAGATAAACAACAGGCGCGTAGAAAAAATTGTCTACGCCCGATAATGAAAAGGAATTTTCATGGCATTTCCGAATGCGATAGAACTGGATTCTCTTCTGCAGGATATTCCTGGCGAGCAGCGGCAGGGTGAGGATATCCGCGCAGATCGCTCTCCCACCTCCGATTACTACACCATCAAGGATGCCCGAAACAGCGCGCGTGCCGCCGAGCGCTCGGCGATGTTCGACGAGAGCGACGCCGACCTGCTTGCACCATGGCGCGAGGTGGCAAAGACAGCGCAAAAAATTCTCAAGGAAAAGAGCAAGGATCTCGAGGTTGCCAGCTGGTATACCGAAGCGCTCATTCGACTGCACGGTTTTCCCGGATTGCGCGACGGATTTACTCTCATCGAACGGCTGATTGCGGAATACTGGGATGATCTCTATCCCGAACCCGATGAAGACGGCATCGAAACAAAGGTAGCTCCGCTTACCGGCCTCAACGGCGATGGCGCAGATGGCACCCTGTTGATGCCGATCCGCAACGCAGATATCACTCCGGAAGGGGATTACGGTAGCTACTCCTTCTTCCACTACCAGCAAGCCCGGGATGCAGACAAGATCGCCGACCCGGATGCCAAGGCGGCGCGGGTGGAAACGCTCGGCTACAGCATTGGTGAGTTTGATGCCTGTGCCACCCCGGCGGCGCCGCAATGGGCCTCGGATCTGGTGGAGACGCTGGAAGAGTGTCTCACCAGTTTCAAGGCCACCAATGCTGTGCTGCGGGAATCCTGCGGCAGCGATGCGCCGCCCTCGACCAATATCACCAGCCTTCTGGATGAGGTGTTGCGCACCGTCCGTTTTGTCTACAAACCGCAGTTAGAGTCACTTGCCGCGGCCGAAGAGCCTGAACCCGTTGAGGCGGATGCCGGGCAGACACCCGCTGCCGCTGCTGAGAATGGAGGAGTCGCGATGCAGATGGTCGCTGTACCCACCGGTGCTATCACCTCGAGGGAAGATGCCCTGAAATTGCTGGAAAAGGCCGCGAAGTACTTCCGCACATACGAACCACATACACCGCTGGCGCCTGGCCTCGAACGACTGATTGGTTGGGGCCGGATGACCGTGGCTGAGCTGATGGGCGAACTCCTGCCGGACGACCAGTCCCGCGCCATGTATTCACAGCTGACCGGTGTGCGACTGGATGGCTCCGACAGCCAGCGCTACGTGGCACCACCTGTTACCCAATCTACCCCTGCCGAGCAGCCTGCTGCCAGCACCGAGTCTCAACCCGCCCAGGAAGATGCGGGCTGGGGGGCTCCGGAGCCGACCGCAGAACCCAGTTGGTAAATCCCTAGAAAACACCACGATTCCTGTATTGAGGAAAGGAGACCCAGATGTCCGAGAGTATTCACAACAAACTGAAGCGTGTGCGTAAGCCGCGTGTCCACATTACCTATGATGTTGAAACCAATGGTGCGGAAGTAAAAAAAGAGCTGCCTTTCGTGACTGGCGTCATGGGTGATTACTCCGGCGACAACATGGAAAACCGCAAGGCATTGAAAGAGCGTAAGTTCGTTCAGATCGATCGCGATAATTTCAACGATGTGATGGCCAAGGTAAATCCGAAACTCGAGCTGCAGGTGGAAAACACCCTGTCTGACGACGGCAGCAAGATGGCGGTAAACCTCGATTTCAATCACATGGATGACTTTACTCCAGAGCAGATCGTGGAACAGGTTGAGCCCCTGAAACAACTGCTGGAAGCGCGCAGCAAACTGCGTGACCTGCTGAGCAAAGCCGACCGCTCTGAGGAACTGGAAAAAGTTCTGGAAGACATTCTCCAGAGTACTGAAAACGTCACTGCAATCTCCGAGCAGCTGGGGCTGGGAGAAGACAAGGGAGAGGACGCGTAATGAGCACCGAAGTTGAAAATGTAGCGGAACAGGAAGCGGAAGAGCAGTCGGTAAGCCTGCTGGAACAGGCTATTTCTGCGACCAAGCAGACTCAGCCAGACGAAGCTCAGGACCTGATCGCCAACCTGACTCAGCAGGTTTTGCAGGGAACCGTCACCTGGGATCGCAACCTTACCCAGACCGTCAATAAAGCAGTGGCGGCAATTGATGCGGCAATGTCCAAGCAGCTCGCTGCAATCATGCACGATGAGAAGTTCCAGAAGCTTGAGGGCTCCTGGCGTGGCCTGAACCATCTGGTAATGAACAGCGAAACCGGCGCGACCCTCAAGGTCCGCATGATGAACATTACCAAACGCGAGCTGTTCCGCGATCTGGACAAGGCGGTTGAGTTCGACCAGAGCCAGACCTTCAAAAAGATTTACGAAGAAGAGTTCGGTACTGCGGGTGGCGAACCGTTCGGCTGCATGATTGGCGACTTCGAGTTTACCAGTCACCCGGAAGACATCGAGCTGCTGAGCAAAATGTCCAACGTGGCGGCGGCCGGTTTCTGTCCGTTCGTCTCCGCTGCTGGTGCGGGTATGTTCGGCTTCAATGATTTCACCGAGCTCTCCAAGCCCCGCGATCTGGGCGGCATCTTCGAGTCCGGTGAATACATCAAGTGGCGCAGCTTCCGCGATAGCGATGATTCCCGTTTCGTTACCCTGGTGATGCCCCGCACCCTGGCGCGCACCCCGTACGGTGCCAATACCAAGCCGGTTGAATCCTTCAATTACGAAGAGTTCGAGGTAGACGAGGACGGTGTCTCCCGTCCGGCCAATCACGAGCAGTATTGCTGGATGAATGCCGCATACGTGATGGGTACCACCATGACCAAGGCATTTGCTGAAAACTCCTGGTGTACGGCGATTCGCGGTGCCGAAGGTGGCGGTAAGGTAGAAGGCCTGCCCACTCACCTGTTCAAAAGTGATGATGGCGACCTGGACCAGAAATGCCCGACCGAAATCGGTATCACCGACCGTCGTGAAGCGGAGCTCAGTGCCCAGGGGTTCCTGCCGCTGTGTCACTACAAGAATACCGATTACTCCGTGTTCTTTGGTTCTCAGAGCACCCAGAAGGCGAAAGTATTCGACGACCCGGATGCGACCGCAAATGCCTCCATCTCCGCTCGCTTGCCCTACCTGATGGCAACCTCGCGTATCGCCCACTACCTCAAGGTAATGGCGCGCGACAAAGTGGGCAGCTTTATGGAAGCTGGCGATTGTGAGCGCTGGCTGAACAAGTGGATCTCCCAGTACACCAACTCCAACCCGGATGCGAGTGCCGAAATGAAGGCGAAGTATCCCCTGGCAGAGGCGCGGGTAGAGGTGAAGGAGATACCAGGTCAGCCCGGTTGCTACAGCGCCGTTGCATACCTGAAGCCCTGGCTGCAGATGGAAGAGCTCACCACTTCCATGCGTATGGTGGCCAATATCCCGAGCGCAGGGTAATTGGCGAAGGGCCGATCCTTTGATCGGCCCTTTTTCCACCAGCCTCCGTCTGTTAACACACCTCTCATACCCACTGGGGAGTGCCTGCCTTGCCTTCGATGTCTTCCCACCAGAAGCCAGGTGACCCTATCCTGTTCGCCGAGTCATTGCTTCAGGGTGGTGGAAACCCGCTGCAGAAATTTCTGGACGAACCGGACGATCTGTTTGCATTTGAATATTGGCTGGATGCGTTCAGCGGCTCTGGTGATACCAGTCGGCACACTGTGCGCGAGTGGCTGAATCAGGTAATTGCGGAGCTGGATCTCCTGATTAGTGATCAGGTGAACGAGATTCTCCATCACCCAAAATTCCAGGAGCTGGAAGCGCGCTGGCGCGGCTTGTCGATGCTGATCTCAGAGACGCCGGCAGCGGACAATATTGTCATCAAGCTGCTGGATGTCAGTTGGAAAGATCTCTCTCGGGATATAGAACGCGCCCCGGATTACGATCAGTCCGGACTGTTTCATCTCGTCTATAACGAAGAATTTGGTACCCCCGGTGGTGAACCCTTTGGCCTGCTGATCGGTGACTACTATATTTCCCATCAGCCCTTTGAAGGCCATCCATACGACGACGTATTTACCCTGCAGGGGATCGCCCATACTGCGGCTGCTGCTTTCGCGCCGTTTATCTGTAGCGCGGCGCCGCAGCTTTTCGGCGTCGACAGTTTTGATGATGTCGCACGGCCGATCGATTTTTCCGAGGTTTTCCGCCAGAAACAGTACATTCGCTGGAACAGCCTTCGGGATCTGGAAGATTCCCGGTTTATCGGCGTACTACTACCGCAGGTTCTGATGCGGCAACCACATACCCGGGGTTTCTCCAATTACCGGGGCATTCGCTTTGGCGAAAGTGCTCAATCCTCAGATGCGAGAAACCATCTGTGGGGCAATGCGGTGTTTGCCATGGGCTGCGTACTGATTCGCGAGTTTGATGAAGTCGGCTGGTTTTCGCATATCCGTGGCGTAGCGCGGGATCATCTGGGGGGCGGTCTGGTTACCCAGTTACCGAATGTCCCCTACGGTGTCGACAGCAGTGCCCAGTCCATCAAGATGGCTACCTCCATCCTGATCACCGATTTTGCCGAGCGAGAACTCAGCGAACTCGGTTTTGCCTGCCTGTGTCACTGCTATGACTCGCCTTACAGTGCATTTAACAGCGTACCTTCATTGCAGCGTCCAAAGCGGTACAGCTCCAAATCTGCAACAGCCAATGCCCGAATCAGCGGGATGCTTCAGCAGATATTGTGTGCTTCACGCTTCGCCCATTACATAAAAGTAATGATACGCGACAAGGTAGGCGCCTACATGAATGCGGCAGATTGTGAGCGACAACTGCAGCATTGGATGGATCGGTATACCACCGGCCGAGAGGATCTCTCATGGGAAATGCTGGCACGCTATCCGTTGCGCGAGGCGCGGGTTCGGGTAATGGATGAGCCCGGAAAACCCGGAAGTTATCAAAGCGTCATTCACCTGAAGAGCCACTATACCGTCGATCACCTGGTGTCTGAACTGAAGTTGACCACTGCGTTGTCGCAGATCGGCGTGGGAGCGACCAGCTGATGAGTCAGTCCACACAAGAAAAGCGATTGTTGGCACCACTACTGGATCGCTTACTGGATTCCTCAGTCAATATGGATATTCACCGCCCCCATCAGGTGCTGAGACAGCTGCGCGAGGGTGTGAGGCGAGACCTGGAGTTCCTGTTCAATACCCGTTACCGATGCCTGTCCGCCCCGGAGGGACACGAGCATCTCGACGATTCAAATATCAATTACGGCCTGCCGGATTTATCCACGGTAAACCTCACTTCCGGAGAAAGTCGCCGAAAATTTTGCCGGGATATTGAGCGCACCATCCTCCGCTACGAGCCAAGGATCAGCTCGGTGAAGGTGAATACCCAGGAAAATATCGACGTCGAGGATCCGAGTATCCGCTTCCGGGTTGAGGCCGTGTTACATGTAAACCCGGCATCGGAGGTCATCGTGTTCGATTCCGCATTGAATCCGGTCACGCAACTGGTCGACGTGTCAGAGGTGCGATAATGACTGAAAAACTGATAGACCTTTACGAGCGCGAGCTGGCTTTCGTACAGCAGACTGCCGGCGAGTTTGCGCGTATGCACCCGGCCGCGGCGTCTCGCCTGCAGCTGGATACGGACACGGTAGATGATCCGCTGGTAGCGCGTCTGCTGTCCGGATTTGCGTATATGAATGCGCGCGTGCAGCAGAAGCTGAGCGATGATTTTCCGGAACTGACGGACGCAATACTGGAGACGCTGTATCCCCATTACCTGCGCCCGATACCCTCATGCTCGATCATTCAGTTTGAGCCCGAATCCGACCTGGATGGCATCGTCCATCTGGAAAAGGATCTTGTACTGGAATCCGAGAGTTTCCAGGGGCAGACCTGTCGATTTACCAGCCGTTACCCCGTAGATGTATGTCCGTTTCAGGCAGAGAGCGCCAGTCTGATGCCGAGGCCGTTTATCGCACCGGGCTGTAATGATGTCGCTGGCGCCAACGCGGTGCTCAAACTATCGCTGAAAACTTTCAGCGAAGATGTAAGCTTTGGTGAGCTCAAGCCAAACCGTCTGCGATTTTTCCTGAAGGGCCAGCCGAGTCATATCTACGATCTCTACGATCTGATTCTGACGAAATGTGTAAAGCTCGTCATCGCAACCGGGGAGGGGGACCCCAGCCCGGTATTTCTCGATGCGGATTCCCTGAAGCAGGTTGGGCTGGGTGCAGATGAAGGGTTATTGCCCTATCCGGATTCGGCATTTCTCGGGTACCGGCTGCTCACCGAGTACTTCGCGTTCCCGGAGAAATTCCAGTTTATCGATATAGATGGTCTCGAAGGGGTAATCAACGACAAGTACGGCGATACCCTGAACCTGTATATCTACCTGTCGGAGTCTCACGACGAGCTGGAGAAACAGCTGTCGCCGACCATGTTCTGCCTCGGCTGCACACCGGTGGTCAATCTGTTCAACCACAGCGCCGATCCGATTCCGGTGACTCAGGAACAGTACAGCTATCACGTTATTCCCGATGTACGTCGCAGTGATGGCCTCGAGGTGTATTCAATAGATGAGGTGAGTTCCACCAACGCCGGAGGGGAAACCACCCAATACCGCCCGTTTTACGGGATTCAGCACAGTAACGCTTCGGATGGAAAGTCCGCATTCTGGTATTCGCGTCGGCGGGATGTCGTCGAGGGTGAGCACCGCAATGAACAGGCTTCTGAAGTGGATATCATGCTGGTGGATCTGGATTTCAACCCGTACGACGCTGATCAGCAGACCCTGGGCCTGAAGCTGACCTGTACCAATCGCAATCTGCCGAAAAAGCTTCCATCCGGAAATGCCCAGCCGTATCTGTCTATCGTCGATGGTGATGCGCCGGCTAAACGGATCAGTTGCCCGGTTGCCCCTACTGCAACCATTCGCCCCCCGAGACGCGATCGCGCTTACTGGCGGCTGATTTCCCATCTAAACCTGAATCATCTGTCCCTAAGTAATACCGGCGGTGTGGATGTGCTGAAAGAGATACTGCGGTTATACGATTTCCGTAATTCCGGCAGTACCAGGAACATGATTGAATCGGTTCTGCAGCTTGAAACCCGTCCCATAACGGCGCCGATTCAGGTGGATAGCAGTGTGGTTTTGTGTCGTGGTACCGAGGTGACGATCGAGTTTGATTCGATGATGCTTTCGGGTACATCCCCGCTGCTATTTGCCAGTGTGATCGAGCGCTTCCTGGGGCTCTATTGCTCAATTAATTCCTTTACCAGACTGATTGCCAAGTTGAGTGATCGAGATGGAGAACTGAAAAGATGGCCTCCACGCGCCGGCGACAAAGCGTTAGTGTAATCCAGCGGCTGCGCGAGGAGCCGTATCGCTTTGAGTTTTTTCAGGCGGTGCGGACCCTGGAGCGCGCTGTTCTGATCGAGCAGCAGCGGGAAGATTCCGACGCTGCTGCAGGCGCCGTATTTGCTCGAGAACCTTTGGCCAGTGCTGCACCGCCAGCGAGGGAAGTGCTGCGTTTCAAGGCGCAGACCTCGCTATCGTTTGTCGCCTCTGATGTGATCCGAATAGAAGAGCGCGAAATCTCGGCACCATTCTCTACCCGACAGAGAAGCGATGGCGAGCGCGACAAGGGTAATCGGGATCCGCTGTATGCTGACGAATCGGCACCAGAGAAACAGTGGAATATGGAAGTCGGCTTCGGTGGACTGGTGGGTAGCCAGGGGGTTATGCCGTACTACCTGACCGAGGTAGTGCACCGTGAGCTTCGGGAAAAAAACACGGCGCTGCGGGATTTTCTGGATATCTTTCACCACCGCAATATTTCCCTGTTCTATCGCGCGTGGCAGAAATACCAGCTACCCGTAAATTTCGAATCGGCGAAACTGCGCAAGGCGCGAGAGCCGGATTTATTCAGCCAGGCGCTGGCATCCATTGCCGGGCTGGGTACCAGTGAACTCCGATACCGGATGCCAATCCCGGATGATGTACTTTACGGTATGGCCGGGCACCTGGGTCGGCAACAATGCTCTGCCGCCGCGCTGGAAAGCATGATTCGCCAATATTTCGGTCTGAAGGTTTCGGTCGAGCAGTTCCAGGGGCAGTGGGATGATTTGCCGGAGGACGTGCTTACCCGGCTGCCGGGCCCGCAGTATCCGTTGGGGGTCAATAATCGCCTGGGCACCGACACCATTCTCGGAACCCAATGCTTCCAGGCTCAGAATAAATTTCGCATAGTCATCGAGCCTCTGGACTACGAAGACCATATGGCCATTGCCCCCGGTTCTGAAAAACTGGAAGCGCTGAAATCATTTATCCAGTTGAGTGCCGGTATTGAGATGGATTTCGAGATTTCAGCCACTTTGTATACCAGTCAGGTATCACCGGTTCAGCTCACCGGAGATGACTGCCATCAACCACTCCTTGGCTGGAATACGCATATGGCCAGCGACCAGGATCAGGATGAAAAAGTGGTGGTTAGTTTGAGTGCAGACCAGATGTCACCGGAAGAGGCGTTGCCTGCGGCTTAGAATCGGAAGCCAGTTGCGACAGCGGTAACTTGTGAAAATAACAGGGAATAAACTGAGGGAAATAATATTATGATCAACGTAGATCTAAAAAGACTCGTGGATACCATGACGCCGGTCATGCGCGAATCACTAGAGGGCGCTGCCGGTCTCTGTCTGGCACAAAGTCAGTATAATGTCGAGCTTGAGCATTGGCTGCTGAAACTCCTGGACCAGTCTGATACCGATTTTTACCATTTGCTGGAAAAGCACGATGTAAACCCCTCGAATCTCGCCAAGCAACTCGCAGTTGCGATTGCGCGCTTTAAATCCGGTAGCAGTCGCCCTGCTGCGTTGTCGCCGAGTATTGTAGAGGCGGCAAAAAATTGCTGGATACTCGCTTCCATTGACTTCGGCCACCGCGCGGTGAGTTCCGGTCATCTGCTTGCTGCTCTATTACTGGAAGAGGCCTCCCGCCGTCAGTTGTTGGAGTCCTGCCCGGAGCTGAAAAGTATCGCTCCCGAGTCGATTCGTGAAACCGCACGGGCCATGTTCGGCCACAGCGGAGAGTCCAGTGCGGTAGCTGGTGCGGAGCATACCGCGGACGGCGCCCAGGTTGCGGTCGCCGCGAGCAAAGCTCCCGCATTGGACAAATACACGGTTAACCTGACTCAGCGCGCGCGCGACGGAGAAATTGATCCGGTACTTGGGCGCGATGAGGAAATTCGTCAGTGTATCGATATTCTCACCCGCCGCCGCCAGAATAACCCGATTCTCACCGGTGAGGCAGGCGTGGGTAAAACCGCCGTCGTCGAAGGATTCGCGCTGCGTATTGCCAGCGGTGATGTTCCGACACCGTTGCGTGACGTCACCGTGCGGACCCTGGATCTGGGTTTGCTGCAGGCCGGTGCCAGTGTAAAAGGCGAGTTCGAGAACCGCCTGAAATCGGTGATCGAAGAGGTGCGAGCCTCCGCGTCACCGATTATCCTGTTTATCGACGAAGCCCATACCATGATCGGAGCTGGCGGCAAGGAAGGGCAGGGCGATGCCGCTAACCTGCTGAAGCCGGCTCTGGCGCGAGGCGAATTGCGCACCATCGCCGCGACCACTTGGGCGGAATACAAGAAATACTTTGAACGCGACCCGGCTCTTACCCGTCGTTTTCAGGTGGTTAAAGTCGAAGAGCCAGACGAGCAGAAGGCAGTTGATATGATGCGCGGTATCGCGCCCAGCCTCGAATCCCACCACAAGGTACGTATTCTGGATGAGGCGGTTGTCGCATCGGTCAAGCTTTCACACCGTTATATTCCCGGAAGACAGTTACCCGATAAATCCGTGAGCCTGCTCGATACGGCATGCGCGCGCGTTGCGCTGAGTCAATCCTCTACCCCCGGGGCGATCGAAGATATTCAGCGCATTGTTGCCAGCACTACACGCACCATTGAAAAACTGCAGCGCGAAAATGCCGCCAGCGGCGTATACGAAGATGCGATCCAGCAACTGCAACTGGAGCAGCAGGAAGCGCAGCAGCAGCTTGACCGCTTACAAGGTCAACTGCAGCAGGAGCAGGAGTTGACCGCCGAGATCCGCACCCTGCGTGATCGCATTGACGAAGAGTATTCAAAGCAACTCTCCGGCAGTGAAGACACTGTCGATACCTCGGCACTGGAAGATTTCAAGCAGCAGTTACAGTCGCTCACCGAGCAATTGCAGCAGATTCAGGGGGATACACCGCTGATGCAATCGGCGGTAGATGAGCAGTCAATTGCGGAGGTTATTGCCAACTGGACCGGGATACCCGTCGGTAAAATGGTCAGCAATGAAATTGAAGCGGTGCAGACTCTCGCTGAACGACTCAACCGTCGGGTTATCGGTCAGCCCCATGCGCTGGATGCCGTTGCGCAGGCGGTGCGCACTTCCCGTGCAGGCCTTACCGATCCACGCAAACCGGTCGGTGTATTCCTGTTCTGTGGCACCAGTGGTGTGGGTAAAACCGAAACTGCGCTGGCGCTTGCGGACGAATTGTTCGGTGGAGAGCAGAATATCACCACCATCAATATGTCCGAGTTCAAGGAGGAGCATAAAGTCTCCATGTTGCTCGGGTCACCTCCCGGCTATGTAGGTTACGGTGAGGGCGGTGTACTGACCGAGGCCGCACGGCGCAAGCCATACTCTGTGATTCTTCTGGATGAAATGGAGAAGGCACATCCCGGGGTGCAGGACATTTTCTATAACCTGTTCGACAAAGGCACCATCAAGGATGGTGAAGGCCGCGATATTGACTTCAAGAATACGCTGATCATCATGACCTCAAATGCCGGTGAGGATGCGATTCGTGCGATCTTTAATCAGGTGGAAGAAAAGCCGGATCCCGAGGTGCTTCTGGATAATATCCGCCCGCACCTTTTGCAGAAATTTAAACCGGCATTCCTCGGTCGCGCCAATGTGATCGCCTATTATCCACTGGACGATGAAAACCTCGTGGAAATCTGCAAGATCAATATGCGACGCATCGAGAAACGTGTTAAGGAGCATTACGGAGCTGGCTTCAGTTACGACGACGATGTGCTGGTCAATATCGTTGCACGTTGTCAGGAAGCGGATACCGGTGCCCGGAATATCGAGGTAATTCTCAACCGGACACTGCTGCCGGCACTGGCTAGCGAATGCCTCGATAGAATGGCAAAGGGTGAAGATATTCGACAGGTACACGTGGGAGCCACAGAGGAAGGCGATTTCAGCTATTCTTTGAGCTGAGGTCAGATTGGTAGTAAAAAGCCCTGCTCTGCAGGGCTTTTTTTTACGGGTCAGCCGCCGATCAATACCGTCGGACAGCCCAGAATAATCACACCACCGTGCGCAGTGGAGTCACCCATGCGGGCGGCGGGCTTGTTATTGATCAGCACCGTGGCACTGCCGCTCACGATAGAGTCGGGTGGGCCAACGCAGGTGCAGGTGGTTCCCATATTGGCGGCGGGCATGTTGCCGATCAATACCGTGGGAGCGCCGGGGCCGAGGATAGGTCCTCCCACATGCGGCACAGTGCCGGTAACCATCGGGCAGGTGTGCATGTCGGTAAGCCTGGCTGCGGGTTTACTCATAATGATCTCCTGCACTCTATTGAAAAAGTTAGAGCCTGCTGCGCTCTATAATCCCTACGCGGACTTCCCGGTACCACCGCGCGCCAGATCCAAGCCTCTCTGTAAAAACTGTGCGAGCAGTTTCTCCGGGCTGATTGGATCGGTATGTACTGCGGCCAAAGTAACGCTACCGGCCACTGCATGGGCATACAGATGCGCCGGCGGCTCAATCGCTGGCTCTCCCGGGGCGGACAAGCTACCGTGAGACCAGGCGGCGGCAGTGGCCGCCCAGCTCGCTGCCGTTTTGTGGCGAGTCTGCTCTCCCAGCTGTCGACAAAGCTGGCGTCTCTCTTCACTCGGGGTTCTCACCCACCCCTCGGTGGCCGCCAGTGCATTGCGATTGAGTTCGTCCGTTTGGGCGTTCTGGCTGTCTTTGGCGCACAAGCATGCCCACCAGACAGATTCACGCTTGGGTAGCCCCAATGCCAGTAGCTTGATAGCGTCCGGGTAAAATCCGGCGTCCGCGAGCCGGTTGATACTCACCTCGGGCGCTGTGTCGGGAACCAGTAGGTGTTCCGCTTCCTCGGTGATCTCGAGGAATTGAAGTAGCTCGGCGGCAGTGGCAGCCTGCACTTTAACCAGGTCAGTCATGCTAGCAATCCATCAGTTGATTTTTGTAATGCCGCCTTTCAGGGTCAACATTCCCGAGGCGCTGACTTCAGCAGTTGCAGTGCCCTTGCATGTCACCTTGATACCCTTGATAGTGATGCCACTTTGCTCGATCTTGATACTGTTACCGCCTACCTTGAACTCGATTGATTTTTGGGAGGTGACGGAAATGGCTCCGTTAGCCTTGATCGTCTGTTTCCCACCGATATCGACAGACTGGTCCCCCTTGCCGATATCGATTGACTGATTCCCTTTATCGACCGAGATTGACTGGTTGCCGCTTTTCACTGTGACGGTCTCGTTGCCATCGGTAATCGTGATCTCTCGATCATTCTTTACTTCCAGTGATTGATTGTTCTCGATCTTGCCGCTCTGATCATTATGGATGAGGAAGGTGTGGTCTTTTCCTGCTTCCATATAGATTTCTTCGCTGTCCTTCTTGTCCTCGAAGCGAAGCTCATTGAATTTGCTGCTGTCGAACTGGGTTTTCCATCCACTTTGGGTGGCCGTATAACCGGGTCCGGTATTATCGCCGTTGTACACCGCGCCAGTTACCAGCGGGCGTTCCATATCCCCGTTGATATAGGTGACCACAACTTCCTGGCCCACCCGCGGAACAAAGTTCGCCCCCCAGTTCTTACCGGAAAACGACTGCATTACCCGTACCCAGCAACTGTTCTGCTTGGAGTTCCAGGGGAATTTTACCTTGACCTGTGTATAGGGGTCTTTGGAACTCGCTGCCTCCGTGGCTTTCACACTGAGTACTTCGGCCACCTGAGGGGCATGTATTTGCTTGGTGCCAATAAATGGATCGGGGCGTGGGGTCACCTTGTCCGGGATACAGGTGAAGGTGTTCTTGAAGTGCGTATCATCGCTGTTGCTGTCCGTGGCGGTGATACGTACAGATGTGAGCAGGTATTTTCCTTTCTCAGACTTGATGGTGTGATCGAGCTGAAAACAACCGCCTGCGGCCAACGCCGGGCAGTCGCTGCTGCCGTGTCCGATGTCAAAGCGACTTTCCTGGGCCTCAATCGCCCGCTTTGCGAGTTCTTTGTGGTAGCTGTCCTGAAATGCGTGCTCGGAATCGCCGGACACCTTGAAGTGATTGATGCCGTATATATTTTGGATGTAGTCGGTCACGCCATTCAGTTTACTGGCTGTTTTGACCGACTGAACGTTGTCCTTACCCGGGGTGAATTCGTTGTAGTCCTTCAGTTCATAGCCGCCGCCGTGATAGTTGAAGTCCCGGTGCCAGCTGCTTACAGAATTCTTGCGCGGATGGCTGCCACCGCCATCGTATTCGACCTTATCAGTGATACAGTCATAGTAATCTTTATGGTCGTCACAGATAACCAGTTCGTGTGCGCCACTTTTTTGTGTGAAATAGTAGGAGATCCCTTCCTGAGACATCAGCCGGTGAATGAACTGGAAGTCTGTTTCATTAAACTGGGTGCAATACTCTCGGGTGATGTATTCTGCGTTCATTTTATCGCTGAATTTGATCACGCTACTGTATTCACCGAGGACCTCCTTGATGATGTCCTTCGCTGATTTTTTTTCAAAAATCCTGTTTTTCCCGCCAAGGTTGGTGAACCAGAGTCCAGGCTGTATTACAGCAATATACAGGCGCATCCCTTCTGAATTCACGTCATGCATTGAGAAGTGCGTGACGTATCCGTCGATATACCGTTCTTTTTCTGCGTAGTGAATACTTGCCGTGAATGGTTTTCCCACGATATCTGCCTGCTCGATATCGTGATTCTTGGAGAGTAGCTTTAGCTGGTAACGATAAGGTTTGGATATGTGCTCTTCGCCGTGTAATGCAGTGGCGATAAAAGTGTCTTTGCCGATCGAACAGTTTGTTCGGATCATGCGTTTGTCTTGATTTATGGAAGACATAACAGCCCCAAATCCCTATAGGTGCCAGCAGGTACTTTGATTCAATCGCACAGGTAAATCGTTGCACTATTGAAGCGTGCGAACGTCAAAAGCCGGTGTGCGTGGCAAGTGCCACACACGCCGGCTCGGGTCGGATAAACCGATTACAGCGGAGTTGCAGTAGACAGGTCGTATCCCACACGCATGTTTTTCGGGTTCTTGTTGGTCTTGTCGGCGTGGTTGAGGTCGGCTTCAATTTTGGAGAAGCTCAGGGAGATAGCTTCCTGGGGCGCGCCACCGGAAGAAGCAGAAATGCTGTAGGAAGAGATGATGACGTCTTCCAGGGTGTAAACCGCAAATTTCTCAACAGAGTTTGCACCGGTCTGTACAACGTGGATTTCTACCTTAACGCCTTCATCACCGGTCACGGAAGCCTTGAACAGGCCGCCGGAAGCTGCGTCGATGCGCTTGGTTACGGTTACTTCGCTCAGGCTCGGGCGAGAAGCTTCACGGTTGGCAACTGCGCCCGCTTCCATGCTGATGCCGCGGCCTACACCGAAGTTAAAGCTGTCAACTTCAATCCAGTTCTCATAGCCCTTGGCGGTTACGTTGCCGGCAGGAGCATTGCTGTTGAAGTTCATGTAAATAGCCATTGTTAATCCCTCAATATTTTATGGACACGATGGTGGATATTCCTTTACCGCCGTAAAGCAGTAACCTGGGTATTGCCGAATTGGCAAGCGGGATGGATTTAAGCAGACGCAAATGCAAAAAAAAACCGTTGGATACAATTTGCTAATCGACTCTGGCACGAATTGTTTGGCTTACTAATACAGGGCTGCATGGTATGTGGCGTAGGCTAAATGCACTCTGGCACGAATTAATTTTCTTGACCTTGTTTGGTTTAGGATGATTTCTGCTTCTATCCGACTCTGGCACGATTTAACGAAAATACTTGGTACGCATTTCCATAAAAGCGAAGGTTTTTTCCTTCATATTGGTACGGCCGTATCAGTTCCGGAGGTGTGTGGGTATGCTGTAAGAAAATGTAATGAGGTTTCGACGGTTTCTCGCGGTCCTTCAATTGTTGCGGCAATATGCCTCCGTTATACTTCGCGCTTCTTTTGTGCAGTCTGGACCGCCCGTGCCATTAGCCTTTACCGATTTAAAGCGGTAAATGATCGCGCCGGGTGTCACGCATAAGTGGAAAAGGGATTTTCTGCAACGTTTACGCCAGGGAGATGGTAGTGAGTGACAAGACCCGAATAGTCAAGAAAGCCGGCGAGAATCTATCTGCGTGCGATGATTCTGATGTGACGGTTTTTGTCGGTCATGAAAATACCGGGGCGAATGATCATCCCCCGATCGGTTCAAATCCGGGGCTGGTACCTTCCGGAGCCCCGGAGGAATCCCCGCCAGGCACCGATGCGACCGTTATCGTTGATTCCGGAAATCCGTCGTCGGCACGCGCCAAGCCTTATGGCGCCGTACACTTCG
The DNA here is from genome assembly GCF_002009015.1 of Microbulbifer mangrovi. Taxonomy (GTDB): domain Bacteria; phylum Pseudomonadota; class Gammaproteobacteria; order Pseudomonadales; family Cellvibrionaceae; genus Microbulbifer; species Microbulbifer mangrovi. The sequence goes on along the minus strand of NZ_LZDE01000336.1, from coordinate 6,649 downwards.
AGCCCTCCACCTCTCGGGAAGGGGCGGTAACCAAAACCGTCATCAAAGGCCGCTTCGAGCTGGACAAGCTGCTGGGTGTCGGTGGTATGGGTGCTGTTTACAAGGCGCTCGATCGACGCAAGCTGGAAGCCAGTGATAGTGATCCCTATGTGGCGATCAAGCTGCTGAACGAAGACTTCCAGAAACATCCCGACGCTTTCATTTCCCTCCAGCGCGAAGCGCGTAAATCCCAGACCCTGGCGCACCCCAATATTGTGACCGTGTACGACTTCGACCGCGAAGGCGACCGGGTATTCATGACCATGGAGTTTCTCGAAGGGGCACCCCTCGACAAGCTTTTGCGCGAGTATGCGGATGTGGGTCTCGACAAAGAGCGCGCATCAGCGATATTGCACGATGTATCGCAAGCCCTGATCTATGCGCACTCCCACCGGATCGTGCACTCGGACTTCAAGCCGGGAAACATCTTTGTTACCGAGAAAAAGGGCGCCAAGGTTATTGATTTCGGTATCGCACGGGCGGTATCGGAGGGCGGTATTGCCAGCAAGGCCGGTGAGCAGACCATATTTGATGCGGGCACCCTGGGTGCCCTGACGCCGGCCTATGCCAGTTATGAAATGCTCAAGGGTGGTGAGCCGCAACCCACAGATGACGTCTATGCACTTGGCTGTGTCGCGTATGAACTGTTCAGTGGCCGGCATCCGTATAACAAGGTCCCTGCTGACAAGGCGTTCGAGCGCAAGCTGAAGCCCAAGCGCATTCGTTCCCTCAGTCGCCGCCAGTGGCGTGCGCTGGAATCCGCGCTGGCATTCGAGCGGCAGCACCGCACGGTAACGGTGGATAAATTTGTCCATCAGTTTTTCGGCAAGGCGGGCTGGAAATGGGCCTTCGGCGGTCTCTTCATAGCCACCCTGGTAGCGGGGGGCGTCGGTTACTCCCACCTCGAGCAGGAAAACGTGGCCGAGCAGCAGCGGGTGAAGGTGGAGTTGGAGCAGAAGCTGCAGCGCGAGCTGCTCGAGCGCCGTATTGCGGACAAGCGCGAGGCGATCAATCGCCTGCTGGGACTCAGTGTTCTTACCCCGTCCTGGGAGCGCGATCTGCGCGTAGAGCTTGATGAGTACGTCGATCTTAACCCTGCCGATGTGGCATTCCCCGAGTCCATTCATCGACAGGTGTCCGACCTGTTTATCTCGGCGGCCACTGGTCAGTTGACCCTCGGTAATCTGGAGCCGGCAGAAGAAATGCTTGGTCGCGCTGCCAGCTGGAATGAGCAGGTTGAAGGTGCTGAAGAAATTCGCGGACAGTTGGATCAGGAGCGTGAAGAGCTGCGCCAACGTCTCGAAGATGAGCGGATTGCTGCAGAGCGCGAAGCCGAGCGCCTGCGCCAGCAAGAGCTCCGTGAGCAGCGGCAACTCGCCGCCGCCGCCCTGCAGCGCAAGGTCGACGTCGTGCTTGATGATATGGAGTCCGCACTGAATTGTGGGTTCGGTATGCAGGTCTCAGCGATCGACAGCGCACTTGGCCGTCTCGCCGAGCTGGATAGCGCCAAGGCCGCGGTACTCCGCCCGGTACTGGCTGACGAGCTTACCGCCTGCTTCGGGCGACTGGCGGTGAAAAGTCCCGAGCGCACCGCCGGGCTGCTTCAGGAAGCGCGCGCGATTCTGCCTGCGCAGCGCCCCCTGAATGAATTCGATATCGACTATTGCGCGCATCTGCGCCCGGGCAGCGGCGCACGCGGTGATCGTTACACCTGTGCCGACCCGATGCAGGCGGGAGGGTTTGGGCCGCAAATGGTGGTTGTCGCTGGTGCTTCTGGCAGACCGCTGGCAGTCGGCCGTTACGAAATTTCTAACAGTGAGTTTGCGCGTTTCTGTAAGGCCACCAGTAGTTGTACTGGTCTGCAGCTCGATAACGGCGCTCTGCCCGTACATAACATCTCTCGAGAGCAGGCCGAACAGTATATCCGCTGGCTGAGCGCGGAAACCGGGCGTAGCTACCGTCTGCCCAGCGAAACCGAATGGTTTGCGGCAGCCAGTGCTAATGGCCAGCCGGAAGTTTCCGACCGCAATTGCTCGCTGCGATATGGCGGTATCGAGCGAGGGCTGGAGCTGGTTGCCGCCAACGCAGGTAAGGCCAACCCCTTCGGCATTGTCAATGCCGTGGGTAACGTCCAGGAGTGGGTTATCGGCATGGACAAGCAGCTGATTGCGGCGGGCGGCAGCCGTCTGGATGCCATGAGCCGCTGTCTGGCCACCTCAAAAACACTGCACAGCGGTACTGGTGACGAGATTACCGGGTTCCGTATCGTGCGCGATCTGGTGCGCTGAGCACCGCAAAAAAACATAGCGATCAGCCGACGACAGAATAGCGCTGCGAGTGGCAAATCAGTCTGTGGATACATCTGGCATATTCCAAGGGGGGAAATGTGGCTTTGTTCAATAAGGGATTATTAGCGGTCTCGGTGGCGGGATTGTTGCTGACTGCGGCAGAAGCGAGCGCGCAGGACGGCGACAGCGGTTTCCGCAGTCGGGTGCGCCAGGCTTTTGAACAGGATGTACCCCATGTAAACGACACGGATGTGTCGGAAGAATTCGAGCGTCGCGCCAAGGAAGCCCGGGATCCGAACTTGGATACCGATATTCCAGAGGTCTCCGGGCGTGAAATCGGCCCGCGTATCTCGGTCAAGAAATTTCGCTTCCACCGCCTGGAAGAGTACCCGGAATTCGGTATCGACCGCGAAACCGTGGAAGCGAAAGCCGAAGAGCTGCGCGTCCAGTACATGAAGGAAGACAAGATCGTCGCAGCCGGTTACACCGTCGACAATCTGAAGGAAATCGCGCTTTTGCTCGACGGTATGGGCGCGCGGTTTGCGCCGGAAAACCTGGGGCCGAGGGAGCTGCGCAAGCTGGTCAATACACTGGAGCGCCAGAACGCCCAGCGCGGCCTGAGCTATGTCGATCTGGAAGATATTGCCGCTGAACTCACCCGTTTCTATCGCCAGCAGGGATTGTTCCTTGCGCAGGTACAGATTCCTGCACAGGAAGTGCAGGATGGCGTGGTGACCTTTTCTGTCCAGGAGGGCGTTCTCGGGCAGGTGTCGGTACACGATAACCAGAAGTACAGTGAGAAGCAGCTGGCTGCCGCCTTTTCTTCGCAAAAAGGTGAGTTGGTCAATCACGACAGTATCGAAGAATCCCTCTACCTCTTGAATGACCTGCCGGCACTGAACGTCACCGGCTATTTCAGCCCTGGCGACAACCCGGGTGAGACCCGTCTTAACCTTAAAGTGCGCGACGAGAGCGACTGGCGCCTGGTTACCCGTATGGATAACCACGGGTCTACCTTTACCGGAGACAACCGGATTTTTACCGCCGTCGACTGGTTCAACCCACTTGGAATCGGTGATGAGCTGACGGTGGGTTATCTGAAATCTTCCGGTATTGATGAATTCGACTCCGGATTCGGTTCGAATCTGGGGCAGTTGAAATACAGTCTGCCGCTGTTGAGTCCGCGCACACGCGTGCAGCTTTCTGCTGATTACAACAAGTTCAAAATCCATAATTCTGAAAATAAAGATGACTTCATCAACTTGCTCGAGCTGGAAGGTATCAACGAAAACTATGGCCTGAATGTGGAGCACAAGTTCCGACGTTCGCGAGATTTCAATATCACCGGCAACTTCGCAATTACCGATAAGAAAACCGAAATAATGGCTGCCACTCCTATCCTTGAGCGCTGGGATCAGGCGCTCGGTGGCGAAGCCGGTATCTATGTGGATCACCTCTCCGGTGGCAGCATCCCCATGTTGAACGTGGTCAACGCCAAAATACAGTACGGTGAGCTGAACAGTTACTCGGGTGAAACTGATCTGGAATCGGACTCTGAGTTTGAAAAGTTCGCAGCGGAAACTAGTTCGCTGCTGTTTTTACCGATGCCGCTGACCGATTCCCAGTCGCGTCTGATCGTAAAAAGCCGCTGGCAATACAGTGAAAATACCCTGCCGTCGTTTGAGCAATTCTCCCTGGGCGGCGCCAACGGCGTGCGCGCGTTTGATGTACGCGATTTCTCTGCCGATCAGGCTGGTCTGGTCTCCGCCGAGTGGTATCCGTCCTTCCCCGATGCAATCAACCCCAGAATCTTTGGTAACCGCCTGAATGATATGCTGCAGGTGGCCGTGATTGCCGATGCCGGCTATGGCGTCGTGAACAATTTTGAAGAAGATCTGAACAACGACTGGGCAGCCCTCGCGGGCGCCGGTTTCCTGTTCAAGTTCAGCTGGAGTGAAAACTGGGCGAGCCAGTTGTCAGTGGCCTGGCCGACGACCTCGAAATCATCCATTGAGGGCACCGGAGACGATGCCGACAATCCCACGGTATACGCAGACTTTTCCTACTTCCTGCAGTAATCAGACTTCGAATTTAATGATATCGGCAGCGCTGCGGCGCCGCCATGGAGCTAAGTGGCAAGAATCATGAATATGAAAAGAAATTTGCTTTCTGTTGCAGTAAGTTTGGCGGGAATTGGGTTGTTCGCCTCCCAGTCGGCGAGTGCTGAACCGGGTGCCATTGAAAATTTTACGATCGACGGTGCAGACCTGGATGCGGATGCTATTACGGCTCTAACCGACACTAGTGTTACTGACAAAACGAAATACACGATCGATGGTGATTTTGCAAAAATCGACTGGACATCGTTTGGAATTGAAGAAGGAAAAATTGTTGAGTTCCTGTTTAATAACGGAGCCACTTTTGATCCTTCCGCGATGGTGATAAACAAAGTTCTGAATGGCACAACCGATATCGCGGGGGCAATTACTTCAAATGGTCACGTGGTATTGATAAACCCGCGGGGCGTACTTTTTAGTGAAAAATCTTCTGTTAATGTAGCTGCACTTACTGTGGCTTCGATGGACGCAGATAATTTTGGTCCAGATGGGAGCTTCGAGTTCTCTCTTGCCGAAGCCGCAGGCGAGATAAGTGTGGCCGCGGGTGGCGAAATTTTCGCGCCTAGCGGTATCACGTTAATTGGCGCCAGTGTGACCAATGCCGGCGATCTGACCGCAGCAGAAAATGGCGAGCTGGTCAGCGGTAATATCAATTTCCATGCCGGCGAGAAAATGACCCTTACCCTGGAAGGGGGGCTTGTTACTGGCGTTGCTATCAGCGAAGAGGCTGCCGTAAACGAGTTTGGCGTTGATTTTGGGGTTATAAACTCCGGCCGTCTCGAAGCAGTCCAGGTGGTGATGGAGGCGCGCGCGGCTGATTCACTGCTAAGTGCAGCGGTAAACAACACAGGCACTGTAATCGCGACCGGCATCGATACCAGTGGAGGCACGATCACCCTGGGAGCCTACGGGCCAGGTTCTGCAACGATTGACAATAATGGATCCCTGACCGTCAGTAACGGTGAAGTTGAGAATGCCGTTGCCGGAACAATTAACGTTGCCGCCAAGGAAATTGTTCTGGGGGCCGATAGTGCGTTGATTGCGGACGCAAATACCTACACCAATACCGATACCGACCCGGTTACGGTGATTGATACGGTGGCGGATGGTGGTGATATCACCGTGAGCGCATCTCAGAGTCTTACTCTGGATGGAACTATCAGTAGCACCGGTAATGGTTCGGGTAGCACCGGCGGTACCGTCAAAACCATCTCTGAATCGTCCATTTCTGGCGCATCCGCGGTGTCCGTGGTTACCGAAGATGGGGACGCTGCTGACGGTGGTGAGTGGCAGGTTACCGCCCAATCCGTGGCACTGGACGGTGTTGACTGCGCCGACAACTGTATCAGCTCTGCCGCAGTCGTTGGCGCACTGGATGACAACGCAACGGTAACGATTGATGCGAATGCCGAGGCTCTTACCGTTGAGGCGGGTGTGGTTTGGAGCGGGGAATCCTCTCTTAAACTCGAATCTGAAAACACTGTGGCGCTGGCCGCCGGTCAGGCAGTAACCGCTAGTAATGGCAGCCTGAATGTAATAGCAGTTAATGGTTTCAGCAACAACGCAGATGTTGATGTCGGAAATTTCTCATTGGATGTGGGCGCGCTAAATGTTGCAGATGAAAGCTCACCAACTGTTAGTAGCCTCGGCGATCTCCAGTCCGCAAATACTCTGGCCATAACCAACCTGGGCGGAAATCATCACTTTGATGTCAGCGCCATTTCCTCAATTTCGGAAATTGAATTGAGCGGCGGTGTAACAAACCTTAAAAGTGATTCGTCAACAAGTATTGCATCTATCACAGATGCCGATGGCGTTGTGGTTGGTGAAGGAGTCACGCTCTTTGGAAATAACGGAGCTGATGGTGTTGCCGACGATGCGTTCATCCTATCTGTCGATGGGAAAGTTGAATACGATGACGTGATTTTTGAGAATCTCGATGCTGTGAATGGTCTCGGGGGCCTGGATACTATTGACGCTAGTGCCTTCAGTGTGGGAGTCAGTCTTACCGACACCGCCGGTGAGCTGGACGCCGATGGACTGGTTATTACCGGCATAACAGAGATCACCACCGGCACACTGACTGGTTCAACGAACCAGGAATCCTTCGATCTGGCTGCCGACGCTACTCTGAGCGTCGACACTTACACCGGGTATAAGTTCTACGGCGTTACGAACCTGAACGGCAATGGCGGCTCCGATAGT
>NZ_LZDE01000335.1 GCF_002009015.1 Microbulbifer mangrovi | reverse complement strand
GAGGGCGACCGCGGTCGCCCTCAGAGATCAACCGGCCTGCTCCAGCGGCTCACCATTCTCATCCACAAACAGCACATCACGCACGCTGAGCGCCTCGCCAGCGGCATTCTGCACCACCACCTGCGCAATCGCTTCACCACCGTCCCGCTCAACCAACTGCATGGAGTCCTTACTGCCATTCCAGCGCTCGCTCCACTGACGCAGCGCGACCACCACCGCAAACAGATCCCGCCCCTTTTCTGTCAGGCGATACTCGTAACGGGTACCGTGCTCTCCCACATCCACACGGGTCATCACACCATTTTCGACCAGGCGGGACAGTCGATCACACAGGATATTCTTGGCAATTCCCAGGCTTTTCTGGAAATCCCCATAACGTCGCGTACCCAGCATCGCCTGCTTGATTACCAGCAGGGACCACCAGTCGCCCACTTCATTCAGGGCACAGGCCACCGAGCAGCCGAGATCATCAAATCGTTTACGTGTCATACAAATCAGTATAAGCGAAATGGTTGCATTAAAAAACCAAATGAAGTTTCATAACGCAACCTAATTGGCGGGCAGCCCGGAACCCGGTCCCGCTGATGGCTAACTGAAGCATCTGTAAACGAGATTTCGGAGAGTGTTATGAGCGGCAACCTGGACAGTCTTTTGCGTCCTTTCGAACACAAATCCCTGAAGCTGCGCAATCGCGTGGCCATGGCCCCCATGACCCGCACCGCGTCCCCCGGCTATGTCGCCAACGATCAGGTGGCGGGCTACTACCGCCGCCGCGCGGAAGGCGAGGTGGGCCTGATCATCACCGAGGGCACCTTCGTCGATGGCAAGGCAGCTAACGGCTACGAGAATGTGCCCGCCATCTACGGTGAAGAAGCACTCGCCGGCTGGAAGAACGTGGTCGAGGAGGTTCACGCCGCCGGTGGCCAGATTATCCCCCAGCTCTGGCATGTGGGCTCCGTACGCAAAGAGGGAACTGGACCGGACAAATCCGTACCCGGCTACTCTCCCTCTGGCCTGTTCAAGCCCGGCAAGGCCAACGGCCACGCCATGACCAAAGAAGACATCCAGGACGCGGTACAAGCCTTCGCGGATGCCGCCAGGGCAGCCAAGGAAGTGGGCTTTGATGGCGTGGAAATCCATGGCGCCCATGGTTACCTCATCGACCAGTTCTTCTGGGAAGGCACCAACCAGCGCGATGACGAATACGGCGGTTCCATCGAAAACCGTACCCGCTTCGCGGTGGAGATTGTGAAAGCCGTGCGCGAGGCAGTGGGCGAAGACTTTGCCATTGTGCTGCGCTACTCCCAGTGGAAGCAGCAGGATTACGACGCGAAGCTGGCACAAACCCCGGAAGAACTGCAGCGCTTCCTGACGCCGCTGGTAGACGCCGGTGTGGATATCTTCCACGCGTCCACACGACGCTTCTGGGTACCCGAGTTTGAAGGCTCTGATATGAACCTGGCAGGCTGGACCAAGGAACTCACCGGCAAACCGGTTATTTCCGTGGGCAGTGTCGGCCTCGACGATGATTTTATCGGCGGCAACAACCAGGGGATGGGCGGCACTGCCAACCCCACCGGCGTGGAAGAACTTACCCGCCGCATGGACAAGGGTGAATTCGACATGATTGCCGTGGGCCGCGCGCTGCTGCAAGACCCGAACTGGTTGCAGAAAGTGAAGGAAGGTCGCGAGGAAGAAATCGTGCCGTTTACCAAGGAAGCGCTGGCAAGCTTGAGCTGATAGCCCTGAGGTGCACCGCATCTACTAATCAGGTGCGGTGGCGGCACCGCTACCGGGGGCTCTTTGTGAGCCAGGCCACAGACGGTCTCACAAGCCCACCGGTATCGATGTATTGATAATTAATTTCCGAGCACTACCCAGCGGCTTCAAGCTGAAGGCCAATCAAACTCAACCGGCCACAACTTCTGTGAATCCTGATCGTACGCTTCCCACAATTGCTGGTACGTTTTTCCCTCCAGCGGGTGCACAGTATCGGGAGCAAGTTCCGACAAGGGCAACAATACGAAGGCATTCTTGAGGATTTCTCCGCGCGGCAATTTCACACCATCGATCACGCCGCTACGATCGTCATACGTGAGGATATCGATATCCAGCGTACGCGCGCTGAATTTTGGCCCGCCGCGAACACGACCATTATCGTCTTCTATATGACGCAGCTCCATGGCCAGCTCTCCTACCGACAGATCGGTTTCGATGGCCGCCACCAGGTTGTAGAAGTTGTCTCCGTCGAAACCCACCGCTTCGCTTTCGAAAACCTCAGACATACGCAGATCACCGAACGCCTGCACCAGCGCATCCAGTCCGGCACGCAAATTTTTCTCGCGTTCGATATTACTGCCGAGACTCAGGTAAACGGTTGCCATTGTTCAGGCCTCCGAAGGCTGTTTAGTGCTGCGCTCACCGCGCTCGATAATAACGCCCACATCGCGTGCTCCACGCACCGCGCCGGGCTTGGACAGGCGCAGGCGCAGCCAGCTTACATTGAATTCGTTACGCACGATTTCCGCAGCCTGCTCAGCCATGGTTTCCACCAACAGAAATTCACTGCCCTCGATAAATGCGATCAGACGCTTGGCGACCGCCTTGTAGTTGAGGGTGTGCTCGATATTGTCAGTGCGCGCGGCCTCGCGGATATCGAATGCCATTTCGATATCCAGGCTTACGGTCTGGCGAACTTCCCGCTCCCAGTCGTAAATGCCGATAATGGTATCGACCTTGAGATCGCGGATATAAACGATATCCAAAGATAGTCTCCTTTTTATTGGTCTCTTAATCCGCGCGCAATGTGCCGGTCAATTCGGTCAGTGGCCAGCGCGGACGGACTTCTATATCGAGATCTGCGCGCTGGCCCGCCTGCAGGCGCAGGCAGCCAGCATAGGCGATCATGGCACCGTTGTCGGTACAGAATTCCTGGCGCGGGTAGTAAACCCCGCAACCATCTTCCGCCAGGCGCGCTTCCAGACGCTGGCGCAAAAGCTTGTTCGCGGAAACACCACCGGCAATCACCAGGGTTTTGCGCTTTGCCTGCTTGAGCGCACGGCGGCATTTGATCACCAGGGTATCCACGACTGCCTCCTGGAAGGCCGCGGCAATATCCGCACAGGTCTGCTCGTCCGGCAGGCCATCTTCCAGTGCGTGCTTCTGTACAGTAGTCAGGGTAAAGGTCTTAAGACCGGAAAAGCTGAAGTCGAGCCCCGGGCGATCCGTCATCGGACGCGGGAAGGTAAAACGCTGCGGGTCGCCCTGCTCCGCCAATGCGGCGAGACGCGGGCCACCGGGGTAATCGAGATCGAGCATCTTGGCCGCCTTGTCAAAGGCCTCGCCAGCGGCGTCATCCAGGGATTCCCCCAAAAGCTCGTACTGGCCCAGCCCCTGCACATCCACCAGCTGGGTGTGGCCGCCGGAAACCAGCAGGGCCACGAACGGGAATGCCGGAGGATTTTCCTCCAGCATCGGGGCCAGCAGGTGCCCCTCCATATGATGCACACCAATGGCGGGCACATTCCAGCCGTAGGCCAGGGCGCGGCCGGCACAGGCGCCCACCATTAGCGCGCCGATCAATCCCGGGCCGGCGGTGTAGGCAACGCCATCAATATCCGCTGGCACCGTGCCGCTCTCGGCCATGACTTCGCGAATCAGGGGTAACAGTTTGCGCACATGGTCGCGACTGGCAAGTTCTGGCACCACACCGCCGTATTCGGCGTGCAGCTTCACCTGACTGAACAGGGTGTGCCCAAGCAGGCCCTGCTCGCTGTCGTACAGGGCGACACCAGTTTCGTCACAGGAAGTTTCTATTCCGAGTACTCGCACGGGTTTCCAAAGGTCCTCAATAAAATTGTCCGGAACAGCACAAAAATGGGACAAATGGCCGGTGCTGACCGGGTTTCAGGGGCGCTATCATACTCTTTAGGGCCTTTACCGCCTAAGGAGAATTGGCGGCCGAGGTTGCGCTGGGGCCCGCAAGGCGGCGCCCCCGGAAGAGGCCCGTGTCGCGACTCTTGTAGCGACTATAGTTACAAGCCCGGTTTCGCACCCGGCCGACTGCGACGAAACCCGAAACGATTGCGCTCGCAGGCTTGCGAAGGCCAGATCATCTGTATAGAATTTGCGCCCTCGCTGTGAACCGGCCTCCGGATTGCATCTGCGAGAAGAGCAATTTGCCGGAAAGGCCGCCAGGATCCAGGTGATCAAAGTAGATACATCTGGCCGAGAGAAACGAATTTTACAGGTAATCTAATGCCCTCAGTACGCATCAAAGACAACGAACCTTTTGACATCGCCCTGCGCCGCTTCAAGCGCTCCTGCGAGAAGGCTGGTGTACTCTCCGAAGTACGTCGCCGCGAGTTCTACGAAAAGCCGACTGCCGTTCGCAAGCGCAAGGCTGCCGCTGCTGTTAAGCGTCACGCCAAAAAACTGCAGCGCGAAAACCGCAAGTTCCAGCGTCTCTACTGAGTTCGAGCTTTCTCTCTCGATCACAGCACGCTGACGCGAATGCGGTTCGCGGCCAAAACGGCGCCCGAGTTTACTCGCGCGCCGTTTTTTATTGCCCGCAGATAGGTCCACCGCTGTCTCAAGCACGCACAAGCCTTGCCAAAACGCCGCTTTGCGCCAAATATTGACTGCCTGACCGATAAACACCCACTAGCATAAAAAATTCCGGACGCCCCAATGAGCACACTCAAGGAAACCCTCGCCGCCGCCACCAAAGACGCCATGAAAGCCCGTGAAAAGGCGCGTCTTGCCACCCTGCGACTGATCAATGCTGAAATCAAACGCGTGGAAGTGGACGAGCGTATCGAGCTGGATGATGCCCGCATCCTCGCCCTGCTGGACAAAATGACCAAGCAGCGCCGCGACTCCATCACCCAGTACGAAAAGGCCGGCCGCCCGGAGCTCGCAGAAGTGGAGCAGCAGGAAATCGACGTGATCCAGGAATTTCTGCCGGAGCAACTGAGCGAAGCGGAAATCCAGGAAATTGTCGCCGCGGCGGTCAAAGAGACCGGCGCCAGCAGCATGGCCGACATGGGCAAGGTAATGGCACTGGTAAAGCCCCAGGTGCAGGGCCGCGCCGATATGGGTGCCGTCAGCAAGTTTGTGAAAGCGTCCTTTTAAGGCCGCCTGAAGCATTTCTATGGCAGGCAAGATCCCGCAGTATTTTATCGACGACCTGTTGGCCCGTGCTGACATCGTTCCGGTCGTCGATAGCCGGGTAAAACTGCGCAAAACCGGGAAAAACTATTCCGCCTGCTGCCCGTTTCACGACGAAAAAACACCGTCCTTCACGGTAAGCCCGGACAAGCAGTTCTATTACTGCTTTGGCTGCGGCGCCAGCGGCAATGCGGTCGGCTTCCTCATGGAGTACGATCGCCTGCCCTTCCCGGAGGCGGTGGAGAAACTCGCCGCCAGCCTGAGCCTGGAAGTCCCGCGCGAGCAACTGGCCCCAGCGCAGATCAAGCGCCAGCAGGAGAGCCAGTCTCTCTACGCGCTGACCGAAAAAGCTGCAGAGTTCTATCGCGAGAAACTCAGGGACCACAAGGTCTCCGCACGCGCCATCACCTACCTGAAAAATCGCGGACTCTCTGGCGCAGTCGCCAAGGAATTCGGTATCGGCCTGGCACCCCCCGGCTGGGACAACCTGCTCAATCATCTCGGTACCAGCTCGGAAAAAGCCGAGCAGCTGGAGCTCGCCGGCCTGGCCATCCGCCGCCAGGACAGTGATGGCAATCCAGGCAAGAGCGAGCCGGGGAAACGCCACCACTACGACCGCTTCCGCAACCGCATCATGTTCCCGATCCGCGACCAGCGCGGACGCACCATCGCGTTTGGCGGCCGTGTACTGGGCGACGACAAACCCAAATACCTGAACTCCCCGGAAACCCCGATCTTCCACAAGGGCCGGGAGCTCTACGGCCTGTGGGAAGCCCGCCAGGCCAACCGCGAGCTGAAACGGCTGATCGTGGTCGAGGGATACATGGACGTGGTGGCCCTCGCCCAGTACGGCATCCGCTGCGCCGTGGCCACGCTCGGCACCGCCTGTGGCGAAGATCACATCCAGCTGGCTTTCCGCCACACCGGTGAGATCGTGTTCTGTTTCGACGGCGACCAGGCCGGGCGCACCGCCGCCCGCCGCGCGCTGGAAGCCGGCTTGCCCCATATGCAGGACGGCCGCAGCCTGCGCTTTCTGTTGTTGCCGGAAGGAGAAGACCCGGACACCCTGGTGCGCCAGATCGGCGGCGAGCGCTTCGACCAGCTGATCGACGAACAGGGACGGCCCCTGGAGGACTTCCTGTTCGACCTGCTTGGCGAAGGGATCAATATCCAGACCATGGACGGCCGCGCGCGCCTGTCCAAGGCCGCCGCCCCCCTGCTCGACCTGCTTCCCGCCGGCGTCTACCGGCAGCTGATGTTCCAGCAACTGGCCCGTCGCACCGGTCTCGAGCAGGACATGCTGGAAGAAATCATCGCCGCGGAAAAAGCCCGTACAGCCAAACTCGCACAGCAGGCAGCGCCCGCCGCAGCACCGGCAAAAGCGGCCCCCAAGCCGTCACCCGCGCAACCGCCCCCGGACGGGGAGCGCCCACAACAAAGCCACGCACCGGAATACCCGGACATGGGCGGCGATGCCCTACCGCCGGGCTACGACGAGCCGCCACCGGACTACGATTTCGCCGACCTGCCACCCCCGAGCGATAACGAGCCCACCACACAACAACCCGCACGCCGGCACAGCGGCCAGTACCGCCTGCCCGCCGAACGCATGCTGATCGCCCTGCTGCTGCACCACCCCCAGCTGGCACAGCTGATCGCCGATCCAGCGCGCTTTCGCGACAGTAACGATGCAGATCTGCAACTTTTCGGCGAAATTCTCCAGGTTTTACATAAAAACCCCGGCCTCAACAGCAACCAGCTGTTCGGTCGCCTACTGAACCTCGAGAGCAAGGAAGCCCGCGAACTGCTGCCCCGCCTCGCCATGAGCCACCCCATTGTTGGTAGTGCCGGGCAGGTGCTGGAATACGACCCGGAGACTGAATTCAACGACTGCCTGCGCACCCTCGAAACCGCCGCGGAGAGGCAGCGCAAGCGCGCACTGGTGGACCAGCTCAAAAGTAACGGCAACCAGCTGAGCGCCGAACAACTGGCATTGCTGGCACAGTTCCGCCCCAAATCGGACCAGTAACGGCTTGCCGATAAGCTGTCGGCACCGCCACTGTAGCTATTCCAGCAATTAACCCCCTTGAAATCCCAAACAGCATCACCATATACACAGACCCGTCGACCAAAGCCGGCGGGAAACCAGAAGACAAGCGCGCCCGGACACCCTGAACCACACCATCTGCCTTGACAGTCACAGTGGTTATTGCTTACGCAAATACGCTATAATCCCGCGTCTTTGTCCAGACAAAAGTCCCGACTATCAATCCCCAGAATTCAGGGTTGTGCATGACCGACAAAACCCAGCAGCAAAAGACCACCTCCCGCATCAGAGAACTGATCGCCCGCGGCAAAGAGCAGGGCTATCTCACCTATGCGGAAGTGAACGATCACCTGCCCGAAGACATCTCCGATCCCGATCAGGTGGAAGACATCATCGGCATGATCAACGACATGGGCATCAAAGTGTTCGAACAGGCACCCGATGCCGAAGAACTGTTGATGGCCGAAGGCGACAGCTCCGCCGATGAAATCGCCGCCGCTGAAGCCGCCGCCGCGCTCGCCGCAGTTGAATCCGATGTAGGCCGTACCACCGACCCGGTGCGTATGTACATGCGTGAAATGGGCACCGTAGAGCTGCTCACCCGCGAAGGCGAGATCGCCATCGCCAAGCGCATCGAAGAAGGCCTGCGCGAGCTTATGGCCGCTCTCGCCTACTGGCCCGGCGCCGTGCAGCAGATCATCGACGAATACGCGCTGATCGAAAAAGAAGAGCGCCGCATTCCCGACGTCATCGCCGGCTGGCTCGACCCTGCCGACGAAGTGCCCCCGGGCGCCCAGGCTGGCCAGGCTGCGGAAGCGCAGAAGAAAGACGACAGCAAAGACGACGACAGCGATAGTGACGACGATGACGACGACTCCTCCGAGGAAGAGGAAGAGAACGTAGGCGGCATCGACCCGGAAGAACTCGCCGAGCGCATGAACGCGCTGATCGCCGCGCAGAAGAAAGCCGACGCAGCCATCAAGAAGCACGGCCGCGATTCCAAAGAGGCCGGCGAGGCCATGGAAGCCGTGGGCGAAGTATTCCGCTTCTTCAAACTGGCCCCGCGCCAGTTCGACCCGCTGTACAACGCCGTGCGCAGTATCCTTGACGACGTTCGCGCGCAAGAGCGTCTGGTGATGAACCTGTGCATCAAGCGTGCCCGTATGCCGCGCAAGACCTTTATCAAGGAATTCCCCGGCAACGAGACCAACGAAGACTGGATCCCCGCGATCATCAAGAAAAAGCGCGACTACTCCGACGCCCTGCGCCAGGTAGCCGACGAGATCCAGCGCGCCCAGCGCAAACTGCAGCAGGCCCAGGACAAAGCCCAGCTGGACGTCGGCCAGATCAAAGAGATCAACCGTCGCATGTCCATCGGTGAGGCTCGCTCTCGCCGCGCCAAGAAGGAAATGGTCGAGGCCAACCTGCGTCTGGTGATCTCCATCGCCAAGAAGTACACCAACCGCGGCCTGCAGTTCCTGGACCTGATTCAGGAGGGCAACATCGGCCTGATGAAAGCGGTAGACAAGTTCGAATACCGCCGCGGCTACAAGTTCTCGACTTACGCCACCTGGTGGATTCGCCAGGCGATTACCCGCTCCATTGCAGACCAGGCGCGCACCATCCGTATTCCGGTGCATATGATTGAGACCATCAACAAGCTCAACCGTATCAGCCGCCAGATGCTGCAGGAAATGGGTCGCGAGCCCACCCCGGAAGAACTGGGTGAGCGCATGGAAATGCCGGAAGACAAGGTGCGCAAGGTCCTGAAGATCGCCAAAGAACCGATCTCCATGGAAACCCCGATCGGCGACGATGAAGACTCCCATCTGGGCGACTTTATCGAAGACCAGAACCAGTCTTCCCCGATCGACACCGCAACGTCCACCGGCCTGCACGACGCTACCCGCTCCGTGCTCTCCGGCCTGACAGCGCGGGAAGCCAAGGTACTGCGTATGCGCTTCGGTATCGACATGAACACTGACCACACCCTCGAGGAAGTGGGCAAGCAGTTCGACGTTACCCGCGAGCGTATCCGTCAGATCGAAGCCAAGGCGTTGCGCAAGTTGCGCCACCCCTCGCGCTCCGAACACCTGCGCAGCTTCCTGGACGAATAATTTTTGCTGTCGGATTTTCGACAACAAATCTTCGTCCATACTGAAAAAGCCCGGCTCGCCGGGCTTTTTTGTGGGTTACGTTTTTATTTCAAACAGATGAACCAGCGGAGTTATACACAGAGCAATGGAAGAGCAGTTTGTGAATAAACCCGGGAAAACCGGCATCTCTCGCCTGATCGACGCCACCGAATACTCCCGTCAGGGACTCATCGCCACCTGGCGTAACGAAGCGGCCTTCCGCCAGGAAGTCACCCTCGCGATTTTCCTGATTCCCATTGCCTTATGGCTCGGCGAATCCGGCGTGGAGCGCGCGCTGCTGATCGGCGTGACCATGCTGGTAATGATCGTCGAACTACTCAACAGCGCGGTGGAAGCAGTCGTGGACCGGGTCGGCCCGGAAAAACACCCGCTGTCCAAAATTGCCAAAGACACCGGCTCCGCAGCGGTATCCATCTCGCTGCTGTTGTGGGTCTCCACCTGGGCCTGCATCCTGCTGCCGCGCTGGATCGGCTGACTCCCACACGCCTCTCGGGCGAGATTGCCCGTCAAAATTTGTGACTGCCGCTGGCCCGCTCCGGCAGTCCCGGTCGATTCAACTAAAATAATGGCACGATAGTACCAGTTAGTGCGCAACGGATTTGCGCGCCGCAATCGCGGCTAACGGCCAGAATCGACCAATAACGAACCAGGGATGGAATCATGTCGTTTCCTCGCGCGGGTCGTGCGTTTGACGCCGGCGCCCCCGGGCTGTGCACGCTGGCACTGCCCCTGATCTTTTCCGCCATACTCCCGACCGGCGCCCACGCCCAAATAGCGTTCGGCAGTGGCGACGATCAACACCGCCTCACCGCAAACAGCCCCAGTGGTCGCAGCAACAGCGCCACCATCGACGGCGGCGGTGGCAACGACACACTCACCATCGAGGGACTCAGCCTCGACAATCCGACACGCCTGAAGCACTGGGAGACTATCTCACTGGAACAGGGCAGCCGGCTCACTCTGGGCCAACACCTGACACTGGGCGGCAGCGATTATCTGCCCGGCCGCCTGCAGATAAGCAATGACAGCAGTGTACTGATGCCCTATTACAGTGCCGGTATCCGCGCCAGTGGCGATCAGGCGCTGACGGTATTCAATCGCGGCACCGTCGATATGCGCGGCGATACCGCCAACCAGCTGTGGATTCACGGCAACTACGTGGGCAGTAGCGGCAGCGTGATTCTCATGGACGTGGTTACCGGGGGCGACGACAGCCTCGTCGATCGCCTGGTGCTGGACGGTGGCCGTGCCAGTGGCAGCACGCGGCTACTGTTCGAGCGCGCCGCGGGTACCGGTGCGGATACCCGGGACGGCATTCTGGTGGTACAGGCGCGCAACGGTGGCAGCACAGCTCCGGGCGCCTTTTACATGCCGGAGCCCGTCTCCGCAGGCCCCTACGAATATTTCCTGTTCCGCGGCACCGGCGACCCGGAAAACGATAACAATTGGTACCTGCGCTCAAACCTGAAACCGGGAGAGGCGCCCGCCACCGCCCCGGGCACCCAGGTACTCGCGTTCAGCAACATCAGCGACGCAACCATAACCGGCACCGATATCGGTGCGGCGAGCCTTGTCGGCCCGGCACCGGCGGCCGGCGAAGCCCCGATTCCACTGTATCGGCCTGAGATCCCCCTCTACGCCCAGGCAAAATCCCTCGCCCGCCTCACCTCGCTCCAGGAGATCGGCAGCTACCACCGCCGCCGCGGGGAGCAGCGCAGCTGGTTCGACGGCGTCAATAACGACTGGCTGCGCGTGCACCACATGAGCGCCGACTACAACTGGCGCGGTGACATCAGCAATCGCTTTGACGGCAGT
Source organism: Microbulbifer mangrovi (assembly GCF_002009015.1). Lineage (GTDB taxonomy): Bacteria > Pseudomonadota > Gammaproteobacteria > Pseudomonadales > Cellvibrionaceae > Microbulbifer > Microbulbifer mangrovi. The sequence continues at coordinate 43,537 of NZ_LZDE01000335.1, read as the reverse complement.
ATCACTGGCCTGCAACTAGGCACCAATATCTGGTCGACCCCCACCTGCACCGGCGGCGCACGGGAAATGGGACTGTTTGTGGGCAGCACCCGCGCCAGTGGTGACGTGACCGGGTTTGCGCGCGGCTTCAGCGACTACAGTTCGGGACAGAACAACCTCACCAGCTATCACGTCGGCTACTACTTCAACGACTACCGCCCGGACATGGGCTACTTCGATATCACCGCCAAGGTGGCCTACCTGGAACTGGAAAGCCGCTCATCCCGCGGTATAGGCGCCACGGTAACCGGCCCCCAGCTCACTATCTCCGTAGAAAAGGGTTTTACCTGGCAGGCGTCGGAACAGTTCAATATCGAGCCACAGCTTCAGGCAGTGGCCAACTACAGCAACCTCAGTGCCTATGACGACGGCATCTCCTGGGTGGAGCCCGACATGACCCCGGAGGCCAACTTCCGCGCCGGCCTGCGCGCCTACAACACCGACAGCAAGTGGCTGGATGGCAATCTGCGCGGCTACCTGTTTGGCAATATCTGGCACACCCTCGGCGGTAATGACCAGCTGCTGTTTGACACCAAACTCCAGCTCGATCTTGAGCGGCAGGCGACCTGGGGAGAATTCGGCGGGGGGGTGGTACTGCTGCAGAGCAAGCTGGGCAGCGCATTCCTCAATGTGGGATACCAGCGCTCACTGGACGACCTGGACTGGTCCGGCGCAAACGCAAGTCTGGGCTTCAACTGGGCCTGGTAAGGCCAACACAACCGGGCAAAGCGTTGATTTGACACAAAAAATCGAGTACTTTGCCCATCCGCTCGCAGGTCCCTGCGAGCCCCGGTGGGGGCCCTTAGCTCAGTTGGTTAGAGCATCCGACTCATAATCGGCAGGTCCTGGGTTCAAGTCCCGGAGGGCCCACCATTACTTCATTCCATAAAGTTCCATATACCCCCACAACCCCTACCATAGTTAGCTTTCCACTCTAAACTACTATTGCATACGTACCATACGTACCCCTAAAGACCAGGGTATAGAGGGGTATATGCGGGGGTACTTCGCCCGACACTACGTTCAGGTACCCCCAAAGCGACTGCAGGCCCTGCCACCACTGAGGTTGCGTTATGGCACTGACAGAACTTCAGGTAAAACAAGCAAAGCCCCGAGAGAAGGATTACAAGCTCAGCGACGGGAAGGGCATGTTCTTGCTGGTGGCCAAAAATGGCAGCCGGTACTGGCGACTTAAGTACCGCCACCCAGTAACCAAGAAAGAGCGCCTGCTCGCTCTTGGTGTCTACCCCGAGGTCAGCCTCAAGAAGGCCCGGCAGAAGCGCGATGAAGCCCGGCAACTCCTATCAGATGGTATCGACCCCAGTGATCACCGAAAGGCCCAGAAGGCGGATAGTTTTGCAGCCGCAGCAAACACATTCGAAGCCCTAGCACGAGGCTGGTTCGCCACACGCATGGGCGACAAGTCGGTAAGTCACCGCACGAGGACTCTGCGCCTTCTGGAGCGTGACCTCTTCCCCTACCTAGGGTCGCGACCTATAGCGGATATCACCCCACCTGAAGTCCTTGCGGTACTCAAACGAATCGAGGCCCGCGGCGCCATTGAGACCGCAAAGCGCGCGAAGCAAACCGCCAGCATGGTATTCCGCTTTGCCATCGCCGGCGGCTATGCCAGCAATGATCCCGCTGTCGTTGTCGGCGACCAGCTTCAGCCGACTCAAACTCAGCACTTTCCAACTATTACTGACCCAACGGACGTAGGAAAACTACTAATTGCGATTGACGCTTATCACGGCACCCCGACCGTGCGTGCCGCACTCAAACTATCGCCGATGCTGTTCTGCAGACCGGGCGAGCTTCGGGCCCTGGAGTGGGCAGAGATCAACTGGGAAAACCAACGTATCGAGCTCCCCGCCGAAAAAATGAAAACCCGGCATCCACATATTATTCCCCTGCCAAGGCAGGCAGTGGAGATTCTCAGAGAGCTACAACCGCTCACCGGACGGTCCCGCTACGTATTTCCATCCCCAAAAGGCGCCAGCCGGTGCATGTCGGAGAATGCCGTAAGAACAGCCCTGAGAAACATGGGGTATGGCAACGAAGTCATTACACCGCACGGCTTCCGAGCGATGGCTCGTACTCTTCTCGATGAGGTCCTCAATGAGCGTGTTGAGCATATCGAGCATCAACTAGCCCACACCGTGAAAGACGCCAATGGTAGAGCCTACAACCGAACTAAACACCTGGACCAGAGAGTAAAGATGATGCAGCGATGGGCTGACTATTTGGACGAGCTCCGACAACAGGCCAATAAGGAAAACGTCGTAACAGTCAATTTCAACTCCAGGTAAAAGGCGAGCCTCTTTCCGGCTTTAGCTGATTGTGTAGGAATCAACCACATGGAGTGACTACAACTCTGATTTGGATTTGCGCGGACGCCGCCCATGAAAAACTGGCTGACAAGTCTAATCTCGATCAACAAAGCGATAAAGCAGCATCCAGACATGGCTATCCAACAGATTTTCAGCGAGATTGCCTCTGGATCTCTGGTTCCATACTACCTGATCCCACCGCACCGGTATGCGAGCGAACGCCCGGTTGAAACATACCGACTGGTCACCGATGAAGACTACGGTACATCGCTAACTGTCTGGGCTGGAGGTCACGATATCTCAGGTCCCTGCCCGCTACCGATAAAGAACAGCGCTCAGCTTATTGAAGAAGCGCTGTATAAGTTCGTCACCGACGGCGGTCCCACCAGTCTAAAAACGAGCATCGACCGGCGCCGCATCGAACTCAAAGACGGAGAAAGGGTTTTGATACCCGCCCGATGGCCCCTCATTCCTGCAGCACTTGGCGAAGAGCGTTTCTCTCACCAAACCCTGGATGAAATGTTCACGAGGCAGTATCCCGACGCCGAGCAGCCTTTTATATACCGCGAAGTCGACAATACCCAAATCACAGCCGGTGATCTTATGATACCAGTGGAATTCCTGGCGTCAGCTTCCGGTACACCTTCAGGAATAGACCAAGTACGGACCAGTGAGGGAGGTATTGCGCCGAGGGAACGCGACAGCTTTCTGAACATTATCTGGGTTTTCCTACAACTTACTATCGAGAAAAGCCAGAACCCCAATGCTAACCAGACAATGATCCGTGAAGAGCTAATCGAATTACAGGAAAAGTTCGGCGGTATGCGAGGAGTCTCGCGCGCCAAGCTGGACGAAATATTTGCAGAAGCAAATAAGCTCAACAAACATCGAAAGCGGTAATCCAAAGAACACTAAACTAGCAGGCATCCGCAAAACCCTAGGTAGAGTTCCCCGCATACTACCTAGTATTCACTGATATTCCCTTCCCCCCATTTGCCCCATACATTACGCCTCGAATCCCAACGTAATTTGAAGGGCCGATAGATGAGACCGATTAATCAGAAGCAACCGATCAACCCCCAATTCCTGTACCGTGCATCAGAGTGCGCTCGCCTGTTTGGGGTTAGCCTAACTACCTGGTGGCGATGGAGCAGTTCGGGTAAAGCCAAGCGAGGAGTTCGCCTAGCGCCGAGAATTATCGTCTGGGAGGGGGAGTACCTACTGGAGCTAAAGCACAAACTGATTACAAGTGAAGAAGAGTGCTAACCATGAAAGATGAAAAAACCGGTCCGAGACAGGGGCGCTCCAAAATGGCAAAACAACCGAGCCGCGACACTGAAGCTACTGTGGTACAAGGCAGCGCCAAGGAAGAGACTAGCCGTGCTAGCGATGAATTAGAGTTAAAGCGTCTAGCAGCTCTAAACAAGCTCGATTATGGACGCCAGAGAAAAGATGCCTCCACCAAGCTCGGTGTAACTGTGAATATTCTCGACAGATTGGTAAATGACAGGCGAGCCAGCCAAATCCGCGAGCCGGACGCCGAAAGCTGGGAAGTTAGCGACGGCATACGTCCGTGGCATAAGTCAGTGGAGGGGCACACTATCGCTACGGAAATCCAGCAGCAATTTGATCGCTTTTGCATTCTACCCGACAGCGGAAGCATCGCATTAACTCTGTGGACAATCGGCACCTACTGCTATGACGGCTTCAGCATCTTTCCAAAGCTCCTGCTGTCATCGCCGGTAAAACGGTGTGGGAAATCTACCGTTATGGAGCTTCTTTCAAGCATGGCTCATCGAGCGCTACCCACATCTAATGTTTCTGCAGCGGCGATTTTTCGCATGATTCAGGAGTGGTCCCCCGCACTACTAATTGATGAAGCGGATACCTTCCTGAACAAGAAGGATAATAGCGATATGGTAGGGATCATCAATTCAGGCCACAGAAAGAGCATGGCATTTGTGATCCGGGTTGGTGGCGATGACTACAAGCCTCAGCGGTTTAGTACATGGTCACCCATGGCCATTGCCATGATTAGTGAGCCCCCAGACACCATCAGAGACCGATCCATAACCCTAACGCTACGGCGTAAGCTGGCCACCGAAAAAGTCCAAAAGGTTCCGGTGAATATTAATCGTAATAACCACTCCCTACGGCAGCAATGTCAACGATGGGCCCGTGATCATCAACGCAAGCTCGGTATGGCGGAGCCGGATGTTCCCGCGGTTGGTAACGACAGGGCTGAAGACAATTGGATCCCTCTCCTAGCCATTGCTGACACTATCGGTGGTGATTGGCCAAACCTGGCTCGCCTGGCCATGAGTAGGCTCGAAGACTCTCCGCGGGAAAACCAAGACTACAGCACCATGCTCCTAACTGACTTACGCTCGATTTTCTTGAGTACAAGCCGAGACAACCTATGGACAACAGAGTTACTCGGCGCGCTGATTGCAATGGAAGATCGGCCGTGGGGGGAGTGGCGCAATGGCAGGCCTATCAGCCCTCATGGTCTCGCCAAGCTGCTACAACCCTTTGGTGTAAAAAGCCAACAACTCAAGAAGGGCTATGAGAACCGTCGAGGATTCTCGCGCGGTGCCTTCCAAGATGCATTTCTTCGGTATCTCCCTGAAGAAGTTCCAGAGAGCGCTACTCCGCTACCGACCCCGAGCAGCAAGGGGACTGAGGTAGCAGAACCTTAAGTTGAACCAATCCATTAATAACTATCCGCTACCAGGAAAACAAGCAATGACGCCTCAGGTAGCGATATAGCGTTTAATAACCGGGAACATCATTGGTTCCCGGTAAGTTAACAGCAACTAAGGAACCTTCCCTATGCCTCGTCCGACAATTTTCACAGATGAGATGACATCCCGGATTTGCAGTCGAATCGCCAACGGCGAGTCTTTGCACTATATCTGCGCCGACAGGGATATGCCGTCACGTACTACGGTCCTCCTATGGCTTAGATCTGGAGAACACCCTGAGTTTTTGAACCAATATCTCGCGGCTAAGGATGCGAAGGCAGACTATCTCGCCGACCAAGTGCTGGAGATCGCCGACAATTGTGAGGGCGCCGAGCTCACTACTGAAATTCAGGCCGCCAAGCTCAGGATTGGTGCCCGACAATGGTACGCAAAGGTCACGGCCCCTAAGAAGTACAGTGAGCGACTGGCAGTGGATCAGAGGACTGAGTATCGACCCAGCGAAGAAATGACTCCTGAGCAAGCGCGAGCGATCCTAATTGAGCATGGAATTGATCCCGACAAGCTATAGCTCCACCCCTGCCTCAGCCTTGGCAGGGGTATGGCCCGATTATTTCTGCAGTGTCTCACAGACAACTGCTGGCTCTGAAACAATGCCAGGGTACATTCCCGGAAATGGCTAAATCACATCCGGATTCGGCCAGAGTATTCTTGTGTACGCCATCACGAATGCGTGGACTCTTTCTGTCGAGCCAGGACGGGAAGATGAAGTGGCTACTACCTTAAGAAACTTATTATTAAAGACTGTTAGAAAGAGGTGGTGACTTATTGCTCCATCATCAGAGGGAAAATCTAGCCTCCTACCCAAAAAATTAGCATTCTCCGGCGTCAATCCCATGGGTACGACTTCTGAAATTTTAACATTATCCCCATCCCCTGCCCTAAGGTTATCATTGGCTTCAGATATGAGGCTCTTTAGTTCTATTAATGCCAGCTCAGATCCGGATCCATCAGGGAGGTACTGATACCCTACATCATATATCGCTACGGTTATTTTAATGCCCGGACTTGAGTAGGGTAGCCTGGTTACGCGATCATGCTTTGATGATTCGATGTCGACCGGCGGGGCTGACGTAAAACCGCCCAGTGTGATCGGCGCAGGAATCCCTTGAATCTTTCTCTCGCGGCCACCTCCAGCAATAGCCTTTGAACATCCATGCTCTACTCCATCAGATTCCGCCCTAAGAACGAGCGCTGTCTCAGATAACTCTAATATTTCATAAGTTTCGACTAAATCATCTGGATCTAGGGAGTCAATATCCATAGATATATCGTTCTGACTCCAACTACTAGCGGGATACATTTCGAAAGCGTCTGTGACCTCCGTTAACCGGCCGCCTTTTATGGACCACTGGTGGCTTTGCTTAAATTCAAAATCAAATGGAATAATTGAGTCTGATTGGTACATCACATTCCCAGCTGAATCTGCGCGACCACCCGCGAAATACTCAGCACTTTCAGTAGCACGCACGCGCACCCCATCCTCAATGAAATAATATTCACAGGACCATTTTCCGACTATTTTCGACTGATAGACTACATCTTCACTGATGGAAATTGCTTCACGATCACCACTGAGAACTCCGTACTTTCCGTCTCCAGAAGACACTTCTTCCTCGGGAGTCTTATCTATTCGAGAACACCATTGCTCTCTTTGCTCTTCATTACCACTTCTTAATAGATAACTTGCAAACTGACACTGAAGTGTATGGGGATCCTCTAATATAAAGAACACCAAGCGTCCTACAGGGATTAATAATGACGCGAGGGCCAAACCTAAAAAAATACTATAGATTTTATTAAAGGAGCCCTTGGTCCCTTTTTTCTTTTCGCCATTACTGGGAGGTATTGTTTGGAAGGACGTGGAAGATTTTTCGCGCTTACTATGGACCCGAATATCACGCTTAAGCAACTCGAGTTCTTCTCCAGAAAAGTCTGTCCGGTTGCACAGAATCTCCTCCAGTGCACGGGTAGCTTCTGGGAGGAGCCCACCACGGACATAAAGGTACATAAGCTCATCTGTAGTAGCACGCGAATACCGCCGCTTCCAATCACTGTAATTCATCACACATCCCTCGCAATGGCGCTTTATTTATAAATTTTTACAGGCAGTATCCCTTCGTCTTTGGACCTGCTCGCCTCCGCTACCCTGCCCACCCCTCCGATAATACTTCTGCCTGCTTCAGCACCAGATCCACGGCTTCGTCCTGCTGGTCCGGCGGGTACTTATATTTCTTAAGAATCCGTTTTACTAATAGGCGCAACTTCGCTCGCACAGATTCCCGCACCTGCCAGTCAACGGTGGTGCTATTCCGGAGCCGCAGCGTTAGCTCCATGGCAATGGTACGCAACACTTCCTCTCCGAGTTTCCGCACCGATGCTTCGTTCATCTCCAATGCCTCGTAGAAGGCAAGCTCGTCTTCACTCAGACGCAGTTGCTCACCGCGATTGGCTGCCGCTTTGAATTCTTTGGCCATGGCGATCAGCTCCTCGATCACCTGTGCGGTCTGGATGGAGCGATTCTGATATTTCACCAGCGTGTCTTTGAGGCGGTCGGAGTACTTCTTGGCCTGAACCACATTCTTTGCACTACGGGTCTTAATCTCGTCTGCCAGCAAACGCTCCAGGATTTCCACCGCCAGGTTACGGTGCTTCATCCCCGCAACCTCCTGCATGAACTCCTCAGAGAGAATAGAGATATTCGGCTTATCGAGCCCCACTGCCTCAAAGATATCCACCACCCGGTCGGAAACAATCGCGTTGCTCAGAACCTGGCGCATCCGTGCCTGCTTTTCAGCATCGGTCAGTTTTTTATCCGATTGCTCCCGCTTGATCAGCGCTGCCCTTATCGCCTGCAGGAAAGCAATCTCTTCCTTCAGCGCTGCGGCCTCATCCAGAGTCCCACACAGGGCGTACGCTTTGCTGATAGCCAGCACTGTATCGCAGTAGCGTGCCTTTCCATCTTCTTGGCCGAGCACGAAGTCCATCGCCGGTGCCATCAACTCCAACGGCTTTGTAGCGAAGTCGGAATAGTCGCAACCGTGGAGCAACCCTCGCACCACCTCTAACTTCTCCAACAACACCGCTAGCGCATCGTGAGCATCGACGGTGGGTTTGCCGCGGCCATGGCTTGCGGTATAGGTCTTCAACGCCTCCTTCAGCTCGGTGGCGATACCGATATAGTCCACCACCAGCCCACCCGGTTTATCGCCGAAGACCCGGTTCACCCGCGCGATGGCTTGCATCAGGTTGTGCCCCTTCATCGGCTTATCGATATACAGGGTATGCAGGCAGGGGGCGTCGAAGCCGGTCAGCCACATGTCGCGAACGATCACCAGCTGTAGCGGGTCTGCCGGGTCCTTCACTCGCTGCTCAAAACGCTTCAGTGTTTCCTTAGGGTGGATATGCGGGCGGTAGTGGGCTGGGTCCGCAGCAGAGCCGGTCATCACCACCTTGATGGCACCTTTCTCGGGATCGGTGTCATGCCATTCCGGGTGCATAGCGGTAATCGCGTTGTACATATCCACGCAGATGGCGCGGCTCATACAGACGATCATGCCCTTACCGGGAATCGCAGACTGCCGTGTAGCGAAGTGCTGGACGATATCACCGGCCACCTGCTTAATCCGGGGTTCGGCCCCCACCACCGCAGCCAAAGCTGCCCAGCGACCCTTGAAGCGCTCTCCAGCCTCTTCTTCGTCCGCCTCGGTCAATTCATCTACTTCGGCGTCGATCTGTGGCAGCTCGTCTTCCTTCAGCTCGATCTTGGCCAGGCGGGATTCGTAATGGATCGGCACCGTAGCCCCGTCCTTTACTGCCTGCTCCACATCGTAGACGTGGATATAGTCACCGAAGACCGCACGGGTATCCTTGTCTTCCAGCTCGATGGGGGTCCCGGTAAAGCCGACGAAAGTGGCGTTGGGCAGGGCATCGCGCAGGTGCTTGGCGTAACCGTACTGGTACTTACCCGACTCAGTTAATCGTGCCTTAAGCCCGTATTGACTACGGTGGGCCTCGTCACTAATGACCAAGACATTGCCTCGCTCACTCAGCTGAGGGTGCTGGTTCTCCCCATCCAATAGCGCAAACTTCTGGATGGTGGTGAAGATAATGCCACCGGAAGCCTGAGCCGACAGCAGCCGCCGCAACTCGTCCCGGCTGTCCGCCTGCACCGGTGTCTGCCGCAACAGCTGCCGTGCCGCACTGAAGGTCTGGAACAGCTGTCCGTCCAGATCATTGCGGTCTGTGACAATCACCAAGGTCGGATTGCCCAATTCCGCACTCCCGGCCAGCTTGGCGGCGAAGCAGCACATGGAAATACTCTTGCCGGAGCCCTGGGTGTGCCACACCACACCCCCACGGTTGCTTCCCGCCTGATGGGCTTCAATGGCAGTCTCGGTGGCCGCACGCACGGCAAAGAACTGGTGATAGCCGGCGATCTTCTTGATCACCTTGCCGCGGTCTTCTTCAAAGATGATGAAGTGACGTAGGTAATCGAGCCAGCGCTCCGGGGCAAAGAGCCCGCGTACGAGCACCTCCAGCTCGAGCTTGCCGATATCCTCATCCCGATCCCCGGTGATACTACGCCAGGGCAGATAACGCTCCTGATTAGCCGTTAGGGAGCCCAGCCGCGCCTGCTGACCATCCGAAATCACCAACGCCGTGTTGGTCACAAACAGATCCGGGATCTGCTCCTTGTAGGTATCGATCTGGTTATAAGCAGACCAGATATCGGTTTTCTCGTCGGCGGGGTTTTTCAGCTCGATCACCGCCAAGGGCAGGCCATTTACGAACACCACCATGTCCGGGCGACGTTTGCGTTGACCAACGACAGTGAACTGGCGTACCACTAGCCAATCGTTGTTCTCCGGGTGTTCGAAGTCGACCAGGCGTACGAACACACCCTCGGTGACCTCGTTTCCCGCCACATCAACATTGACACCATCCACCAGCAACCGGTGTAAGCCGCGGTTGGCCTGTGCAAGAACCGGCGCCTCCTGATTGGTAACCACGTGGAAGGCCTCCTCTCGGGCCACCTCCGGCAGAAAGTGGTTGAGGCGTTCGATGGCAGACCGAAGTCTGGGGCGCAGCATCACCTGTTGCCAGTCATCGCGCTCGGCATTGGAGGTATCCGGAGCGATCACCTCGCCCTGGATAACCTGATAACCAATATCTTCGAACCAGGTCTGGCAGAGGTCTTCAAGCTGGTCTTCGTTAATCATGTTGTTATTCTTATTCCGTCCTGGATCGTTTGTTTTACGCTGGCTCTGCGCTCGCTTCCTGTCGCTCGCTGAGCATACTTTTGAGCCCTGGAATTTCCGACTTGAAGGTATCTTCAAGTCGCGCCATGTATTTCGTCAACCACTCGGCCATCCGGTGCCAGTCATCAGGATTAAATCCATCAGCTGGCTGCTGAAAGTAAATCCGGCAACCCTTCTTCCCTTCCAAAGGGTTCCACTCCAGAGCGTCGCCGAAGCGTGCTTCTAGCTCGTCACGGCGGTCGTGCATAGCGGTCCACATTGCGGTGTTCTCCTCTGGATTGTCACGGCCAAAGAACAGCTCTACTCGCACGAAAGTACGACCAAAGGAGACATAGTAGCTGACCCCACTGAGACCCGAGCCGGCATTGCTGAAGTTCTCCTTACCGGGATTCACGTTGTCGTAAAGCCGGCAATCACTAGCACGAATGGTTTCTAAAAATACCTTCCAGAACTTCTGCCGGATTTGGTGACTGTTTCGTACAGCCCGCTCACTGGACTGCTCCTCCTGCTTCTTATCGCTGATGCCGACCATATATTCCTCGACTTCCTTGACCGGAATAATCTGATCCAGCTTCAGCAACAGCTGATCACCCAGGGCGTAGGGCACGGCCTTGATGCACTGGATACGGATGCGGTGCTCCATCAGCCACAGGGCGGTGGAAGTGACCTCGCGCCGAAAGTTTGCTGCGACGAAGAGGATGCGCTGGTCGGAACCTGGGTTGAGGGTCAGCTCGTCAAACTCGGCATCGTCGAAGAATTCGCTCAGACGCTGCTGGGCAGTGTGGCCGGGCTCATACTTGTCTAGGTACTGCTGATAGATGGCGACGATCTGGCTCTTGGTTAGTCCGGCGCAGTAGGAGGCGTACTTAAGCGCCTGCCACACTACATCGCGACCGGAATCGTCGAGCTTGTTCTCTATGACCACCAGATGGCCTTGCTTGTCCAAGGCTAGTAGGTCGAGACGCTCACGGGTCTCATCGAAACCATCGAACTCCTTCTGAATTATCAGCAGCTCCTCCCCCAGCACCTCTGGGTTGGCTGCCAGCCATTCCTGCAAGTGCTCGCGTTCACGAAAACCAAGCTCAGAGAACCTTTTTTCTTGCAGCGGGGATATACGATTCGCATCCTTATCGATCTGATACATTAGTTGGCCTCGACAGCGGATTCTGGGTTGAGTTGGATTTCGCCAGATAGCAATTTTGGTAAAAGCTGGTCTCGGATCTCGGCTAGAGTTCGGCTCTCCAACCGAAGGCTGATCCCTTTTTCCAACAGGAAGGCGAACGTTCTAGTTAACAGATCCAGAAAATCATCGGGAGGCACAGCACACAAAGCTTGGCTAAGATGCTCTCTCTTGATATGACCCATGGTTACCGCTTTTGCTGCAGCAATTCGCTGAAATTCGCACAGATGATGCTTGGTGAACTGGTAGAAGAACCACTTGGGATAATCTTTGGACGTGACCTTAAACAAATGCTGGTTGAGAGCGGCATCCCCGCCACACCAGACGTCGACCACCAGCGAGCCTGACCAAGAGAAGATTACATCACCGTCATAGACCCGACAGGATTCTTTGATGTTAGGCGACGCCTTTTCTACCCCATCGGTATATCCTTTTTTTAGCTGAGCAATCTTTAGCACCGGCAGGAATTCACTCTCGTTCTCGGGCCTGTACTTCTGCAACGCTAGCCCATTCTGATACTTAGCAATCGTGTCCAGCGGCCTAATCTGCCACCCTGCCGGTGACTTCCCACGTGTTGTTTCTTCAAAGTCACTAGGAAAAGCGGCGGCAAGTTGTTTCAGCTGCTCGCGCTTCTCAGAATCCAACTCTGCTAGCTCGGCCTCCAGCAGCGATCGGGTATCGCTAATATTGGGAGGATCAAATTTAAGGCCTGCGATGGTAGCGGCGGCGGCAATGTTCTGGGCTTCCCCGATGGCGACGGGTGTCGGCAGTGGCTCGCCGTATTCGGCGGTGCGCTGCTCGAAATGCTCACGCACCGCCACCTTGGCATGCACCGGGTCGAAGTCTACGAACCAGCTTTTGAACAGGGTTTGGGCGATTTGCTCTAGCGTTTCGTTGGTACGACGGTTAAGTTTTATTTTTTCAGTTAAGCCTCGCCATAGATCTTCTACAACTTTTTCCTGTGCTTTTTCAGGTATTAATACCGGTAACGATGACAAAATTGACGTGTTCAAGTTTGGCATGGTGGCACCAATAGCATGGCGACTAACCCATTGCCTGACTCTGGGATGAGATAAATAGGCATGTAGGTATACCGGTGTAATAGGAGCCCGATTACCTAGTCTCACGCGCAGACACCCTGTGCCACATAACCAGCCATCTTCTTTCGCAGTGACCAAAGAGCACTTTTCGACATCTCCGCGACGGCTGTAGACAATGTCACCTTCCCTCGTGAGGTACTTACTTAATCTGTTCGCATCGGCCTCTGAAATATGCGCAATATCATCTGTCGAAATACCTTCAACTGAGATGTTTTTCGGCATAATCGAAGGAATACCACTTTTGACATAGTCTCTCGCGTGTAGCTGGCTACCGAATGGCCCTGTTTGTATCGCCCCCCCGCCATCTGCGCACAGCTCTCCCAAGGAGATACTCCGCCAACTGTCCGGGTAGCTATCAAAGATCTTGTCAGAGCTCATAACCCAACTCCGCCAGCTTTTCTTTGATATTGTTCTCCATAGTCAGACTACGCTCAAACTGCTCTTTTAGCTGACCAGTTAACGCTGCCATTTTCTCTGCGAACGACGCTTGATCATCTTCCGCGTCAGCGGCACCCACGTAGCGCCCCGGCGTCAACACATGCTCATTGCTGCGGATTTCGCCCAGCGCCGTACTCTTCGCAAAGCCGGCTACATCCGCATAGTCGTCATCACCGTTGCGCCACTGGTGGTACACCTCGGCAATCGCGGCGATATCTTCGTCGCTGAAGGTCTTCAATACCCGGCTGGCCATCTCACCCTTGCTGCGGGCGTCAATAAATAGCACCTCGCCCCGGCGCGGCTTGCTCCGGGCCAGGAACCAGATACATGCGGGAATCTGAGTATTGGTAAATAGCTGCCCCGGCAGGGCCACCATACATTCCACCAGGTCCGCCTCCACCAGAGCCTTACGGATGGCGCCCTCGTTGTTGGTGTTGGAGCTCATGGAACCGTTGGCCAGCACTATACCGGCACGCCCATTGGGCGCCAGATGGTGCAGCATATGCTGGACCCAAGCAAAGTTGGCGTTACCCACCGGTGGGGTACCGTACTGCCAGCGCTTGTCCGCTTCCATCGCATCGCCACCCCAGTCCGAGATGTTGAACGGTGGATTGGCCATCACGTAGTCGGCCTTTAGGTCCGGGTGTTGGTCGTTGTGGAAGCTGTCTGCAGGTTCCTTACCGAAGTTGAAGTCCATACCGCGGATGGCCATATTCATGGCCGCCAGCCGCCAAGTGGTGGGATTGGACTCCTGGCCATAGATGGAGATATCCCCCAGCTTGCCGCCGTGGGATTCGATGAACTTTTCAGAGGACACAAAGAAGCCACCGGAACCCATGGCCGGGTCGTACACCCGCCCCTTGTAGGGTTCCAGCATCTCGACAATCAGGCTAACAATGGACTTAGGTGTATAGAACTGCCCACCTTTCTTGCCCTCAGCACTGGCAAATTGACCGAGGAAGTATTCGTATACATGGCCCAGCACGTCCTTGGCACGGTGCTCGGTGTCGTTGAAACCGATGGTGGCGATCAGGTCGATCAACTCGCCCAGGCGCACCTGCTTCATGCGCTCGCGGCCGTACTCACGGTTGAGGATACCCTTGAGACGCGGGTTCTCTTTCTCGATGGCCACCATGGCGTTGTCGATGGTGCGGCCGATATCTGCCTCCCGCGCCTTGGCCTGGATCGTGCCCCAGCGGGCCTCGGCCGGCACCCAGAAGATATTGGCGGCCAGGTAGTGGTCCCGGTCTTCCAGTTCGCCGGTGATATCCTCATCGGTAGCGTCCTCCCAGTAGAGATCTTCCTCCGGGTCCTGGAACCGGGCAGTGAGCTGACTGCGAAACTCGTCGAAGCTGTCGGAGATGTACTTTAGGAAGATCAGCCCCAGTACCACGTGCTTGTACTCGGCAGCATCCATGTTGGCGCGCAGTTTGTCGGCAGCGGCCCAGAGGGTTCTTTCGATGGAGGCGAGGGTATCGGGCTGCTCTTTTGCTTTCTTTTTAGCCATTTTGGGCGCTATTCCTGCTACTTCTGTTCTAGTGGCGTCACTTTGCCTCGAGTTTACCGGTGCAGGAGTAGCAGAAAAAGGAGAACCTTGTCACACGCCACTCATCAAACATAGAGTTCGGTGCAACGAGGTAATTCGCCGGGGACCCCAGGAATCGCGTTACCGTATTCCATCTTTCATTCGCATGAGGTGAAGGAAAGCACCTGTACAGGCAGAATCTAAGGCTATCTTGTGGGGGTACATCTGGGGGTATCAGTCTGTCGATCAACCACATTACACCTTATAAATCAATTGGTTAGCACAGTTATTCAATTGACGGAGGGCCACCATTTTTCCCGTAAATACCCCTTGTAACCCAGCATCCACCTTCCTTTGGATCATTGCCCACATACGCAAATCCACCTCAAAGCGACAATGACGCTTGGCTTGCACGAAAATCCCCGAAGCGACCAGTTACAGTTACCGCTCCGGGAATTTTGCGCAGGGTACCCGTCTAAATAAGCACTACAGCGCTGTACATAAGGGTGCTCACTTCATGCGTTGACACGAGTTTTAGTAAGCATAGCCATCGTGGCTGTTCTCTAATGAATAGAACGTGGCTTCCACATAGTCACTACCGCTACCAGTATTATTCTGGTTATACACGCCGGCCTTGAAGTACTGGTACTGGTCAGCGACATCGTAACCACTGTTTCCCATATCCACGACCTGAACCACATCGGCCTTACCCTCACGGGAGATGGTAACAGTGAGCGTATTGCCCACCACCTTGATCTCGTAGCTCCAGATTTCATCCAGAGAGATACCATCGGAAGGATTTGAAGCACTGCTGGAGCGGCTACCAATCATTTCATACCAGCTGTCGCTGCCACCGTTCGGCTCATGCGCGATGTACACAGAGCCTTTGCTATTACCCGGTAGTTTGCGGTAATAAAGACGTAAAGGCTCATCGTTGTTGGCGTGAATCTGCCCCACAATTACGCGCCCTACTTGGCCGCTATCACCAGTGGTGGTTACATGGTTAACAGCCAACGTTGCGCGCAAGATACCATCGACACCACCCGCGGCATTACGTGCAGACGCCGGTGCGGAACCGAATACCCAGTTATTTCCGTTGACACCCTGAGTGCTGATACTTGTATCGCCACGGCGCAGCATCTCGCGTAGCTCGGTACGGGTATAGGACGTATTTGTCGACGTCTTGTAGCCGTCAACGGGGCAACGGAATACCATGCCGCCATCAGTACCCGTATAGAAATAGCTACTGTTTTCGTAACCTCCATTTAACTCGACTTCTTTGATTGAGTCCGCGGTCCCACTGCCATCATTGTCACTGGGTACGCTCAGGTACCAGTCTGCGAGATCGAAATTACTGGAAGGAGGTAGATTTGGATCCAGAAAACCTCCCGAACTGGAGCCTGAACCCGAGCTCCCGCCGGAGCTGCCGCTAGAACTACTTCCCGAACCACTGCCGTCACTACACCCGATTACATCCATTTCCAGGATGCTATTCCAGTTATTGGCGGAATTGCCACTGCCGGTCAGACGCACGTAGCGGGCACTGGAGTCAGTCAAATCATAGCCTTCCAGATCAGTAGTGGAGCCGCTGGACTGTCCAGCGGACAGCACCGTGGTCCAGTTGCTGTTGTCGACTGAGGTTTCAATGGAGAAAAAGCTAGTGCGTTGATCGCCCTTATACCAGGCGATATCCACCCCCTCCACAGCCTGTACACTGCCAAGGTCCAGGGTGATCCACTTGATCCCCAGGGACGACCAACGGGATTCATCAGCAAGGCTTCCGTCGAGTACGTTGCCCGGACCGTGCCCGTCGTTAGTACCGTCGTCAGAGGCCGATGATACGGCCAGATTGCTGCCAGATGTACAACCGCCGCCGCCTGAACTGGATGTACCGCTACCACCGCTGGACCCAGATCCAGAGCCGAGTTCTTCCAGTGCAAAACTATCGAATCGGCCCTCACCGCCATTGTAGGTACCGAATACCGTAATGCTGCTCGCGCTACCGGAATTGAACTCGACAGAAACCTGTTGCCAGTCTGAACTGTCAGCACTGCTATCGAAGGTACTGCCACTCACCTTCGCACCTACGGTACCGGCACCGCGCACATATGCGCTTAGCCGATAATTGGTATTACTGCTCACAGAAACCTGCTGCTCCAGCTTACCGCCGCTTCCGGAAATTTTCGCAGACTTGCTGCCGCTATAGGCAACCCCCGAAATTGCCGACGGATCGGTATCATTCCAGCTGTCCCAGTCGCTTTCGAAACCGGGATTTTGTATGGATACGCTGGCTGAAGCCATACAGGCTGACAACGCCATTACACAACTGATTTTCATCGCCAAGGATTTAGCTTTCATTGGATCCTCATTATTTTTTTGTAGGGTGTGGATAATTACAGCGATTACTGGCTGCTGCGGTTTCTCTACAGAGAGACAACCACGATGAAGCCGCCGCAACATCGGAAGGCTATCTTGTACTGCATCGAAGATTCTGCTTTTTCAGAAGGTGACCGGTGGCGGAGCGCCTCCGGTCACTATGACCAATTAGAACTTGGCGCGAATACCCAGTACGTAGCGGCGATCGGTTTCCATTATCTGGAAGGCCGTACCATTAGCACCGGTATTGATGGTGGGTTCTGCAGTCAGGTTGGTGACATTGGCGATCACAGTGATGTCATCGGTCACATCGTAGCTTGCAGAGAGGTCTAGTTGCGACAGGTCTTCGCGGTAATCGTTACCGAGCGTAGGGTCGTCATCAACGGTCGCACCTGGGATCACAAGCTCACCGAGTGGCAGTACACGCTTGGTCTGACCTTCATCCAGGAAGCGATCGCGGTAGGTGTATGCCAGACGGATTCCGAAGCCTTCGTACTCGTAGTAAAACTGTGTATTGAAGGTATTTTCGGAAATATCCGTCAGCGGTACGCCGTTCGGGTCTTCGCTATCTGCGTAGGTGTAGTTGGCGCTCATGCCGAGGCCGGACCAGCGACCGGGCAGGAAGTCGAACGCCTGCTGGTAACCCAGCTCCAGCCCCTGGATCTTGCCATTTTCACCATTGGTGATGAAATCGGTGAGGATGCCCATCTGTGAAGTCGGTGTGCTGGCGTTGGCATACTGGATACCATCCGCCTGCCACAGACAGATTTTGTCGTAGTCGGAAACGTTGGTCAGAGTGCTGACCACTTCGGGCAGGTTCTTACATTCGTAGGTACGGGTCAGGAAGGATTCCACGTCCTTGTAGAACAGGGTCGCAGAAACCATATTGCTATCCCAGTAATGCTCCGCCGCGATATCGAACTGGGTGGCACGGTACGGCTCGAGCTCAGGGTTACCACGACTGGCAGCGATGTAGGCGTCGCGGAACTCGTACGCGGGGCTCAGCTCGTTGAAGTCCGCGCGGCGCATTACCTTGGCCGCGGCAAACCGCATCAGAGTGTCTTCACTCAGGTCCCAGGTCACATTCAGGCTGGGCAGGAAGTCATTGTAGCTGGCGCCGTCGGAGACAATTTCACCTTCCTGGTAAGCCTTTGACGTGATGTCGGTCGATACGTAGCGACCACCGACAACAGCACGTACGTCGCCGAAGTCCAGGTTGGCCTGTATGTACACAGCCGAGGTGTCCTCATTCACTTCGGAGTAACCGCCTTCCTGGTACTCGAGATTGTCCGCGAGACTACCGGTGATTTCCATATTGGTGCCGGCCAGCAGTTGCTTGACGATATCGAAGGTCGCCTGCTGGTTCTGCAGCAGGCGCGCATCGTATGCGGTAAATTTCGCCAGATCGTAGGCGCCGCTACGACCTGTGTGCTCGAACGCATCACCGGTGAAGTCGTAGTTGGTCATGGCCTGGGGGAACTGGGCCACAATGTCTTCCATCCAGATAATGTCCGGATTTCCGTCGGCGTCCTCAAGATTCTTGAAAATGTTGGTGATGCGGAACTGCTCGCGGCTCTGTTCATAATCGCGCGCGGTCACACGTACACCAGTCTTGACTGCCGACACCCAGTTCAAACCGAAGGGTTCAGCGTACTTCAGGTCGAAACGGAACGCGTCCTCCTGGTTGGTAACGTAGTTACGGGTATCCTCGTAGCGACGGAAGGCCTGGTTCTGCTGATCGGTAAATACATATCCGTCTGCAAAATCGATAACCGGGGCGCTGTTATTACTGTTCTCGAAGGTAACCGGGATCAACCACTTGTTTTCGCCGTCAGCGCCCTGCCCTTCGATCGAGCGATCAATACCGCGAAAGCGGAATTCGGAGAAGGGGGTATAGCTGTCAGACTTGGCGGTGGAGTACTCACCGCTAACGCTCAGTTGTTCAGTGAAGTTCCACTCACCACCAAATGCGTGACTGTAAGAGTCACTGGTGCGGAAGCTCGAGCCGGTGGTCAGCAAGGGCTGTACCTCGTCATACATGAAGTTCTGCAGCTGGCCGTTTCCGTCCTCGTAGGTTTGCTCTGGGATCACGGTCGGGTCGTCGAGGATATGCAGCAGTGAAAAGGTTTCCTGTGCGCCGTCGCGCTCCACTGCGTTCAAGTCCAGGTAAAACTGCCCCTGTTCGGAAGCCGGCGCCCACTGGAAGGAAAGATTCAGCGCAGTGCGTTCCCGCTCTTCGGTACGCGGATTGAAGGTATGCTCGCGACCGTAAACGTACGCACCGCTCGGGGTGTTTTTCGCCGCGTCCGCAGCGTTGATAACGCCATCGCCATTGAAATCGACCTCGCCCACTTGTAGCTGGACCAGAGATTCGTCGCGGCGCAGCGTACGGTCCTGGTATGCCAGTGACGCGATGGCACCGAAGGTGCCGGCCTCGCCCAGATCCCAGCTATTGCCCACACCGGAACTGATGATCGGTGCCCAGTTGTCCGCCTTGTCCGCGTACTCGCCCTGAACAGAGATAGCTGCCAGGGGCGCATTCAGGTCCAGCGGGCGCGCCATCTTCAGGCTGATGGTGCCACCGAGCGCGCCTTCGGTCATTTCCGGGGTTGGCGACTTGATCACTTCCACTTTCTGCAGAAAGGCGGCGGGAAAATCCTGGAAGTCGATTCCGCTACGGCTATCGCCGAGCACAGAGCGACCGTTGACTTCAACCCGGTTTTGCGGGAGGCCCCGAATCGAGACCTCGGAACCCACACCAAATTCACGATTGATGGAAACTCCGGTAACACGCTGCAGCGCTTCCGCGATGTTGTTGTCGGGCAGCTTGCCGATGTCTTCCGCCACCACCGCGTCAACAACACGCGCATCATCGCGCTTGGCATCGGCTGCCGCCTCCAGACTGGCGCGGATACCGGTGACGCTTACCTCTTCCAGCGCGGCAGCGTCTTCTCCCTGTGAAAAAACCATGGGGGCAAATGCCATGGTGGAGGCGGAAAGCATCAGCAGACTGAGATCTCTCAGCGCGCTCTGCTTATCGAACTTCTTATGGTTATTCATCGACGTTTTCCTCTCATCGTAAGAAAAATTTATTTTTATAGGCGTCTATCGGGTGGAGTTAAACCAATTGCGAAAAATCTGTCAACGAGCTTGGTAGCCCAATTGGTAAGATGGGTTGAGGCTTTTTCCATAACCCATTGTTATAAAAGGAAATATCTAAATGAATTTTTTGGCGCTTTTTTTAACCTGGTAGCTTCTAACTTCTGCAATCCAAGAAAACCATATATTGGTAATACAGATTGGTAATATCTATAGGGCGGAAAAGCGCAATACAGACCCGCGCAGGCAACATGCATCACCGGCAAAAAATAAACGTGTATCTGGATCTGGAAGACTTGGCGTCAAGCGAGACTCGCGCCAGCAAACTGACGAAAACGTTGGACGGGAGAATAAAAAGACCAGCAGTGCTGCACGAAAAGAGAATAAAAAGGCTGTGCGCAAGATAAACCTGCACACAGTGTATTTTCTTGAAACGAGCTCTGATATTTACATGGCTGACATGTCGGGCATTGCCGATACGGGAATGACGGCACCGCGATACTGGATAACAGTAGACGCCAGGCGATGGCCGCTTTCCGCAGACTGCTCAATGGATTTACCAGCAAGGCGCGCCGCCAAGTAGCCGGCATTAAACGAATCGCCCGCGGCAGTGGTATCTACCGGCATCACCTTGTTTGACGGCACCAGCTTGGCTCCGGTGCGGTTGGCGGCAACCAGACAGCCATCGGGCCCCATCTTCAGCACTATTTCTGTAACTCCCCAGTTTTGCAGACGCTCGAGCACCTGTTCTGCACTCGCGCTATCGCTGCCAAACAAAGCTTGTTCGTCTTCCAGTGTGGGAAGGGCAATATCTGAGAGCCGGTATATTTTCTCATAGGCTTTTCGGGTGAGCATTTCACTCCCCCACAACCGCGGGCGATAGTTGCCATCAAAAATGATTTTGCCCCCTTCCTGGCGATACTCTGCCAGAAAATCGAACAGACATTCCCGTGCATACGGCGACAATATCGCCAGCGAAATACCAGAAAGATAAATCGCTGAAACCCGCCTCAATTGCGAGAATAGATCACGAGCTGCTTTCGGGTTATCCAGAAGACGCCGGGCAGGAGATCGATCTCGCCAGTAATGGAAAGTGCGCTCACCGTCGCTATCGGTTTCAATCAGGTACAGCCCGGGCGTTGCATTTGCCTCGCGTTTCACCAGATCACACCCGATTCCCTCGGCCCGCCACTGGCGGATCATCCAATCACTCAGATGATCGTCCCCCAGCGCGGTAACATATTCGACAGCCGCGCCCAACCGCGCCATGTAAAGCGCTGTATTCAGGGTATCCCCCCCGAAAGACAACCCCGCTGCCAAGCGGGGCTCACTGTGATGACTGCGACAGTCGTCCTCCAGGTTCATTTCCAGCATACACTCGCCGATAATTGCGATGCGCTTTTCCATGATGGGATCCGCCTTCTACCTCAGGTAATACTCGCGCCGGTCACTCCTCGAAATCAGGAGAAGAACAGGCCACCATTGATATCGATATTGGTTCCGGTGATGAAGGAAGCTTCCTCAGAGGCCAGATAAGCCACCGCATCAGCCACTTCCGGAGCCTTACCTTCGCGCTTCAGCGGCGTCGCATTGGCAACATTTTCGCGCACGGCATCTTTGGTGAAGGTGTCGTGAAAGGTCGTGCTGATCATGCCCGGACAAAGCGAGTTGACACGAATGTTTTTCGGACCCAGCTCTTTTGCCATGGCTCGGGTAAAGGTCATTACCGCACCTTTCGCAGTCGCATAAGCAGATGCACCCGGGCCACCACCATCGCGGCCCGCCTGGGAACCGAGGTTTACAATAGCACCGCCATCCATATGAGGAACAACCGCTTTGGTCAGCAGGAAGGTGCTGTTCAGGTTAAGCGAGATGACTTTATTGAAGAAATCCTCGTCCATTTCTTCGATGGTTTTACGCTCTACCAGACCGCCGGCGACATTTACCAGGATATCAATGGTTTTGCCGTAAGCGGCTTGCGCCGCGACAACGACGCTGGCCACGTCTGCTTGCTTGGTCATATCGCCCTTGGCGATGATCGCTTCGCCACCGGCCGCTTTGATCTCGGCCAGGGTTTCTTCTGCTGCCTGCGCATTGCTGAAGTAGTTTACTACCACCTTTGCACCTTCCGCCGCCAGCTTCAGGGATACCGCTTTTCCGATATCCCGCGCCCCACCGCTGACGATGGCTACTTTACCTTGAAGTTTCATACCTACTCCTAACTGTAATTGTGTGTTCCGATTTTTATCGAAGATATTTCAAGCTTGATTTAGTTCGCTGCTTCAGCGAGTGGGTTTTTTTCCTGTTTGCTACGCACTGGTTTGATACGCCCCCCAACAAACAGAACCGAAATCAACATCAGCGGGACCAAAGAAGCACCGAGAATGAAGAATGGCGGGTAATAGGTGCCATCGTTGGTGATAATCGGCACCAACTGAATCGCAGTAATCACACTGATTACACCAACGGCGCCACTGATACCGGCGAGGCTGGCAACACTCTTGCCAGAGAAATAGTCACTGGGCAGCGTCTGGATATTGTTGATAGCGGCCTGGAAGCCGAACAGGATGACGGTAATCAGGGCCAACGCTGTAGCAGGTGTTGCTGCTACCGTTGTAGCGAGCAGGGCGGGGAGCATACAGCAGCCGCCAAACAGCACCGCAAACTTGCGGGCCTTGTTCACACTCCAGCCACTGCTCATCAGCTTACCGGACAACCAGCCGCCGAATAGCGCACCGGCTGCCGCGCCGCAGTAAGGAATCCATGCAGAAGCACCGATTGCCTTCACGTCAAAGCCAAACTTGTCGTTCAGGTAGAGCGGCAGCCATGCTACAAACAACCACCAGATCGGTTCGATAAAGAACCTTGCAGAGATTACGCTCCAGCTTTGGCGGTGAGACAGCAGCTCGCGCAACGTCGGAACATACTCGTCTTCGTTTTCTTCCGCGGTAATCTGCCCAGAGAGAATCAGTTCGCGCTCTTCCGCTGTAATCCACGGGTGGGCGTCGGGACCGCTCTTGTAAATGATCAACCATGGCACCAGCCAGATAAAACCCAGCAGCGCGACCACAACAAAGGTTGCCTGCCAACCCAGGAACGCATACAGGAATGCCACAAGAGGTGGCGCGATAATACTGCCCGCAGACGCGCCTGCGCCGAAGATCCCCTGGGCGAGAGCGCGCTCCTTCGCCGGGAACCACTCCGCATTGGCCTTGGTTGCACCAGGCCAGTTGCCCGCCTCACCAAAGCCCAACAGGGTACGGAAAATACTGAACGACGTTACCGAACTGGCCAGCGCGTGTAGCGCGATGGAAATGGACCAAACTACAATCGACAACATAAATCCGAGACGCGTGCCGATTGCGTCGAATACGCGCCCAAAAACTGCCTGACCGATAGCGTAAGCGATCAGGAATACACTCATAATGTTGGCGTAATCGTGACTGTCCATCCCCAGATCATCAGCGATACCCGGCCACATTACCGACAGCGCGGTTCGGTCGATGTAGTTGATGATGGTGGCCAGGGCCACCAGGGACACAATAGTCCAGCGTAAGTTCTTCATTATTATTGTCCTGTTTAACTACCCAGAAAGTCTTCCCGGTAGGGGCTGAAAGTATCGAGTAGCACTCCGGCCTTTTTACACACAGCACCATGTTCCAGATGGGGCGCAATATAGAAGCTGTCGCCAGCTTTCAGCAGTTTTGTGCGGCCATCTACCTGCACCTCGAACTCGCCACTTTCCACGTAGCTCACCTGAGTGTGCGGGTGTTTGTGAACATAGCCGATACTGCCTTCCTCAAACCAAACGCGAACAATCATCAAATTGTCGTCGTGGCCGAGAATCTGTCGCTTGATACCGCCGCCGAGATCTTCGACGTCAATATCCTGGGCCTGAACAAATGCATCAGTTGCGGGCATAACCTTTCCGTCTTATTCAATTTTTAATCTGAAAGAGCCTGGCGCGGCCGATGAAACTGTATTCACTGCCACGAAACTCAAAGGTGTTCTTGATATCTGGCGCGATATCACTATCGCGGTTATACGCCAGTAACTGCGTAGTACCCTCTTTGGTGCTGATCGCAATCAGCTCAAGAGCTCCACTGCGCAGGTGTGCCAATGCTTTTACCCGGCTTTCCGCTCTCACGGTGTATTCCCGCGACGGGTTGTACTCACCGTGGGGCTCAAGCACGCTCAGGAAAGTGTGCGAACGGGTATTGTCACGACGGGCGATAAAGCTGCTTTCGGAGCGCAGGTTGAAGTCCGGGTCATTGGCACCAAGTTCGGTAAACAGCAGCTCAGTTTCACCATCGACCAGACTGGACAGGGTGTAGAACCGGCCGTTGTCGTTCAGCCAGGTTATCTGCGCAAGGCCGGATTCCGGTTTACCGCGGGCTTTCAACCAAAG
Organism: Microbulbifer mangrovi; assembly: GCF_002009015.1. Classification (GTDB taxonomy): domain Bacteria; phylum Pseudomonadota; class Gammaproteobacteria; order Pseudomonadales; family Cellvibrionaceae; genus Microbulbifer; species Microbulbifer mangrovi. The sequence goes on along the minus strand of NZ_LZDE01000335.1, from coordinate 19,019 downwards.
ATGCTGATAACCGTTATCAGCACCCAGCGCTTGCAGGCTATCGGTGTAGCCCTGCAGATTGAAATTGGTGTCCACCAGCTGACCGTTATAGTGCAACGGCAGATCCAACTGAGATTGCTTGTTGGATTCAACATTAAACAAGTCGATGGCGAAGGCACTGCCACTTTGCGGATCATTCACCAACGCCAGAGTGCGCTTAAGCCTCACGCCCGGGTAGGCTGAGTCAATTTCGGCAGAGCTGATCTTGACCTGATCATCCGCGTGGAAAAACAGCAGATCCGGATGATTCTGGTTGGCCACTTTCAGGTTGTTGTCGAAGTGTGAAGTTTCGCCGATCACAACCGTATTGTGGGCCACGGTCTGCTTGGCCCAGGTTTCGTTTTCTTTTAGATAGCGACCGCCGTTCTTGGCCTCTACATTCAGGAAGCGCGCGGCACCATAGTCGGTAACAATTTCTGCTCCGCGGTCGTAAAACTGCCACGTAAGCTTGTCGAAGTGACCATGCCCCATGCCTTGTGCGGCAGGCTTGAAAACCAACGCCTGATCACCATCGGCCTGCTGGCGCAGTACGACCAGCGCGCCTTCATCACCGTTTTTTCCATCGCGGAAGGCGAATGACGTGAATTCATAGGGCTGCTGCTCGCCGGCATCCAGCGCCTGGGCAACTTTGAGACCATCACCGGAAAGTAGAATCTGATCCTGCCGGGCGGCAATATCGAGCAGCTGCGGATTACCGGACTCGCCAAAAGCAATGGTCACACCGAGCACCAGCTCCGAAGTATCGATCCCCTTACTCTTGATCGCATCGTTAATCGGAAAGAACAGGTTGTTGTAGCTTAGCTGGATGGTGGTATCGATGGCTTTCAGCACGATACCGTCACGGTATTCGAAAATGCGCCGCTCTGGCTCATTATTTTCGATTGCCTTGGCAAAGGTCACGAACGGCATCAGTGCGTAGCGCTGATAGTAGGGCCCTTCGTTATAGTAACCGTCCGGTGAAAACAGGGTGCTTAGCTGGCGAAGGAAGCCGCCCTTGCCAGACTTGTCCAGGCCCAACAGCGCCTGCTCAACCCACTCCTGCTCTTCCAGCACATAACCGGCCATACCGACGCCAGCGGTCAGCCAGGTACCGTGGTTGTGCACCTTATTGAAAGTTTTCGGTGAATCTACTGAAAGAAACCTGGCCACGGGACGCAGTGCACCCTGCTCGATCTTTTTCGCTTCCGCATCAGAAAGAGAAGGACGAATCAAGTCGTAGGCCTGAATGGTGTAAACCAGCCATACGGCTTCATTCAGGCTCTGCCAGAATAGCTTACCCGGATTGGTCGCCCCCGCACGGCGCTTGGGGTGCAAGGGCAGGTTTGGGTACAGCTCAGCGTAAGCCAGTAACATATCCCGTACGCGTTCCGCATACTTCGGATCCTCGGTGATCTGATACAGCACGCCGGCGTTGTACATCAGCTGGTAATTCTTCTTGTGCTGCTCGTGGGTGTAACCACCGCCCGCGTCAGCCGGGACCGGCACCGCCAGCGGTGCCTCCAGTGCACGATTAACCGCCGACTGAGTAGCAAGGAAGGCTTCGCGAAAACGACCCGGCTTCTCAACCGCGCCCTGCATGGCATCTACATCTGCAGCGTTGATCACCAGGTTCGGGTGATCTGCCGCAAATGCGGCCAGGGGATTCATCGCAAGAACTGCGGCAGACACCCCCGCGGCGAGCGCGACGCCGGCGGCGAATATCTTTTGCTGATTAAAAACAGAATTGCCAAACATGGATTTACTTCTTCTTTTTAATTAGTTCTTGACTTGATTGTTGGCGAGCACTGCCGTGTGCGGACCTTTTGCCACTAGCTCTGTTATTTCAGGCAAGGGCGCATTGAAGAACTGGTTATTGGCAATATGCGTTACCGGCTCACCCACGGTGTGCTCCACCACGATGCCCGCACTGCCTTCAATACGGTTTTCATGAATATCAGCCACCTGGGTGCCATGCAGCTTGATCAGCGCCTGCGCCTTGTTGCGTTTGCCCTGGCCGGAACTGGTAACGGTGTTGTCGCTGAAATCGATATGCGGCCCGAACGTGCTTTCGTCGGTGCCGCCGCGGTACAGGTCAATCAACGCGCCCCGCACGTTTTTGATCGTGTTTCCGGTAACGATCACATATTCCGCGTTGTAAACACCGAGGTCATCGGTCTCTTTGTTGAGTTTGAGCAGGTCGCCGGAGATGTTTTCAAACTGGTTGTTGGCCAGGGTGATGGTATCGGCAAAGGCGCGCAGGCCCGAGTCGAAAAAATGGTATGAGTGGTTGATATCCAGATTTTCCACGCGACTATTGGTCATGGAAAAGCGGTAGTTCTTCAGCATGCCCCACACCGCGGTACGGATCAGGATATTACCCGCATTGTCCGGGCTGTTGGCCCCGCTGATGACCAGACCATCCAGAGACAGGCTGCCGCCGTCCTGGATTTCAAACATCACCGGACGCCCACTGGTCAGAGTAACCTTGCCCTGCTTTTTCGCCCTGATGGTCAGAGTCTTGTTGATATCCAGGCGCTTGGTTGCGTTGTAGACGCCGCTTTCGAGCACAAGAGTATCGCCATCGGCCGCGCTGGCGATGGCATCGAACAAGGCATTCTCACCGGGTCGCACCCGGACGGTTTTACCACTATCAAACGGGGTAACCGGTTCGGACTTCGGATACCAGGAGACACCGGTCATTTCCCGGGTGGTGACCACCAGGTCTTTGCTAGCGCCCTTGTCTGCCGCTGATTTGCTGGTTGGATAGAGCAGACCATTGTCGGCGCGCTTCAGTTTGCCAACACCCCGATCAATACCTTCGTGGATTTTCTTGTCCACAAACCCGTTGGAAATATTGCTGGCAAAGGTAATACCGGAAATATCGTCGAATACGGAAAATGGCGACTTGCCGCTCTCGGTATAAAAAATATTGTCGGCAATAGTGGAGTCTTGCGGTACCGCAGTGCGTTCCTGGTCACTGCCGGCAGCCAGGTGTATATGCTCCACATTGATAAAGCTGTTGTTCTCGATCTGCGCGTTCACCACCTGGTGATAGCGATTGATGGGAGAACTGGGAACACCGTTCATCACGGTGAACCCACTCCCAAACCGATAGCCTGTGAGACCTTCGAGATAATTGTTGCGAATTACCTGGCCCGCATTGATCACGCGAATACCACCGGTGTGATCCACACCGTTGCCCAGGAACACGTTACCTTCAATCAGGTTGCCGTTACCGTGACGCATGGTCAGGGTGCCGCGGGATTCAAAGAAGGTGTTATTACGCAGAATATTTTTGCCGGATTTGACGGAGATGATCTCCACCTCGCCGTCACAACGGTCGAAGAAATTATTTTCGACTACTGTCAGAGAATCAGTCAGGGAATAGTGACTGGTGCCAATGCGCAGAGTCTCTCCACCATTGGAGCCAAGCACCGGGCGCGGACCAAAATAGTTGTGATCAATACGGTGACGGTTTTCCTGGCTGCCTTCGCTATTCAGGCGCACTGCCATGGTCACACCCTTGTTGCGCTTGCCAGCAAGATGACTGTGATCGAAGCGATTGTTCTTGCCGTAGATAGCGACCCAGTAATCTGAATCCATGCGCTCGGGCTTACTGAAGTCTTCAATCACAATTTCGGTTACGCGGGAATGGTTAGCCAGGTGCTCTTTATTGCGCCGGAAAGCAACCACCTCACTGCTCGGGGTGTAGCCATCCTTGAATACCAGGCCGGACACCACCAGATACTCTCCTGCCAGACGCAGATTGGACTGCCCACTGAGGACTACCTTGCCCTTCTCTTGCGCCGTAAGCGTAATGGGATTCTCTTTTTTTCCATTCCCAGTGAACAGAATTTCAAAATTCTTCCAGATGCCGTTTGCGAGCACCACGGTATCGCCAGCTTCAAGACGTCTGGCTACCTTCGCGTATTCCTCCTGGCTGTGCACCAGATATTCCTCAGCAGAAGCCTGAACACAGAACAGGGATGCCTGCCCGCAGGTAAGCAGCGTGGCGGCCAGCAGTGGTTTGATTCCTGAAGCTCTCATGATCACCTGAATCGCTTTTCTGGATTTTCGTTATTCCGAATTGCCTGCCCGTGCGCCCACCCATATTCGCACCATAGCGGGGCACAAAGTGGCATACCGGAGTTATTATGGGTCCAGACTAAATTGGTCAAAAATAATTGTCAACCAATCAGGCTAACCAGTTACCTCTCCAATTTTGCGCCAGCTTGGTGCGCCAAGGGAAATTTCGACTCTTAATGCACAAAAAACAGGCAGGGGTCAGTCCAAAATGTGAACTTTTCCTTAAAATTGGTTGACTGTCTTGCAGGCAGGTGAGAATTTGTGCTGGCCAGATCGCGGGTGGTCGACCAAAAGCGGTTGTCACTGGTCAAAAGGCTTATAAGAAATTCCGCGATATGAGCGATGAAAAAGGCGTCAATACGGGGCGCCCTTGTTACTATCAACTAGCGCAGACTTCCTTGGGGGTAATCATGCGTGATAATAATAAAGACGCGAGAGATGTAATGGCTAAAGAAGAAAGCTTTTCCGGGAAATGCTTTAAGAAATCCATCCTGGTGACTGCGGTCACCGCTGCTTCTTATATGGGCATGGCCCATGCACAGGAATCTGCGATCGTAGAATCCGACCAGGCGCTCGAAGAGGTTGTCGTAACCGGCACCCGCGCTACCATCCAGACCACCATCGATATCAAACGTAACTCCACCACGATCGTTGACGGCATGTCCGCCAACGAGATCGGTGATCTGCCCGCGCTGTCCATCGGTGAAGCACTGGAAAACGTAACCGGTGCTTCCTCTCACCGTGAAAACGGCGGCGCCACCGAAATTTCCATCCGTGGTATGGGCCCCTACCTGAGCGCGACGACGATTAATGGCCGTTCCGCTTCCAACGGTAGTGGTGACCGCTCGGTGAACTTCTCCCAGTTTCCATCCGAGCTGATGAACAAGGTCGCGATTTACAAAACCCAGGATGCCAGCCTGATTGAAGGCGGCGTTGCTGGCCTGATTGCGCTGGAGACCCTCAAGCCACTGGAATACGGTGAGCAGCGCTTCCAGATTGATGCCAAAGCCAATATCAACCCGAACCAGGCCAACCTCGATGACCCGATGGCCGGAGATATGGGCTTCCGCGGCAGCGCGAGCTATGTAGACCAGTTCGAGTTCGAAAACGGCATGGCGTTCGGTGTTTCTCTCGGCCTCGAGAAGAGCGACATCTCCCAGCCAGAATCGGAGATGCGCTCTTCCAGTCCTAGCGGCTCCTCGCGCTACGCGTGTCTGTATGATCCGAGCAACACCAACGAAGGCTTCTTCCGCGCATCTGCCGGTGACTGTGAAGATCAAATCGATGGTTCCAGTAACCAGGGCTACCAGACCGCGGTAGATCCGGAGACCGGTAAGGCTGAAAGCGACGGTACACGCTACGCATTCGCGCCAAGCTCCAATGGCTACCGCCAGAACGACACCTCGGACAAGCGCGATGCTGTGTTTGTTGCCCTGCAGTTCCAGCCCAATGACAAGACCGACATTAACTTCGACCTGCAACAGTCAGAGCGTGTTCAATCTGAACAGCGTCATGACCTGAACTTTGCAAACCAGAAGCGTACAACTCCGGGAGTCACGGCCGAAAATCTCGTGTTTACAGACACCGGTACCGTTCTCGAGTGGGCCGGCGAAACCGCGATCGAATCCAACAGTGAAACTTACGCACGGACAGAGGATTACCTGGGTTACGGGCTGAACGTCTCTTACGATTTTACCGACAACCTGACGGTATCCGCAGACTACTCCTTCTCGGAGACGACCCGCGACGAAAAGCAGATACTGCTGCGCACACAGTCTGATAACAGCGACATCTTCGGCGACTCCACCGCGGCCGGATACCGCCCACTTGTTTACTGGGATATGGACTCCGAGATCCGTCAGTACACCATTAGCGATTTTGACGTAACTGACCACAGTCTGTTCTCTGACGAGTACCGCATCCGCATCGATAACGATGTCGATCGTCGCAACAGTAACGAAGCTTTCCGCACCGACTTTGATCTGCGCCTGGATGGAAAATTCATCACTGCCGTTCGCGGTGGCCTCCGTTTCTCGGAACAGGAATATGTAGACCTGGGTAGCGCCCGCGACACCTACGAAATCGATCGCGGTGACGACGAGAGCGAAGCTGCGCTGCTGGCCATCAACGAAGCCTGTGCAATCGCCTTCCCGGAGAGCGATTTCATGAATGCCGACAGCGATGGCAGCCTCATAACCACCGTGGATGAGAACGGCAACGTCATCGGCCGCACCAGTGAGTGGGCAACTTTTGACACCAACTGTGTTGCGGACATGGTCCTCAATCACCTGGGAGAAAGCTTTGCCTACCCGGAACTGGACGAGAAAAGTGCCAATCTCACTGACGTGACAGAAACCACCACCGCCGCCTACGTGATGGCGGACTTCTTTAGCTCACTCGCGGGCACTCCGGTGCACGGCAATGTCGGTGTACGCGTGGTGCAGACTGAAGTGGAATCTGTCGGTTACCGCACCCCCTACACCATCATTACTAATACTGATGGCACTTACGCCATGGAAGAGATTGAAGGTGCAGATCTTGAGCGTGTAATCGCCGGTGGCGATTACACCGAGTTCTTACCCAGCTTCAACCTGGTGGCAGATGTCAGAGATGACTTGCTGGTTCGCGGTGCCGTCTATCGCGGTCTATCCCGTCCGGATCCGGCTGACCTGGGCTACAAGCGCGCATTCGACACCAACGGATCGGATGACATCGTTGATGTTGCCGACCTGCTGGACGGCGTGAGCGGCGATGGCAATCCGAACATGAAGCCGCTAACCTCCTGGAACTTCGACACGGCAATCGAGTGGTACCCGAACGACGACACCATGCTCGCATTTGGCGTTTACCACAAGCGCTTCCAAGGTGGATTCGAAACCGCGCAAATTACCGAAACTTTCGAGGTTGATGGCCAGACCATCCCGGCTCAGTTCAATATCACGCGTACAGATGAAGACACCAGTGCGCTGACCGGTTTCGAAATGACGGCAACCCATCGCTTCTCTTATCTGCCGGGCTACCTGAGCGGACTGGGCGCGAAGGCCAGCTACAACTATGCCGACTCGGACTTCGAGTTTGAGGACAGTCTGTACGGCGACTCGGTTGTTCTGAATGAAGCCGGTGAAGTCGTTTCTGAGAACATCGGTATCATCGCTCCCGGTAATATCCCCGGCTTCTCCGAGAATGTTTTCTCTGGCCAGTTGTACTATCAGATCGGCGATCTCGATACGAGCCTGATCTACAAGTACCGCAGCGAGTACTTCCAGCCCTACACCAGCAATGGCACCCGTCTGCGGTATGTCGGTGATGTCGGCGTGTGGGAAATGAAAGCTTCTTACCGTGTCACCGATAATGTGAGAGTAAGCCTTGAAGCCATCAACCTGTTTGATGAGCCGAAAAAGCAGTACTTCTACACCCGCGACAACCTGGGTGAGTTGAATAGCTACGGACCGCGAGTATTCCTTGGCCTGAAGGCCAAGTTCTAAGCGCTATCCATGGCATGTGGGAGCCTGCAACCCATCTTTCAAAGTATGGCTGCAGGCCCTTCGGTTTGTTTGATTGGTTGTCTCTTCTCCATCTGGCAGGGTGCCGCCTGTCGGAGTTTATTTGCCCGCCCAGAGCGGGCTTTTTTATGTCTGGGTTTTACTGGCTCTTTAATACAACAAAAAAAAGGCCATACCGTCGTATCGGTATGGCCTTTACAGAATCGATTGGTTGGACGCGATCAGAATCCGGTGGTTTCACCCAGGCGGTCAATGGAAAAGCGTTTGCGCCGCTCTGATACTTCCCGACGCACCACTTCAACGGCTTTTGCTTCTGAGGCATCGTGCAGCGCATTCAGCGAGCGGCTGAAGTGCATTCGCATCGCCTTGCGCGCGGCACAGGCATCGCCACTTTCCAGCGCCTGAAGAATGGCCTTGTGCTCCGCAAGTCGCTTCTGGCCGTCTTTCTTACACACAGACTTGTGAACCGATTGGATATCAGGTGACTGCCCCTGAATATCCCACAATTTGTTGATGGTACTGACCAGTACGCGATTCTGGGTCGCACGCGAGATCACCTCATGGAATTTACGGTCCGCGCGCTCGGAGGTCAGATTGCCCTCTTCGTTCTCACGTACCATATCCCGGTAGGCACTGCGCAAGTCTTCCAGTTGCTCTTCAGTAATCATGGTTGCCGCCAGAGCGGCCGCTTCGCCTTCTACCAGCACGCGAGCTTCTGTCAGCTCAAACGGACTGAATTCCTTGCTGTCAGCAAATACACTGACCGGTTCAATGACGTAAACACCAGAACCCGTGCGTACAGCAACGCGCCCCATGACCTCAAGTGCAATAATGGCTTCCCGGATACTTGGACGACTTACGTCGAACATTTCCGACAGCTCACGCTCGGATGGTAAGCGCACCCCAGGTGGGTACTCGCCGCTATCGAGAAGCTTCAGCATCTTCTCTACCACTTGCTGGTATATACGACGGCCGCTGGTCACAAATTCAGTTTTCATCTAACGCAACCCGATCTCAAACTCGAAAGCCCTGGCCCGTTCAGACGATGACTAAATGGGCCAAGTATTGGTGTTTAGATGTTACCATGACTGGTCTTACAGGCAAGATAAATTGGTATGATGGCTGGGCTTGACAGGTTGGCCCGGTAGCGCCACTCGCAATGACGCAATAGTCACCCCCATCCGCGCGCGCACGTTACTGCTCGACCGCGTCCACCCTCGCGTTGACCGGCTTTTCCCTAAACTGCAGCACAAGCAGCGCCAACACCGTTATCGCCAGGGGCGGAAAAGATACCCACAGCACCGTGTTCCAACCATAGACACTCAGAATTCCGCCAGAGGCAAAAGAGCCCAGGGCCATCAGACCGAACACGATGAAATCATTCAAGGACTGCACACGCGTTTTCTCTGCGTCGGTATGACACTCGAGGACCAGTGCGGAGGCACCAAGAAATCCGAAGTTCCAGCCCAGGCCGAGAAGAATCAGTGTCCACCAGAAATGCGCGACCTCGGCGCCCTTCAGGCCGACGGCGGCGGATATACCAATTAATACAAGCCCCACGATCATCACCCGCTCTGCGCCGAAGCGCGCGATGATTCTGCCGGTGAAAAAGCTCGGTGCGAACATGGCGATCACATGCCACTGCAGACCGAGGTTGGATGATGCAGTGGAGTGGCCGTGCATGTGCATGGCCAGCGGGGCGGCGGTCATCAGAAAGTTCATCAGGGTGTAAGAGATCGCCCCGCAGGTGGCGGCGGCAATAAAGCGCGGCTGTCGCGCGATGGCAGCGAGCGGACGTCCACCGCGCTTTTGCGCCGCGCTGGGTTTTGGCAGGCGTACACCAAACAGGATGATCGCGGAAAGCGCAGCCACGGCTGCCTGCGCAAGGAAGGTGACGGCAAACAGCTGCTGCGGCCACAGGTCCATGGTCCAGGTCACCAGTTGCGGGCCGACTACACCGGCAGCCACGCCGCCAGCCATCACCATGGAAAGTGCCCGCGCCTTGCGTGCGGGGGCGACACCATCGGCGGCGGCGAAGCGAAACGACAGCACCACCGCGGCGTAGGCACCGCCGAAAAAGGTCGACAGGCAGAACAGCCAGAAATCGCTGGTAAACGAGGCGTACATTGCCAGCAGGCCGGCGAGCACGCCACAGCCCGCACCGGCCAGAAACGCAGTGCGTCGGCCGTAGCGCCCGGCAATGGCGCCTACAGGCAAAGTACACAGGGCCATACCCACCACGAATATCGACAGCGGCAGGGTTGCCAGTAACGCGCTCGGCGCCAGTGTATTGCCGACAATTGCACCGGTGGCGTACACCACCACGGAGTTGGCGCCGGCCAGCGCCTGGGCAATGGCAAGTCGCCAGATATTGCCGCGCTGGTCTCGCTCGCTGAGTTCCAGGGGCATATCCTGGGGCTGGGTACTGCTTTCAGTCACTGTGGTTTCCCGCTTGCGACAGGTAATTGTCGCGTACAACGCCCTTCAGTTTTTCTCTGGGCACACTCAATTTCACCTCACCCATGGCATAGGGACCGAGGGTATAGACGCCGTACAGCAACTCCAGGCCATTGTGATCCAGCTTGAAGTCATCGCTGTGAGCAAACGGCCAGTTCTGACGAAAATCCTCGTCCGTTTTCTGGGTATCAAGCCACTGCTGATGCGCTGCTGCAGCCAGCTTCCAGAATGCCTCTTCCTGCCCCGGTTCGAGCACATCCGCGAGCGATACCCGCCTTTCCTGTGCGAGGTCCCAGTTCAACCAGCGGGCCACCGGCATGCCATGCGCGCCACCGGTATACAGGTAACTATTGACGGTAATGGTCAGCAGGTCGCCATAGCGGGCGAGTTTTTTCGCATCGCCATCCAGTCGCCACTGGGCGGCAGAAATATCCGAAACGCTCGCGGCCTCATCAATAAATTTCTGCGCAACCTTTTCCAGGGAATCCTGTGGATCAGCATCAGGCTCACCGTTTCCCTGCAACTGTCGCAGCATTTGCTCGTAGATGGCGTCATTCAGCGCCGGCTGGTCGGCAAACACTTCCCGCCGGATATTCACCACCGTGCACTCATCCGCGGATGGACAATTCGGCGCGCGCATTTCCAGGGTTTCTATTTTTGACGCGAGTTCGGCAGGCGCTTTTGCGGTTTCTTTTTCACAGCCCGCAAGAGCAAGTGCCAACGACAGGCTGATCAGTGCGGCCTTGCTGAAAAGTTTTTTGGGTTTTATTGAGCCATGAATACTCGAAATGGACTTCACCGAAGAATTCCCTCCATACCGGTTCGCTACCCCGTAATATCACCGCCAGGCGTGGCGGCACCAACAAGGTAAACAAAAGGCAAACAATAGGTGCGTGATGTGGCGCTCATGCTACTCCAAACCACGTCGCTCCGTCTGCCCCGGCTTACCGGCCGCCCCTCTGCCAAGCCCGCAACTCGTGCTAAAGTGCAAGGTTTGCACCCCAGTCGCATCCGTAAAAACTGTCCGGGAGCCGTATTTGATTACCTTCACCCTCAACAGTATCCACCGCATGGTCGACGACGCCACCTTTGCCGGTGGCGAGGAATATTTCGCCCGCGGGCGGGTGGTGGAGGCATCTTACGATGAGGATTCAGGTACCTATCACGGGCGGGTAAAAGGTTCGGCGCGCTATATCTACCGGGTGGAGCTGGATGTGGATCGCGGCCGGCTGGTGGGACTCTGTTCCTGCCCAGTCGGGCTCAACTGCAAGCATGCGGTCGCCACTGCGCTGGCCCTGTTACAGGAAACACAGCGGGAAGCCGAGCCGCCGGCGCCATCACCCACCCCCATCAAAAAACCGGTCCAGCCCGCCGGGACTGCCTGGCAGCAGTGGTTATCGCACTTGCCTCCGGCCCCCACTACAGAGCCGGCCCCACTGGAGCACGGCCGGCACTATCTGCTGTATTTCCTCGAAGAGGATGAACGGGGCGCCCCGCGCCTGTCCACCAAGAAGGCCTACCTGAAAAAAGATGACAGCTGGAGCCAGCTGCGACATTTTGCTCCGGATACCGTCAACCTGGGCTGGAACCGTCCCAGCCACCTGTTGGACGAAGATGTCACCATCCTGCAGTTACTGCCCCGTATTAATGCCGCCGGCCGCCTGGGGCTACTTGGCGAACAGGGACATCGGGCGCTGATGTTGTTGCTCGACAGCGGACGCTTTTACCTGGACGACTGTGCCCTGCAGCAGGCCGCGGGTAAACGGTTGAGCTGGCAATGGCACCCGGAAGACAACAAGATGCAACAGCTGGTCGCCAATCTGGAAGGCGTGAAATCCCGCGACCACTGGCAACTCATTCCGGTTACTCCTCCCTGTTACCTGGACCGCGAGAGCGCCACCATTGGCGACATCATCTCACCGCTGCCCGTCACGCAAATTCAGCACCTGCTGGATATGCCTGCGGTTCCGGAAAACGAACTGGGGTTTATGTCGGTACAGCTGCGCCAGCAGATTCCCGCCGCTCAGTTGCCGCTGCCGATCGAGCCAGAGTTGCACACCGTCAGTAGCTTTACCCCGCATATCACCCTGGTGGGCTGCAAACTCGACCAGCACAGGCTGCCGGCACTGAAACTGTATTTCGACTACGCCGGGTTTGCCCTGGCACCGCCCTACAGCCGACATTTCGAGGGGCAGGAACTCACGCGAGAGCGCGATGGCGCCTATTACCATATCCGGCGCAATGTGGATGAGGAACATCGTTACTGCGATGCGATTCACGCCCAGGACCTGTACCTGATTCGCGAAGTACTCGGCGGACAGGAGGAAGTGTGGCTGCCCGATCCCAGCGCTCCCGACGATATCCCCCAGCGCTGGAATACCTTGCTGCAGGAAACCCTGCCAGAGCTGGAAAAGCAGGGCTGGGTCATTGATAAAGATCCCAGCTACCAGTTTGAAGTGGATCGTGCGGATATCGCGCTGCAACTGGCGGACAGCGATGAGCACTGGTTTGAATTTGGCCTGGAACTGACACTGGATAACGGCCGACAGGTTCCCATTATCGATGTGGTGGAACACTGGCTGGAGCACGATGCGCCGGACCAGCTCACGCTCAATGTGGGCGGAGACTGGGTGAGTGTGAATACCAAACCACTGCAAGGTATCCACGGCCTGCTGCTGGATCTGCTGAAAGAGAAAAAACTCAGCAGTACAGTGCGATTACCCGGTTACCAGGCCGCACAGTTTGCCGAGATGACAGAGTTGGACCAGCGCAAGGCCCCCGCCACCCGCAAGATGATCGAGCAGCTGGGTGACTATTCCGGGCTGGAGAATATTCCGCTGCCGAAAACACTCAATGCCACGCTGCGCCCCTATCAGCAGGATGGATTTAACTGGCTGGTGTTTCTGCAGCGCTACGGCTTCGGCGGGATCCTCGCGGACGATATGGGCCTGGGTAAAACGCTGCAGACCCTGGCGCTGATACAGCATATGAAGGAATCCGGCCAGCTGGAAAAACCGGCCCTGGTTGTCGCCCCCACCAGCCTGACCGGAAACTGGCTGCACGAGGCCGCACAGTTCACCCCCCAGCTAATCGTCACCCTGATTCACGGGCCACACCGCGCCACGGCCTTCGATGCGCTTCAGATTAGCGATCTGGTGATCACCACCTATCCCCTGCTGGTACGGGACTGGGAGCACTACCAGGAATCCGGCTTCAGCCTCGCGGTTCTCGACGAAGCACAGGCAATCAAAAACCCCACCACCAAAATTGCCGAATACGTGCGCCGCATCCCCTGCGATACCCGCCTGTGTCTTTCCGGTACCCCGCTGGAAAATCACCTGGGGGAACTCTGGTCACTGATGGATTTTGCCCTGCCGGGACTGCTGGGCGGCCGCAAGACATTCAACCAGGTCTACCGCACACCGATTGAAAATCACGGGGATGTGGAGCGCCAGCAGGAACTCGCGCACAAGGTGCGCCCCTTCATGCTGCGTCGCACCAAAACCGAAGTGGTTGCCGAGCTGCCGCCCAAAACGGAAACCATCCAGTATGTTGAACTGGGTAGCAAACAGCGGGCACTGTACGAAAGCGTGCGCATCAGTATGGAGAAACGCATCCGCGAACTGGTGGCACGCCAGGGCATGGGCAAAAGCCATATCGAATTTCTCGACGCCCTGCTGAAGCTGCGTCAGACCTGTATCGACCCGCGTCTGGTAAAACTGGACAAGGCTGCGGGCGTACAAGAAAGTGCAAAACTGAACTGGCTGGCAGAAACCCTGCCACAGCTGCTTGAAGAAGGGCGCAACCTTCTGATCTTCTCCCAGTTCACAGAGGTGCTGAAGCTGGTGGAATTACTACTCCAGGATCGTGGCATCGATTACGCCAAACTCACCGGCCAGACCCGCAAACGCCAGCAGGCGATTGACAGCTTCCAGAACGGCGATGCGCGCGTTTTTCTGATCAGCCTCAAAGCCGGCGGCGCGGGGCTCAACCTCACCGCGGCCGACGTGGTTATTCACATGGACCCCTGGTGGAACCCCGCAGTAGAAAACCAGGCCACCGACCGCGCCTACCGCATCGGGCAGGACAAGCCGGTATTCGTGTACAAGCTGGTGGCGGAAAACACGGTGGAAGAGCGGATTCACCAGATGCAGCGGCAGAAACAGGCCCTGGCGGATTCCCTGTTCGACGCGACCAGGTCCAGCAATCTGCCCGATAGCAGTGAGGATCTGCTGGCACTGCTGGGCACATGATCCGGTCGACTTCTATTACACTCAGCCGGCTGAATGAATAGCGCCGCCTTCGCATCGAGCCGACCGAGTTATCCACAATACCAGCGCAAACAAAGTTCCGGATACTGAGCCCAGCAGGTGGCTGGAAATCGCCACCTCCGCCTCGATCAACGCACCCGTTGCCGCGCTCGGCCCGGCAATCCACTCCCAGGCGACCTTGCCAGCACAGCCCGCCAATAGCAGCGCGCCTGACCAGCGCCGCTGGGAAAGTTCACTGATGGCGCCGAAACAGAAAAGTCCGTGCAGTACTCCGGAGATACCGTAGTAATTATCGACATTGGGAAACCAGAGCCAGAGTCCGCCGCTGATCAGCAGCGCCAGCAGCGCAACCAGTGCGAGATACTTCGCGACCGAATGGCGGTTACCAAGCAGTGCGCTGCGGCCGAATACCAGCCAGAGAGCGATTACCGCGGCGCCGTTCAATAGCAGATGCGCGGTATTGGTATGTACCAGATGTCCGCTCAGCAGGCGCCACCATTGCCCACCTGCGATAGCGGCGCGTTCATATAAAAACGGATCGGGGAACAGGCTTTGCAAAAACTGCAGAGAACCGCAGAATAGCAGCAACAATAGCGGGCCTTCTGAGCCCGCGGGAAAACGCAATTTTTCGAGATAATCGGCCATCAAGAAGGGGCTTTACCCGGCACGCAGAGGATTCCGCAGCGCTACGGAGTGGAACTGCTTCGAGTCCCCCTCTGCCGGTGCTTCCTGCTCTTCTTCCAGCGCGCGTTGCAGTGACTTATCCATTTTCTCCAGTGCCTTGCGCAGCTCCTCGGAAAAGTTTTCCACAGCCTCTGTCGCCTGCTCGTTCATCTGGCCCTGGGCTTTCTCCATTTCCTGCCCCAGTTGCTCGAGCATCAGGTCCATCTGATCACCGGCCTGCTCTGCCGACTGGTCAAACTGTTCCGACAGGCTTTTACCCAACTGGTCGAACTGGCGCAGCAGGTCGCCGAAAGCATCGCCGCGGGCGCTGCTGACCGTGCGCTCATAATCCACCAGCCACTCGCCGTCCCGCTGGACCAGATAGGTGGTAAAGGAGCGCCCGCGGTATTGCGGGTGCTCTTTACTGGAAAAGCGGGAAACTACACTGGCCTCATCGCTATCAATGATCACCCGACCCCAGGAGGGCTGGTACTCGGCCCAGCGCGCAAAATCGGCATCGAAACGCTCGGGGGCCTTGAGGGTGGAATATTCGGCAACCTCACCGGCATCTCCCTGCACCGCAGCCTGCCAGAACGCTTTGGTCACATCCTGGGGAGATTCCGGACCGGAGCATGCGACCATTATTGCGGCCAGCGCGGGCACAAGGATCAAACGGAGATAGCGGGGATTCATACTCGAACACCTAGTCAAACTGCCAATCTATACTGCCCGAAAACTAACCTTCCCCGCCATCGATAGCAATAGAAAAAGCAGACTGATATGCCACCCGCTATTCAGACATAAAAAAGCGCGGGGATACCCGCGCTTGTGGAATTGAGTGATTCAAGGCGTGACGATATTGAACCAGAACTCGAAGTTGTCCAGATAGGACATCAGCTCATCCACCTTGGCCTCGGTACCGTTCACCTTGACCTTTCCGCCACTGATCGCATCTTTCATCGTGGTCTGCTGCAGCACAATGTTATTCAGGGTCTCCCGCGATAGCTGCAAGGTCGCGTCGGCGTCTTTACCCTGCCGCTTGGGCGTGTGATTGAGTACGCCATTGACCATTTCCAGCTTGTATTTCTCGCCGGTATCCGTGAAGTCCATGTTGATGACGATGCGTTTGCCGGCGGCCTTGGGGCCATTGAGCCGCATGGCGAGATAGTCAAAGAACAGATCCAGGTCCATGGCGCGAATCGTATCCGGGCTCGCCGTATTTGGGGTGGGCAACTTGGCTACGCCGTTGCGCAGCTCCTGCGCGCCGGTCAGGTAGAAGTTGCGCCAGGGACCACTCTCGGCCTGGTAGCCCAACTGCTCCAGGGCGTCCGCCTGCAAATTTTTCGCCGCCTGATTGCTCGGCTCTGCGAAAACCGCATGGTTCACCACCTGGGCAACCCAGCGGAATTCTCCCTTGTCGTAATAGGCTTTTGCCTTTTTCAATAACGCATCAACACCGCCCATCATTTCCACATAGCGCTTGGATGCATCCACCGGTGTCAGCACATGCAGGGTGGCGGGATTACCGATAAACCAGCCCAGGTACAGCACGTAGGTCGCTTTCACATCGTGGTTGACCGAGCCGTAGTAGCCGCGGTTGGAAAAGTGTTTGCCCACCGCGTCAGGCAATTCAATTTTCTCTGCGATTTCGACCATCGTGTATCCCTGGTTGGCGAGTCGCAGGGTTTCATCATTGATATAGCGATACATATCCCGCTGCAGGGCAATATGATTATTCAGTTCTTTATTGCCCCAAACCGGCCAATGGTGCATCGCGAACATCACTTCCGCTTCCTCACCCCACATATCCAGTGCCTGATTCAGGTATTTTGACCACACCAGTGGATCGCGAATTTTTGCACCGCGCAGGGAGTATGTGTTGTGCAGGGTATGGGTGGAGTCCTCGGCGGTATTCAGCGCCTTTTTCTCTTTGATGTAAAAGAGCATTTCCGAGGGGGCTTCCGATCCAGGTGCGTACAGAAACTCGTAGTTGAGTCCATCAATCACCCGCTTCTCTCCAGTCTCCTTGATGATGTCGGTGGGAGGAATCAGCGTCACCGTACCTGCGGAAGTGGTGGTGCCGAGCCCGGCGCCAACCTGCCCTTTAGAGTCCGGTGGCAGCAGATTGCCGTACATATAGCTGGCGCGCCGGCTCATGGCGGTACCTGCCATGACATTCTCCGCCACCGCCGCCTCAAGGAAGCCTACCGGCGCATAAATTTTCACTTTGCCGGATTTCACATCCGCTTCATCCACCACACCGCGCACACCGCCATAGTGGTCCACATGACTGTGGGTATAGATTACCGCCACCACCGGTTTTTTCGGCCGGTGTTGGTAATACAGGTCCAGCGCCACCTTGGCGGTCTCGGCAGAAACCAGCGGGTCCATGATGGTGATACCGGACTTTCCCTCAACAATGGTCATGTTCGAGAGGTCCTGATTCCGTACCTGGTAAATACCGTCCGTGACCTCGAACAAGCCGGAAATATTGATCAACTGCGACTGACGCCACAGGCTGGGATTCACGGTATCCGGTGCTGCGTCCCCTTCCTTGATAAAGCCGTACTGATCGGGGTTCCAGATCACATTGCCCTGCTTGCCTTTAATCATGGCCTTGGGCAGTGGCGCGATAAGACCTTTGTGCGCCTGCTCAAACGCGGTTTTATCCGCAAAGGGGAGCTCCTTCAACAAGGCACTATTCGCGGCCTTGGTGGCATCTGTAGCGGGCTTGGGCTTATCTGCAGCGAGTGAAGACAGGGACATGCCGAGCCCCAGAGCGATGATCGCCGCGAGCCTCAGATACAGGGAACAGGCTAATTGCATGGCAGCTTCCTTGGATATTGGAAAAATTCTGCCGAAAGCCTAGCCCACCTGAAGTGCGCAACGGCGCAGCCCAGGTTATGCGGGCGCCAACTTTTGCCAGCCAGAAATCCGCATCCGCGCTACCAATGGCGTATCCCAAAAAAGGCAGCGCTCAGGGCTGCCATAAAGGATGGAAACAAGACTGGGGGATGAAAACCTTTGGGTTCCTGGGGTGGCCCTTCCTTAAGTTGGGCCCGCAGCGAAAACTACTGCGCGCAGGAGTCCTCGCCGTATTGCGCCTCCAAAGCACTCAGAAGCGCCCTGGTCACGAACGCGGTTACGATTTTTTCAGCACACATACCTGATCACCGTAGTAGTTGTCTGCGTAGTTACATTCCAGAACCCCCTGGGTTCCGTTATCGAAAGTGCGACTCTGCATAGTGTTTCTCCCTGACTCTGAATACGTCTGTTGTTTGGTACGGGAGTCAAGATAAGCCTCACGCGGCGATCGGTGAAATCAAATATATCTCTCGCCCAGATAACATAAATCTATCAGCCGCCAACCCATAATAGATGTAAACGTATCGCACGGAGACATATCTCTAGAAGATGTTGAAAACCCATGCCTGCGCCTCTGGTATTTATCCTTCTGCTGAGGCAGACTAACGAAAAAATGAAAACGTTTACATTTGTCGTGCGCCAACCGCCACGACAAAGCGATCGATGGGATAGCAATAACAATCATGAACAAGCTCAGTCAGCTCCGTGAGATGACCGCGGTAGTGGCGGACACCGGTGATATCAATGCCATTCGCCAGTTCACCCCGCTGGATGCCACCACCAACCCTTCGCTGTTGCTGAAAGCCGCGCAACAGGCGGAATACCAGCCACTGATCGATGACGCCATTGCCTGGGCAGCAACCCAAGCGGGCAGCAGCAGTGAACAGACCAAGCTTTGCGTCGACCGTATCGCCGCCAAGATCGGCTGTGAAATCCTGCAGATCGTTCCCGGCCGTATCTCCACCGAAGTGGATGCGCGCCTGTCTTTCGATACCAAGACCACACTGGAGCGCGCCCGCCGCCTGATGGACCTGTACGCACAGATGGACGTGGCCCCGGAGCGGGTACTGATCAAGATCGCTTCCACCTGGGAGGGTATCAAGGCCGCGGAAATCCTCGAGCGTGAGGGTATTCACTGCAACCTGACCCTGCTGTT
>NZ_LZDE01000334.1 GCF_002009015.1 Microbulbifer mangrovi | reverse complement strand
CTCGTCGGACATCAAGAGAGCGGTAGCCTTTTTTAGTATCTCTTTCTCCCGCTCGAGGCGATTAATGCGGGCTTCAAGCTCCTGGATCTTTTGCTGCTCTGGGGTGAGAGCTTTGCTGGCCGGCGTCACACCACCACGTTCAGCCTCTAGTTGGTTCACCCAGCGGCGGATGGCAGTTGTGCCGACGTCCAAAGACCGGGCGGCATCTGATATCGAATACCCCTGGTCAATGACCAAGCTAGCGGCCTCAAGCTTGAACTCGGGAGAGAAGGATCGCCGTTGTCTACTCATTGAACACCTCTGAATCAGGCGGCAACCTTACCACCTAAGTTGGTGTCCGGGATTAGTAGACCACTACATACTGAACTACCAGCAGTTCGACAAAAATGCTTTCCTCGGGGCTGTACCGTTGTAGTGCGAGAGGAACCGACGCCAGGCAAGGCTCAGCGTTTTGTGGCGGGTTTTCAAGTGCGAGCTTTCGATGAGGAAAATTGGCCTGCGATCAATGAGTGGGTGGTGAAGACTTTGCAGCAGCTGATTGACGCAGCGGACCCTGGGCTACGGAAGCTCAATATCGTGCTTTCGCCGGAATAGCAGGGCACACTTTTTCTTGATCACTATAAAAAAATAATGAGGAAAAATGCGAGTGGATGCCGCAATAGAGACTGGCTGGGTCAAAACCCCGCAGCCGATTGGTGGATTGGATCATCTTGATGTATAGGCCCTTGTATCAAGATATATGGGCACTTACTACCAGGGGGCACCAATGTTTCCGATAGGGCTCGGTACTACAGCCCTATCCTTGGGTCTTTATAGCGTTTCATCGGCGCAGCTGGTGCAACGTCGAGGAGTGGATGCCCAGGTTAAGTCGGGCTGAGTGTTTATTCACCTTGATCGCGAACCATCATGGAATTATTGGGTCAGGTCAATATTTGGTCGGCTAGTTCTTCTAAAGAGGTGAGGGGTTTTGGGTTTCAGGTCACTGGACTTCTGTGCATGGAGTAGTTTATTGATCGTTGCTAGAGCCAGCGATTAAATGTGGTGTATTGCTGTGCCTGATCAATTTCACTCGTAACACTTGGGGGAGCGAATCGACTCTCCGCCCCAGTGTTCAACCTCATGCTACGCAGGGATCTCTTCCTCCGCGTTTGGCTCAGTATTCACATTCATACCGTGCTGTCGGGCAAAAGTACGCAGAGCCTGAAATTGCAAGTTTTCCACTGACTTGGGCGCGGCACCAGCGATTGCCGTCAGGCACCCCCCAAGCTCTAACGGTGCCCTATCGGTCTGGTCGGTGATGCGGGCTAGCAGCTGCAGGGCTTCTTCAGGGAAGCGTCCGCATAGCCCGGATTCCTGCAGGTGCATTACCACGCGGTCAGAATGACGGAAGGGCATCAGCCATTCCTGTAGCATTGCCATGGCCGCCGGGAACTGTTCACCGGCGGTGATCGCCAGCTCGGCCAGTTCCTCGGCTAGGCCGGTGGTTATCCTCGCCTGTTCCTTGGGCCACAGGGCCTGCCAGAAGGGTACGATTTTTTCTCGCCAGTAGGCCGGTTGGCGCTCCCCGGCACCCTGCAGCGCCTGGGTGAGTGTATCTGCTGCGCGACATAGTCCTTCATCGGGCAGTGCGGCGATGGCTTCCCGCATTTCGTCGCTGGTGAAGGTGTCAGCAGGGTCCAGCGCCGCGATGGTGAGCACGCTCGCATACTGGCGTGCGTAGTCGCCGAGCGCTTGATAGTGGCGGGCTGTTTCCAGGAAGGACCGCTTGTAGGCGCCGAGCAGGGGGCGGTACAGTCGGGCGCTCCAGAGATAGGCCTGCCACAAGCCGGCGGCCTCGGTGGCATCCCGCTGCCAGTCGAGCAGGGGTAGCAAGAAATTCTCCGCCCACTCCCGGTCGATACGAAAAAGCGCGATTTGGTGCGCCGATAGCAATAAGCGGGCGTGCCGAAAATCAGGTCGGCCCAGGTCACACAGGGCGGTGAAAAGTTGCCGCAGTGCATCCAGTAAGCCCTGGTTGTCTCCAGGCTTGCTAGCAAACAGGTAGTCCAGCAGTGCCTGGGTAACATGGCCGGAGGGGTGGTTGATGGCCCGGGTAACCGGCTCCTCGGTGGCAACCCCGTCTTCTAGCTGTGCTGCCACTTCCAGCAGACGCTCGCACAGTGGCAAAAGCTCTTCGTCTTGGTTGCCAATATGCCCCGCAATACTCCTCAGCCACCAGGTCAGGCTGTGGGCAATGTCTACCAGTAGGTTCTCTGGCATTGCCTGCAGTAGCTCGGCCAGGCTTTCCCAGGATGCGGTGGCAAATTGCTTATCGCTCCAGGCCTGCAATGCTTCGCGCCAGTAGCGTGCCGGCCAGATTCCTTCGCTGGCCAGCGAGCGCAGGGCATCGCTGCACAGGTCTAACTGTGTTCCACAGATTTCCTGCCAGTCATTATCGCCGGTGTGCTGCTCGCGCAGCCAGCCAGCCAGCTCTGGCATTGTGCGGGGCGCCGATTTGGCGTCTTGGTGGCCGCCCCAATCACCGCTGTCGGTCCCGTAGGACCAGATCATAAATTCGTCACTTTCATCGCTGGCGAGCTGCCATTGCTCGTGCGAGAGCTGCAACGCCGATAGCTCCTCGCGGGCATCCGAACCGAGCGTGCAGCCGGACGCGTGGAGTTTGGTCAGGCGCAGCCAAATTGCGCGCTCCACTAGTTGCTGGTGCTCCTCGTCGCCTTCGTCCTGCTGAACGTTCCATGCCGGCCCAGCCAGAATGGCATGCTCCAGTTTGCCTTGCTGCTCGGGGGGCAGGTTGGCTCCTTGCAAGACCAGCAGGCGCATGACCTCGCGTCGGCAGTTATCGGCCCAGAGCCATCTGTGATCACAGTCGAGTAGCCAGTCGACCCACTTGCCATTGGGGGCGATCTGCTCTTGGCTGGCGGCAAACAGCGCGAGCCGGTGGAAGATGGGGTGGGGCTGTGAACGCCAGCCGTATGTGGCGGTGCGCGCGCGCTCCGGATTTTGTTCCAGCACAGCCAGCCAGGCATCCCGTAGCAGCTGGATCAGCACAACCCAGTCATTATCTTCCCGCTCCCGCTCCCGGTTCTGTTCGTGGGGGCTGATAGAGGGGAGACGCCAGTAGCTGCTGTCGTGGTCGAGGGTATCGGGGTTCAGTTCGCCGCGCAGTGCTAGCGCGTCGCTAAGTAGCTGCTCAGCATCGTAGAGCAGGCCGGGAAGCAGCGTTTGCCAGTATGCCGATGTGCGCATCTCGCGCAATGTATGTTGTGCGTGGCTGGAGGAGACCTCCACTTTCCATTTCGTCAAATCTGTCAGTCCCTCCGGCCGGGCCTCAGTGCCGTAACGGTATTGCGTGGGCAGGGTGGCTTTTGGGGTCAGCAGGGTTCGGAGTTCCTGCCGCAGCGCAATTGATGGGCCGTCGCGCGACAGCCGCCGTTTCCAGAGGTAGAGATCCGAACTGCTCCGGGGTGACTTGATCGCGCCAGAGAGTAGCAGTCGCCAAAGGGTACGAAGGCTGGGGCTGGGAATTGCATTGGGGGCTTCTTTCCGGGTGCGCTGAAGCTCATCCAGCTTGTCCGGCATTTCAAGTGCTGCGACTTTGTCGAGCTGGTGTTCGATCTGCCAGGCGAAGTCGGTATGGAGTTGCGCGCCGTTCTTTACAAGCCACAGCAGCAGTTCCGGATCGCCGAGGTGGCGAGCCAGCCAGCGGCTCAGCTGAACCATGACCTTGTCATGGCGGACACGGTCAACACCATGACTTACGAGACGCATCCAGGGAGCATGGTCGAAGGGACTTGGACGTAGGGTGAGGCTGAAGGTGTCTTGGAGTGTACTGCCCGCGGCGATGGCGACACCGTAGCGTGGTAGATCTTCGAGCTGAAACTTGGGGGCTGCGAAGTCATACAGCCACTCCAGTGGGGGCACGGGGGTGTGCTCTGCAAACCGCCGCGCCGGCTCGCCAGACCTGTGAGAGATGGCCCAGAGCACGCGGCCGACATAGTCGTCCTGCCGGGTGCTGGGCATGGGTCTTGTCACCGCGTAGCGGGTCACGATTGCCTCGCGGCCGGCGATGCCCGTTCGGTAGGTCTCGGCCCAGGCTCGCAGGGTACCGTGCAGCTTTGAGTGCGACTGGTCGCCCGGTGGCTTTTCGTAAAGAATGGGCTGTACGCCTTTCTTCCGCCATTCGTCCTCTTGCTCGGTTTCTTCACCCGGCTTGCATTCACCAAACGCATAGGCTTTTTGCGTCTGGTTGCCCTGGCGGCGGTCTGCCGCGATGGCATCCATCATGTAGCGCAGGATTGGATCCCCGATACGGTACCCCACGAAGCACACAATATAGTTGCGCAGCAGTTCGCTCACGAAGCGGGCCGCCCAGCGTTCGACCAGATAGGCGAGCCCGAAGTCGCCGCTGGTCAGGACCAGGCGGTTGAGCGCTGCAGGGGCGGGTGAATCGGGCAGTAACCCGTGCAGGTAGGCGACCCCGTCCCAGTGGCTCTGTTTTGGTACGGGTAGCTGGGGGGCGGGGTATTCCCCCGCCTTGAGCTTGGCGCCCATGGCAGCGCGGATAAACATACGGTCGTAGTTGGTGGTGACGAGTCGCATGCGGCCCTTGGGGTCACGTCCTAGCTCTAGAAGGGCGCGATGAGTCTTGTATATGCCTGCCTTGGGCTTGAATTGCAGTGCGTCGTAGAGCTTGGGGCGTAAGAAAGCGTTCTGCCCTGGAAGGCGTTCTTCCAATTGGTCCAGCGCCGCGTCGTATTGTTCCGCGTCAATGAGCTCTTGTTCCTGCCGGCTCGGCCTTGTACCGCAGTGCCGGTAGAGGTCCTTAACCAGCCCGCCGAAGTCGGGCAGTGTCGGCCGGGATATGCCGGCACCGCAAAAGAACACCACGCGGCCTTCCTCGTGGGCCTCTATCAATGTATCCGGGATGTCGGGGCCGTCGGTAATGAGCTGCATGGCTGTGTTGGGTTGTCTGCTGGTCTCTGCCCGGACAAGAGCGGTGGTTGAACGATTCCCCGGGGGTGGCGTGAATGCGGGTGCAATACCTTGAACAGCCGAGTTTACTTGTGGAGGTGGACGCTTAAAAGTGAAATTTCGAGCCCCAGTGCCAGTCCGGGTATTAGAACGGTTTTTTAACAGTCATCTCGCATCAGAAAAGTGGCAGGCAAGGCCAGCGGGTTATTCACGCCTAAATTGAGTGATGTACCCATCCTGTGGATATAGGTTCGTCGTGCTGTATTGGTTTAGAGGAAGATTGTTGGTTTTTGTTGGTTTGAATTCGAGATTCGCAAGATTGGAAAATAAAGCCGTACATCCGGATCCGATGGTGATATATATAGATGCCCAAAATTTGTAGTTGTAGTTTTAGCTAGCCAGTAAAAACAGCCCCGAATATCGGGGCTGTCTCCTGGGGTGGGTTCAACCATTGGGGCTCACTGGTCTGGAAAATGTTACTGAGTGTTCATTTTCCAGGTCAGTAATTTTGCTAGGAAAGCTGCCGATATGAGTGTGGCGCAACGTTGGTCGGTGCCAAGTCATGCTTGCCGTCACAATCGTCAATGGGCCTCCAGCCTAATGCATAGAGAGCGCAATAGCTGTTCCGGTTATAAAACTGCCAATCGCGACTGGCGACAATCAAGCGTGCGCTGAGCAATTGCTTAAGGGCATTGGAAATTGTTCCTTTGCTGGCGAAGCCTCGGTGGCGGAGTTGGCTATATGGTGCGCTGATATCACCATTATTGATGCCGTTATAGCGCCGCACCAACTCCAGAAGCATCGCGCGAGCAGAGTAGTTGAGCCCAACATAGCCAGGGTAGTCGAGCACCGAGTGGGGAATAAGGCAAAAGCGCCCCGATTCCTGGCGATTTTTTACCTTTCTTCGATCACGCTGCATGGTCTAGCCTCCGTAAGTAGCGGCGATTTAACAGTTGTTCTCGAGCGAGCTTGCGGCCAATTGGACTCAGCCAATATCTCACTACGCGCGTTTTGCTCCCTCCGGGAGGATCAATGGTTTCTACTCGTGCTTTTACTGGGATGGCGAGGTAATCGCGGGCCCACTTAATGGCGTCGCGCAGGCGGGCGTCTCCAGTGACCTGCTCTGCCTCTAGGCGGTTGAGGCTGTGGCCAGCGGCGAGGTATAGGAGTACCAGTTCCGCATGGGTGAGTTTTTTGGGCAAATAGATGCTCACTTGGTCTCCTCCCGGTGTTCTTGGAAATTCTCGGTAAGGGTTTCTTGTAGTTGGCGGATGTAGCCTGCCCGCCAAACCGACGTCTTCGGGCCAAGCTTGATGGGACGCTCAACTTTTCCAAGCGCTACCCAAAGCCACCAGGTACTGAGCCCGATACCCAGATGTTGGGCGCACTCTCTGGCACGACAAAATGCGTCAGGATCTTGTGGAAGTGGTCTCTGATGAGGGAATGTAGCCATAGTTCTATCTCATTTAGCTTAATAGAGCGCAGACAAATCTATGGAAACCCGGCAGAGCAAAAACCCGGAAGAATTTTTAAATTTTCCCGGGTACAAAATTTGTACAGCTCAAGTCTGTATGGGCCGTGGCATAAGAGTGGTGGCGCTAGCGGGAAATCGAGGCGATAAAGCCCGCAGATAGCGCGAGGTTGGCTCTCGGTTTAAGTGTCTCGTCGATAAAACGCTGATGACGCGACTCCTCCAGTCGAGGTTCGGGAAATAGAACTCTCGCGAGCTGAGGGGAGGGGATGCGGGTGTGGTTGATCTTTGACCAGTGCAGCAGGTCAATATACTGGAGCACGCGATATTGATGTAATTTGGCCAGTGCTGCTTCAGATGCCGCCTGGTCGGGGCTTTGGGTTTCCTTCAGCATCCGCCAACGAGGCAACATTTGCTTTATTTGATTCAGGATGACTGTATCTGTCGCGCATAGGTCTATGGTGAGGCGAAGGCTTTGATCTTGTAGAAGTTCATCAAGGGCTCGGTACTCGTCTTCGGAGCTGGATTGTTGACCGTTGAGCTCTAGAGTGGCCATTAGCTCTGCCCACCAGGTCGGTATGACCGGTCCCATGTTGGGTGATTCACCATCGGCAGCTCTGAAGAACTCGGATTGTGCCGCCAAAGTCTTCGAGACGGTTTCAGGGGGCTGTAAATGAGGGGCACATCCCTTGGGAATCATTGCCTCTAAAGTGTCTTTGGGGAATATGGGGGTGTTACCATTAAATGCGAGTGCGCGATCAACTCTGTGGCGCAGTAGCAATTGGTCACTCCATTGTTGCGGAGTGAGATGTTTCGTCGCAGTGTAGTTATGCAGTTCAAACCATGCGGGGATCGTCACTGTTGTTTTTGTATAATGCATGTGGTCGAGTTGTGGTTAAGGTTGCGTTGGGAATTGGAGGGTGATGATGTTTCCCCTTAGCGTTTGCGCTCGAAGCTCATCAAGGTAGTCTGCCCACCTTTGCATCATTTCAGCTCGTTGGTGCAGATGTTTGGTTCGGTTGTAAGCGCGTCCATTGACGTCGCGTACTTGGTGCGCAAGCTGGTGTTCAATCCAGTCGACAGGAAACCCCAAAACTTCATCCAGGATTGTCCTGCCCATGGCCCTAAATCCATGCGGGGTCATTTGTTCCTTTTCATACCCGAGGCTGAGCAGGGCAACTCGGATAGCGTTCTCGCTCATAGGCCGTTTGGCGCCTCGATTGCTAGGGAAGACATATCCACTACGGTGCGCAGTGTATGGCTCGACCTGTCGCAGGATGCGGATAGCCTGCTGGCACAGTGGCACCATGTGGGGTTGCCGCATTTTCATCTTCTCTGCGGGGATTTCCCAAACAGCGTTGGCCCAGTCAATTTCACTCCATTCCATATGTCTGAGTTCACCCGGTCTGCAAAGAAAGAGGGGAGAGAGTTTGAGGGCGGCTTGCACTACCCGGGTGCCCTGGTAGTTGTGGATCCCTAACATCAGCGGTCCGACTTCTCGCGGATCGGTGATTGCGGCACGATGCTGGGTCTCCGGGGTCTTCAGCGCCCCGCGCAAATCTACTGTCGGGTCTCGCTCGGTACGGGCTGTGGCCACCGCATAGCGAAAGACACGACTGGCAAGCTGCTTGGTCCGGTGGGCTGTTTCAAGTAGCCCGGCTCGTTCGATGGGCCGTAAGGCATCTAGAACTTGGGCGGCGCTGATCGCACTAATGGGGGAGGAACCCAGTGACGGGAAGAGGCGTTTCTCCAGTAGAGTTTTGGCCCGCTGCTTTCCCCTGCCTTCTTTATTAGAGAATTCTTTGGTAACCCACTCGAGAGCAACGTGTTCGAAGCTATTGGCAGCGGCTATCTTTCGAGCAAGTTTCTCCGCCTTCTTCACCGCCGCCGGGTCGCGGCCTTCGGCTAGCTGACTTTGCGCCTCTAGATGGAGCTGTCTTGCCCGCTTGAGTGTAAGTGCGGGGTACTTTCCGATGGCGAGGGTCTTTCCTTTCTCCATATAGCGGTAATTGAACCGCCAGAGCTTTGAACCCGTGGGATTCACCAGAAGGTATAGGCCGCCTTGATCGGCTAACTTGTAGGGTTTTTCCTGTGCCTTGGCTTGCTTGATCTTGGTGTCACTTAACATGCTTGCCACATCTCCCATTGAGGGTATCAATCGGAGGGGGTCAGCAGAATACCCTCAAAGATACCCGAAAATACCCTTCGACGAGGGTAGAGAAGTTTGGATGAACTGGGACGATCATAGCGCGTCCAGCCCTGCAGTCCGCAGGAGCTGGTTGGATTGTACTGGATGGGGATAGATAGGAATGTGGTACCAGAGGCCGGACTCGAACCGGCACACCCGTTAAGGCGGGGGATTTTGAATCCCCTGTGTCTACCAATTTCACCACTCTGGCAGTTTCTCGAGCGAAGTTCGAACTAGGCTCGGAAAGGACGATGATTATAGCGATGGGCCAGTTGCGGTCAACCGGATTTGGCTGCGGGAGTGCTTTCCGTTAGGATTCGCGACCAATCAATAACCACCTAGACTGAATTCATGCAACGCCAGGATTTTTATTTCGATCTGCCGGAATCTTTGATCGCCAAGGCGCCAACCGAGGAGCGCCGGGGTAGTCGTCTTTTGTGCCTCAATGGTGAGACCGGTGAGCTGGCTCACCGCCGCTTTAGCGATCTCCTCGATCTGGTGGAACCCGGTGATCTGCTGGTATTCAACGACACCCGGGTGATTCCGGCGCGACTGTTTGCGCGTAAGGCCAGCGGGGGGCGGCTGGAGATCCTGATAGAGCGGGTGCTGGACGAGTATCGTGCCCTGGCACATATCCGTTCGAGCAAGTCGCCCAAGCCCGGCAGTGAAATTCTGCTGGAAGATGGCACCGTCCTGAAGATGGTAGATCGTCACGATGCGCTGTTTGAGCTGGAATTTCCGGAGGAAGGCGCGCTGTCAGTACTGGAACGTCTGGGTCACATGCCACTGCCGCCCTATATAGACCGTGCCGATACGGAATCTGACAAAGAGCGCTACCAGACGGTTTACAGTCGTAACGCCGGAGCGGTAGCTGCGCCCACCGCCGGACTACATTTCGACGACGAAATGATCGAATCGCTGCGGCGCAAGGGGGCGGATACGGCATTTGTTACCCTGCATGTGGGCGCCGGTACCTTCCAACCGGTACGTGTTGACGATATCCACACCCACAAGATGCATACCGAGATTCTGGACGTGCCGGAAGCGGTATGTGCGGCGGTTGCTGCGTGCAAAGCTCGCGGCGGACGGGTAATCGCGGTGGGCACAACCAGTGTTCGCGCGCTGGAGAGTGCGGCCGCATCTGGTGAACTGAAGCCGACTCAGGGCGAGACGGACATCTTTATTTACCCGGGGTACAGGTTCCGGGTGGTGGATCGCCTGATCACCAATTTCCATTTGCCGGAGTCAACACTACTGATGTTGGTGAGTGCCTTCGCAGGATATCGAAACACCATGAACGCTTACGCGGCAGCGGTAGAAAATGAGTACCGCTTTTTCAGCTATGGCGACGCGATGCTGATTGAGCGTAACGACGTGGTAGACCCCGCGGAAGTGGGCCAAAAGTAATATTTCGGCCTGAATTCAGCACTGAGACAACGACACAGATTTAGCGACAGATTGCGAGGAGAACGTCTTGAGCCGCGAGTGTTTTATGAAATTTGAAGTGGACACCACAGATGGAAAGGCCCGTCGTGGGCGGCTGCATTTCCCTCGCGGCGTGGTCGAGACTCCGGCGTTTATGCCGGTAGGCACCTACGGCACCGTAAAAGGTATGCTGCCGCGGGATGTGGAAGAGATCGGTGCACATATTATTCTCGGCAATACCTTTCACCTGATGTTGCGCCCCGGTACCGAGGTCATCAAGGAACACGGAGACCTGCACGATTTCATGCAGTGGCAGGGGCCGATCCTTACCGACTCTGGCGGTTTCCAGGTGTTTAGTCTCGGCAAGATGCGCAAGATCAGCGAAGAGGGGGTTTCCTTCAAATCGCCGGTGGACGGCAGCCCGGTATTCGTGGGGCCGGAAGAGTCCATGCAGGTGCAAAAGGACCTGGGTTCCGACGTAGTGATGATCTTTGACGAGTGCACACCTTATCCGGCGACGCCGGACGAGGCGCGTAAGTCCATGGAGTTGTCCCTGCGCTGGGCGAAGCGATCCAAAGACGCACACGGGGACAATCCTTCCGCGCTGTTCGGTATTGTACAGGGGGGGATGTATCCGGAGTTGCGGGATGTGTCTCTGGCCGGGCTGACCGAAATCGGGTTTGACGGCTACGCCATCGGCGGACTGTCCGTGGGGGAGCCCAAGGAAGAAATGATCAAGGTTTTGGATCATCTCGCCTACAAGATGCCCGAGGATAAGCCGCGCTACCTGATGGGGGTCGGCAAGCCTGAGGATCTGGTGGAGGGCGTTCGCCGCGGTGTGGATATGTTCGACTGCGTTATGCCCACCAGGAATGCGCGCAATGGCCACCTGTTTACCTTTGCCGGTGTCGTGAAGATTCGCAATGCCAAGCACCGTCACGATACCGGGCCACTTGAGGACGGGTGCGATTGCTACACCTGTGAAAACTTCTCCCGCAGCTATCTCCATCATTTGGACAAATGTGGAGAAATCCTTGGCTCCCAGCTCAATACCATCCACAACCTTCGCCATTACCAGCGGCTGATGCAGCGTCTGCGGGACGCCATCGCTGCAGGTGCGCTGGAGGAGTATGTGGCCTCGTTTTATGAGGGTTTGGGGCGAGAGGTACCGCCACTGGGGTGAGTGGCGGGGTGCTGATTTGTGCCACCTGCCTATCCCCGTATAATCAGCTCCCTATTTAGATTCGGGCGCCCGGTGGTTGTAATCACTGGCGCGCGTCCGCATATCGTGAGTTATCGAAAAAAATGTGCCCGTTGAACGGGCCACTCCAACAATGAGACCAGCATGAATCGCTTCCCCCTCTGGAAATATCTACTGATCCTGATCATTACCGGGTTGGGGCTGTTGTACGCAGCGCCGAATCTGTATCCCCCCGACCCTGCTGTACAGATATCCGGCCAATCCAGTGCGCTGCAAATTGATCAAAATGTGCTCAATGATGTGCAGGAAGCGCTGGACGAAGCGGGCATCGCCTATTTTGGTGGTGAGGTTCAGGACAAGTCGGTTCTGATTCGCCTGAAGTCCATCGAGGAGCAGTTGCCGGCCAAGCGTGCTATCCAGGAATCACTCGGTCACAGCGAATACGTAGTGGCTCTCAACCTGGCACCAACCACGCCTGAGTGGTTGCAAAGTATGGGTGCGAGCCCGATGAAGCTCGGCCTCGACCTCGCCGGTGGTGTGCACTTCCTGATGGAAGTGGATACCAACTCCATCGTCAAAACCAACATGGAAGGCTATGTCTCCGACGTCAAATCCAAGCTGCGTGGGGCCAAGGCGCGCTATCGCAGTGTAGATCTGGAAAACGACCGGGAAATCATTGCCAAATTTCGCTCGGAAGATCTGCGCGATCTGGGAATGCGCACCCTGCGTAAAGAGTTCCCGACTCTGCAGCTGACCGAAGCCGGTGGCGGCAGCAATCTGGAGATCCGTGCGACGCTCTCCGAGCAGGAGATCAAGCAGCTGGAAGACTACGCGGTAACCCAGAACCTCACCACCCTGAGAAACCGGGTGAATGAGCTGGGCGTGGCCGAGCCGATTGTCCAGCGTCAGGGACGCAACCGCATCGTGGTGGAGCTGCCCGGTGTACAGGATACTGCGGAAGCGAAGCGTATCATCGGTAAGACCGCCAACCTCGAATACCGTATGGAAGCCAAGTCCGATGCGCTGGTAACCAGTAAAGAATACTTCGAATACCGCGATGAGCAGGAGCGTGCCGCATACGGCGGTGCCTGGCTCGAGCGCAAGATCATCATCTCTGGTGAGCGGGTGACCGATGCGCGCGTTGGTTACGACGAGAGCGGTTTCCCGCAGGTGAACATCACCCTGGATTCCCGCGGTGGTGAAATGATGCACCGCGCGACCTGGAAGAATGTCGGCCGCCGTATGGGTACCCTGTTCGTAGAAAGCCGTTTCACCCCAGAAAAGCAGGTCGATGCAGAGGGCAATGAGGTTATTGTCCAGAAGCGTACGGACGATAAGAAAATCATCAGTCTGGCGACGGTACAGAGCCCGCTGGGACGTCAGTTCCGCACCACTGGCCTGGGCAGCCCGGCAGAAGCACAGGAACTAGCGCTGCTGCTGCGCTCCGGTGCCCTGGCCGCGCCGATGTATTTTGTCGAAGAGCGGGTTATTGGTCCGTCTCTGGGTGCAGACAACATTGACGTCGGTGTGACCTCGGTACAGATCGGCCTGCTGGCAGTCGTCATTTGTATGCTGCTGTTTTACCGGGTGTTTGGCCTTGCGGCCAACATCGCATTGGCCACCAACCTGGTTTTGCTGGTGGCGGTGATGTCTATTCTGGGCGCGACGCTGACCCTGCCGGGGATTGCCGGTATGGTGTTGACCATCGGTATGGCGGTGGATGCCAACGTGTTGATCTTCTCCCGTATCCGCGAGGAGTTGCGCAACGGGTTACCCCCCCAGTCGGCCATCAACGCCGGTTTCGACAACGCGTATAGCGCGATCGTGGATGCCAACATCACCACATTGATTGTGGCTGTGATCCTGTATGCCATCGGCTCCGGTCCGGTTCAGGGCTTCGCGGTGACACTGTCTATCGGCATTCTCACCTCCATGTTCAGTGCCATCATGGGTACTCGGGCGTTGATCAATTTGTTCTACGGCGGCCGCCGTGTTCAGAAACTGTGGATTTAAGGGGACGGTGATGAGCAATACCAAAGAAGAGAACGGCAAGATCACCGAATATATGGGCAAGCGCGTGTACGACTTCATGCGCTGGCGCAAACTTGCCGCGGCGATCTCGCTGCTGCTGGTGGTTGCCTCCATTGTGGCCCTGGCCACCAATGGCTTGAAGCTGGGCCTGGATTTTACTGGCGGTACCCAGATTGAGGTGGGTTACGAAAATGCGCCCAAGATTGAAGATGTCCGCAACCAGTTAACCGACGCCGGATTTGAAGGCGCCGCGGTGGTGCGGTTCGGCTCCGATAGTGAACTGCTGATCAAGCTGCCGCCGGAAGTCGCCGAGCAGCAGGCCCAGCAAAATGCGCGGGATGCAGATGCGACCAATTCCATCGGTGACAAGGTCGTCGGCGCCCTGCGTCAGCATACAGACGGCAAAATAGAACTGCGTCGTGTGGAAATGGTCGGCCCGCAGATCGGTGAAGAACTGCGTGATGATGGTGGCCTCGGCATGCTGTTCGCGCTTGCGGTGGTCATGGCTTACGTGGCGTTGCGCTTCCAGTACAAATTCGCCGTTGGTGCGGTAGTGGCCCTGATTCACGATGTGATCATCGTACTCGGCTTTTTTGCGATTCTTCGCCTGGACTTTGACCTCACCGTTCTGGCTGCGGTACTGGCGGTGATCGGTTACTCGATCAACGACACCATCGTGGTATATGACCGCGTGCGGGAGAATTTCCGCAAGGTGCGGCAGGCCGAGCCTGCGGAGGTGATCAACATCTCCATGAGCCAGACCCTGAGCCGGACGTTCATGACCTCCTTCACCACCTTGCTGGTGCT
This sequence comes from Microbulbifer mangrovi, assembly GCF_002009015.1. Lineage (GTDB taxonomy): Bacteria > Pseudomonadota > Gammaproteobacteria > Pseudomonadales > Cellvibrionaceae > Microbulbifer > Microbulbifer mangrovi. The sequence continues at coordinate 37,668 of NZ_LZDE01000334.1, read as the reverse complement.
GTGGGCACTGCAGTTCTTCGGCGGGGAGCTGATCCACAACTTCTCACTGGCGCTGATCGTGGGTGTGATCATTGGTACCTTCTCTTCCGTGTACGTGGCAGCCAACATCCTGATGGCCATGAACACCACCAAGGAAGACCTGATGCCACCGGTGAAAGAGGGTGCGGAGCTGGACGAAATGCCCTGAGGCGAGAGTTCTTCAGGCACAAAAAAGGCGGGTTCTACCCGCCTTTTTTGTGCCTGCCGATTCAGAGAGCGGCGCCAAGTATGTTGCGCCAGTGCTGCCACGGGAGATTTACCGAATGGCTGGTGCTTCGGCGGGCGAAGAAGACTCTCAGGCGCGGGGTTTTTTACCCAGGGTGATGTGCTTGGGGCCGGAGGTGTTGGTCTGGCCGCTGACGCCTTTGGGTACCTGTTCGATCTTGCCGCCACTGGCGAGGAAGGCCTGAACCTGGGATTCGATAGCTTCGCGTGACTCGGTTGAAACCGTTTCCTTGCCGCGCTTGCTTGCGCTGGATGCTTTTTTAGCCACAGTTCTGTCCACTTTTATGTATGAACGGTAGATATTACCGCAATTTGTGCAAAAAATCACCCATTAACCCGCTGGTGGCCCTGATGGCCCCGACAGTGCCCTGCCGGGGAGCGAGCGAAACCGCGAAAAAGCGTGAAAATTCAAGCTGTTATCGACGTTATCAAGGGCGTGAGGCGCTGTCGCTGAGTGCCTTCCCGCCAGTGCGGTCGACGCGTTTGTTGTGTTTGATGAAGTACTGGCCCAGGTATTTGGCGTAGTTGATCCCGGTGCTGTTGATATAGCTACCACTGGCACCGTTGCCACCGGACCAGGAGTGATCCACACCATTCATCCACAGCATGGAGACTCTTCCGCCTTGCCAGAGGATCTCCTTAGCGTTGCTGTCTCCTTGTGAATAGGTGTTGCTTGCGGGCGCCTCCGCTACACCGTACACGCCCGCCATACCTTCCGCGTTCTGGGTGTTGTAGCAATCGTCGACGATGGTGTCGTCGGTACCGTGGGCAATGGAGGCGATCTGGGTTTCAAAGTGGCTGGAATGGCTGCCTGCATAGGTGTTGCAGCGGCTGACCACATCTGCGGCCTCACAATTGCGGATAGCGCCGCTGGCGCTGGTGCCGATACTCGGTCCGGCGCTGATCCCCATGCCGGCGAATACGTCTGGAGCGATACACGCCGTGGTATTGGCAAATACCGCGCCGGAGGAGAGCCCGGCGATGTAAACCTGGGCCGGGTCGATGTTGCGTTCACTGTCCCGGCTCATGGCATTTGCGAGATCAACCAGGTTTTTGTAGTCCCCGGCAGAGCGGGACCTGTCGCCTTCCCAGTATGACCAGCAGCCGTATCCGGCCTTGTTCATGGCATCGGGCACTGCGACGACCATGCCGTATTCTTCCGCAGCGCTTTCCAGATTGGCAGTCAGATAGGTATCGATGGACTGGGTACAGCCGTGCAGTACCACCAGCAGGGACTTGCCGTCGCCAATCGGCGAGACACTGTCCGGGGTATAGATATGTACCTTGTTGAAGCCGCCGATAGTGACATTTTGTTGCCAGCTGCCCGCGTGGGACATGCTGGCACCGAGAGACAGGCAGGCAGCCCCCGCTAACCCGAGACTGGCGCCCAGGAGTTTGCGCAGTTTTATCTTGTTCATCGCTCTCACCGTTATTCTTGTCGGAACTGGCCCCAGCCTAGCGGGGCGGAAATATGGTGGGTATGCGACCTAGGTAGTAGGAAGCCGTGGCGAGGTGTTTGGGGAAAAGTTTACCGGTGGAGGTTGCCGGGAGGCCCGACGCGATTGTCGGGCGTAGCGTTCAGCTCGTGGAAGATTCACTGTCCGCAGAGACATCGCCATCCTCGGCGGTCGGGGCGCTCAGGGGCCAGCCGCCCATGTCCCGCCAGCGGTTAACGATGCCGCAGAACAGCTCTGCGGTCTTTTCCGCATCGTATTCTGCGGAGTGCGCGCTGTTGTTGTCGAACTCGACACCGGCAGTCTGGCAGGCTTTGGCCAGCACAGTCTGGCCGTAGGCGAGGCCCGCCAGGGTTGCGGTGTCCATGCAGGAGAAGGGGTGGAAGGGGTTGCGCTTCAGTCCGCAGCGTTCCACTGCGGCATTGATAAAGCCGAGGTCGAAATGGGCGTTATGCGCCACCATGATCGCGCGGGTGCAGCTGTGGGCCTTGATTGCGCGCCGGATCTTGCGGAACAGTTCTGGCAAAGCAATCTCTTCGGGCCAGGCATCGCGATCCGGTGATTCGAGATCGACACCGATGAAATCCAGGGCAGATTGCTCGATATTCGCGCCCTCAAAGGGCTCGATATGGAAGCTGTGGGTTTCTTCGGCAAACAGGGTTCCCTCATCGTCCATGTTGAGGATGACGGCCGACACCTCCAGAAGGGCATCCGTGCGGGCGTTGAAGCCCGCTGTCTCGAGATCCAGGACCACGGGGAGAAAGCCGCGGAATCGCTGCGCCAGAGGACTTTTGGGGCCGGTGGGGGCTTCTGCTGGGGTCACTGAAAATCCTGGTGTCTGGGTATCTATTGGGTATCGGTGGCTGCTTCGTGAGCGGTAATCGAGGCTTTTCTGTGGCGCCGTCAGGCGAGACGCCAGTTCAAGGTCTCGCCCGCGGCCAGCGGGATCAGCGATTCAGAGCCCATCTGCAAGCCCGAAGGCAGGGTCCATGGTTCCCGCACCAGGGTGATGGTATCCGAGTTGCGCGGCAGACCGTAAAAGTCCGGGCCAAACTCGCTGGCAAACGCTTCCAGGCGATCCAGCTTGCCCGCCTGCTCAAAGGCTTCGGCGTAGAGCTCGATGGCACTGAACGCGGTATAACAACCGGCGCAGCCACAGGCGGTTTCCTTCTTGCCCTGCGCGTGCGGTGCGGAATCGGTGCCGAGGAAAAACTTCGGGCTGCCACTGGTTGCGGCTTCGATCAGGGCATTCTGATGGTAGCCGCGTTTCAGAATTGGCAGGCAGTAATAGTGGGGGCGGATGCCTCCCACCAGCATATGGTTGCGATTGTACAGCAGATGGTGCGCGGTAATGGTGGCTGCCACGCCGTCGCGAGCCTGGGCCACAAATTCTGCCGCATTGGCCGTTGTGATGTGCTCAAGCACGATCTTGAGGTTCGGGAAGTCATCAACCACCGGGCCGAGGATGGTATCGATAAACACCTGTTCCCGGTCAAAAATATCGATATCCGCAGTTGTCACTTCTCCGTGCAGCAGCAGTTTCATACCGCAGGACTGCATGGCTTCCAGCGCCGGATAGATATTGGCGATATCGGTAACCCCGGAATCGGAGTTGGTGGTGGCGCCCGCCGGATAAAGCTTGGCGGCGACAACGCCGGCGGCGTGGGCTTGCTGCACCACTTCCGGAGTCGTGTTGTCCGTCAGGTAGATCACCATCAGCGGGGTAAAGTTGCCGCCCTCGGGGATGGCTGCCTCGATACGCTTCCGGTAGGCGAGCGCGCCATCGGCGTCGGTTACCGGTGGTACCAGGTTGGGCATGATGATGGCGCGCCGAAACTGCTTCGCGGCGTCGCCAACCGTGCGCTCGAGCGCGGCGCCGTCGCGTAAATGAATGTGCCAGTCGTCAGGTGCGCGCAGGGTAATTTGCTGCTTGGAGTCCACCGAATATCTCCTCCCGGATTGATCGCGGCGCCGATGCTACCCGAAGCGCCAAAAAATTGCGAAAACTGCGGTGAATGCCTCATCCATCACCAGATTGAATATAAAGTAATCAGGGGCTGCTGTTTGCTTTATAGGCAAATACCGGACTGGCCGTCTGGTGCTGGTCGTGGACGTTTCTAGGCGCTACAATCGCGCCCCGAAAAAAGCGGCCTATCCGCAGTTCCTGGGCACACATCCAACAATAAATTTCCCCAGACCAAGACTTTTCACAGGTGCTCGGCGTCCAGTGTGGCAATCGTGTACCTGTTGTGACGGTATAGCCCGTGTGTGCGGGCCCACTATACAGAGGATAGTAATGAGCAAGATCGATAAGGTGGTATTGGCGTATTCCGGCGGACTCGATACTTCGGTGATCGTGCGCTGGCTCCAGGATACCTACGGCTGCGAGGTCGTTACCTTTACCGCCGACATCGGTCAGGGTGAAGAAGTGGAACCGGCACGCGCCAAGGCGGAAGCCCTGGGCGTCAAGGAAATCTATATCGACGATCTGCGCGAAGAATTCGTGCGTGATTTTGTTTTCCCCATGTTCCGCGCCAACACCATCTACGAAGGCGAGTACCTGCTCGGTACCTCTATTGCTCGCCCGCTGATTGCCAAGCGCCTGATCGAGATCGCCAACGAGACTGGCGCGGATGCCATTTCCCACGGTGCTACCGGTAAAGGGAACGACCAGGTGCGCTTTGAGCTGGGCGCCTATGCGCTGAAGCCGGGTATCCAGGTGATTGCCCCCTGGCGCGAGTGGGACCTGAACTCCCGTGAAAAGCTGATGGAGTATTGCGAACAGCACAAGATCCCGGTGGACTTTTCCAACAAGAAGAAAAAGTCCCCTTACTCCATGGACGCCAACCTGCTGCACATCTCCTACGAGGGCGGCGTGCTGGAAGAGCCCTGGGCCGAGGCCGAGGAAGATATGTGGCGCTGGAGCGTCAGCCCGGAAGCGGCGCCGGATCAGCCTACTTACATCACCCTGCAGTACGAAAACGGCGACCCGGTTGCCATCGATGGCGAGCGTTTGAGCCCCGCCACCTTGCTGGAGAAACTCAACAAGCTGGGCGGCGCCAATGGTATTGGCCGTCTGGATATCGTTGAGAACCGCTATGTGGGCATGAAGTCTCGCGGTTGCTACGAAACTCCCGGCGGCACCATCCTGCTTAAAGCGCACCGTGCGATCGAATCCATCACGCTGGATCGCGAAGTCGCGCACCTGAAAGATGAGCTGATGCCGCGCTACGCGAAACTGATTTACAACGGCTACTGGTGGTCCCCCGAACGCGAAATGCTGCAGGCGGCGATTGATCAGTCCCAGTCTGTGGTAAATGGAGAAGTTCGCCTGAAGTTGTACAAGGGCAGTGTGACCGCCGTTGGTCGCCGCTCTGAAGACAGTCTGTTTGATGAGCGCATCGCCACCTTTGAAGACGATGCCGGCGCCTACGACCAGAAAGATGCCGAAGGCTTCATCAAACTGAACGCCCTGCGCCTGCGAATTGCCGCGGGTAAAGGTCGAGACTTGATCTAAATCAGTCGGAAACGGCGATTGAAGCGTTTAAATCGTCGTTTCTGTACCCGCCCGGTCTACCGTGAAGGGTATAGCCGCTATTTTGCTGGCGGACCCCTCGCGCTTGACGGAAACGAATCTTAAAAAGCAACGGAAGTTACACAATGAGCACAACGGTGGCAGAGGCCGGCAAGTTGCCGGACTATGACTACAACATCGTGCGCCAGTTCACCATCATGTCGGTGGTCTGGGGTATCGTTGGTATGGGCGTCGGCGTTCTCATCGCCGCACAGCTGGCATGGCCGGCGCTGAATGACCTTTGGCAGCCCTTCACGCACTTCGGTCGCCTGCGACCCCTGCACACCAACGCGGTGATTTTCGCGTTTGGAGGCAGTGTGCTGTTTGCGACTTCCTACTATGTCGTGCAGCGCACCTGTCAGACGCGCCTCTGGGGCGGTTGGTTGATCCCGTTTACTTTCTGGGGATGGCAGGTCGTTATTGTTGGCGCCGCGATTACCCTGCCAATGGGTCTTACCTCCGCGAAAGAATATGCAGAGCTGGAATGGCCGCTGGATATCCTGATCGCGCTGGTGTGGGTGGCCTATGCGATTGTGTTCTTTGGCACCATCGTCAAGCGTCGCACCTCCCACATCTATGTAGCTAACTGGTTCTTTGGTGCATACATCATCACCATTGCCGCGCTGCATATCGTCAACAACCTGGAGGTGCCGGTCAGTGCATGGAAGTCATACTCCCTGTTCGCCGGTACCACCGATGCAATGATCCAGTGGTGGTACGGCCACAACGCGGTAGGCTTCTTCCTGACGGCAGCTTTCCTCGGCATCATGTACTACTTCGTGCCCAAGCAGGCTGGTCGCCCGGTATATTCCTACCAGCTGTCCATCGTGCACTTCTGGGCATTGATCTCCATCTATGTATGGGCCGGTGGTCACCACCTGCATTACTCCGCACTGCCTGACTGGACCCAGAGCCTGGCGATGATCATGTCCGTGATCCTGCTGGCGCCTTCCTGGGGCGGCATGATCAACGGCATCATGACCCTGTCCGGTGCCTGGCACAAACTGCGCACCGACCCGACCCTGCGATTCCTGGTGGTCTCCCTGTCCTTCTATGGTATGTCCACCTTCGAAGGCCCGATGATGTCCATCAAGACCGTAAACGCGCTGTCGCACAACACCGACTGGACTGTTGGACACGTGCACTCGGGCGCCCTCGGCTGGGTGGCAATGATCTCCATCGGTGCGCTGTACCACCTGGTACCGGTATTGTGGAATCGCAAGGAAATGTTCAGCGTGAAGCTGATCAATGCACACTTCTGGCTGGCTACCGTAGGTACTGTGCTGTACATCGCCGCCATGTGGGTGAACGGTATTACCCAGGGCCTGATGTGGCGCGCATTTAACGCCGACGGCACCCTGACCTACAGTTTTGTGGAAAGCGTGATTGCCAGTCACCCGGGCTACATCGTTCGCTGGTTGGGCGGCGCCTTCTTCCTGACAGGCATGTTCCTGATGGCTTACAACGTATTCCGCACCATCACCGATGCGCCGCGGGAAGGCGAAGTGCGTCACGACGAAAACCTGCCGGTTGCGAAGAACGTTTAAGGGGAATCGATCGTGAAGAATCATGACATCGTAGAAAAGAACATCGGTCTGATGATGGTGCTGATCGTTGTGGCGATCAGCTTCGGCGCCCTGGTGGAAATTGTTCCCCAGTTCTTTACCACCAATAACCACGAACCCATCGCCGGCCTCAAGCCACTGGGCCCGGTTGAACTGGAAGGCCGCGATATTTATATCCGCGAAGGCTGCCACGTTTGCCACACCCAGATGGTCCGTCCGCTGCGCGCTGAGGTTGAGCGTTACGGCCATTACTCCATGGCACAGGAACACGTCTACGAGCACCCGTTCCTGTGGGGCTCCAAGCGCACCGGGCCTGATCTGGCGCGTGTAGGTGGCCGTTACTCTGACGAATGGCACCGTGCGCACCTGTACGATCCGCGCAATGTAGTGCCCGAGTCGATCATGCCGTCCTATCCGTGGCTGTTCGACAACGTCATCACTGGTGAACACACTGCAGCCAAGATGCGCGCCATGCGCGTCGCGGGCGTGCCTTACACCGATGAAGATATCGCGAATGCCAGCAAGCCGTTTGTTGGTGGTCGGGTTACCGAAATCGATGCACTGGTAGCTTACCTGCAGCAGCTGGGTACCCTGGTGCAACAGAAGCGCTAAGCGAGGTCATCGGTGGATATCGATATTCTGCGGCAGATAGGCGTCGTACTGGGTTCGCTGGCATTTCTCGGGATTTGCTGGTGGGCCTTTTCCCCGAAGCGCAAAAAGCGCTTTGAAGAAGACGCCAAATTACCGTTTGCTGACGAGCAAGAAACTTCTGACAAGGCCGCTCGCAAGAGCGAAACCAGTACCGGTGAAGATGCCGGTGAGAAACAGGAACAGGGGCAGGACAAATGAGTACATTTTGGAGTGTTTGGGTAATTGTGCTCACCCTCGCCAATCTAGGATTGGTAACTTGGGTTCTTTTCGCTAACCGCAAAGTGGCGGTGGACGATCAGGACGATCCGGAAAACCGCACCACGGGCCATATTTACGATGGCATTGAAGAGTACGATAACCCGCTGCCGAAATGGTGGTTCCTGTTGTTCGTTCTCACGCTGGTGTTCTCTGCCATTTATCTGGTTATTTACCCGGGTATGGGCAACTTCAAGGGAATTGGTGGCTGGACTTCCGTGGGCGCGCTGAAAGCCGATCAGGCCAAGGCGCAGGCGGAATTCAAGGAAACTTTCGGCCAGTACGTGGATATGCCGATCGAGAAGATTGCCGAAAGCCGCGAAGCGCTCAAAATGGGTGCGCGGATCTTCGCCAACAACTGCTCTGTGTGTCACGGCGCTGACGGCGGCGGTAACTACGGCTTCCCGAACCTGACAGACAGCGACTGGCTGTACGGCGGTACTCCGGAGAAAATCCTGGAGACCCTGCACAACGGTCGTCAGGGCATGATGCCTGCCCAGGGCCCGATCATCGGTGAAGACGGTGTGAAAAACGCCGCTGAATACGTGCTGGCCATGAATGGTCTCGAGCACGACGCTGCGATGGCGGAGCAGGGCAAGCAGGTATTCGGTACCGTGTGCATGGCCTGTCACGGCGTAGATGGCAAGGGCAATATGGCGCTGGGTGCACCGAACCTGACCGATGACATCTGGCTCTACGGTGGTAGCCGCGAAGAGATCCAGCACACCATTCGCGGTGGCCGCAGTAATCATATGCCGGCCCAGAAAGACAAACTGCGTGAAGACAAGATTCGTCTGGTCGCAGCCTATGTCTACAGTCTGTCTCGCCAGGAAGACGTTCAGCAGTAAATCAGCGGACGTTTAAACGCTGAATCAAGGAAAGGGCGGTGGCATCGCGCCGCCGCCCAGATCGCTGGAAGGGCACGCAGGGAAGAAAAACAAGCCTCATTGCATGTCGTAAGTCATTGCAGTCGTGACCCGATCCAGTCTTTTTCGGGAAGAGAGGTTTTGTGAGCGATAGAATACCCACCCGCGAAGAGCAGGAAGGTGATGGCGAAGTCCGCTATCGCATGCTCTACGAATCCGACGACAAAGTTTATATCCGTCACATCCGTGGCGTTTATACCCGTATTCGTAAGTACACCGGCCTGCCGCTGTTGTTGGCCTTCTTCTTTATCCCCTGGCTCAATATCGATGGGCACCAGGCGGTTCATTTCGATCTTCCCGCGCGCCAGTTCCATATTCTCTGGATGACATTCGGTCCCCAGGACGGATTCCTGCTTGGCTGGTTGCTGATCATCGCGGCCTTTGCTCTGTTTGCGGTGACTACCTGGCTCGGCCGGGTGTGGTGCGGTTTCACCTGTCCGCAAACCGTGTGGACCCTGATGTTTATCTGGGCTGAGCGGGTCTGCGAGGGTGACCGCAGCAAGCGCATGAAGCTGGATGCTGCTCCCTGGGGAGTGGAAAAGGTGCTGCGCAAAGGCGGCACACACACTATCTGGCTGCTGATTTCCCTGGCCACGGCCCTTGCCTTTGTTGGGTACTTTTACGGGATCCGCGACCTGGTGGTGGATCTCGCGACCTTCAAGGCCCATCCCCAGGGCGCTTTCTGGGTGGCATTTTTTACTTTCGCCACCTATATGAATGCGGGCTTTCTGCGCGAACAGGTGTGCAAGTACATGTGCCCCTACGCGCGTTTCCAGTCGGTCATGTATGACAAGGACACCCTCGCGGTGTACTACGATGCACGGCGCGGCGAGGCGCGTGGGCCGCGCAAGAAGAATATCGATTACAAGGCCCAGGGTATGGGCGATTGCATCGACTGCTACTGGTGTGTCCAGGTGTGCCCGGTGGATATCGATATCCGCGATGGCATGCAGTACGAGTGCATCAACTGCGGTCTGTGTGTTGATGCCTGCAACAGCGTCATGGACAAAATGGAGTATCCGCGGGGCCTGATTCGCTTCACTTCCGAAGACGAGCTGGAAACCGGCAAAACGCAGTTCGCGCGGCCACGTCTGTTCGGTTACGCGCTGATTTTGCTGTTGATGTTTGGTCTATTCGCCTATGCGGTGATGACGCGTTCACCGGTATCCGCCGAGGTACTGCGAGACCGCGGTGCGCGGATGTACCGGGTTTCCCAAGGCATGGTGCAGAATGTCTATACGGTCAAGATCAACAATATGGACCAGAAGCCGCACCAGTTCTCGATCAGCATCGAGGGTAAACCCGGGTATGATTACTCGCTGCGTATGCAGCGGGGCATGCAGATCAAGCCCGGCGAGATATACTCCGTGCCCATCCGGGTGAGTGTGCCCAAGGCACAGCTTGAGGAAACCAAGCACGATATCGTGATCGTGATCCGGGCGAAGGACGCCCCGGAGCTGGAGGATCGCCACAAAACGGTATTTATCGGTCCCAAGTAGCGGCACCCTTGTCCCGATTTGAATCGGGGCGTCCCGTGCCCGTAGCCCGTGTTACACGGGCTTTTATCTATCAATGGTTGAGTAATTAGTGTCACACAAAGCGGATAAACAAACGCCGGCTCCCTGGTACCGCGAGCCCTGGTTCTGGATGGTGATGGCGCCACTGATTCTGGTTGTGGTGGTCTCGTTTACCATGGTGTCCATCGCCGTGCGCCACGGCGATGACGTGGTGAGCGATACCTATTACAAAGACAGCCGCATGTATCACTTCAGCGCAGAGCAGGATCAACGGGCCAGGGAATTGAACCTGGCGGGTATGTTGTTGTTCTCCCCCGAAGACAAGACGGTAGCCCTGGATCTTCGCGGCCAGGTCGATTTTCCGGAAAAACTGTTACTGACCCTGAGTCACCCGGTAGAGGCAGATCTGGATACGCATATCGTGCTCGAGCAGATATCTATCGGTCGCTATCGGGGCAAGGTCGATGCACCCCTGCAACACCGCTGGTATCTGCAGGTTATGCCAGAGCTGGACCCGGAGCAGTTCCGCGATGCCCAGTGGCGCCTGAAAGGCGAAATCAATTTTGACATCGGCAATGGAGTGCCCCTGAAGCCCGTCGAGCCGTGAGCCCATGACCGATCCGCTCGCTCCCGCATCCACCGCTTCTTCCTGCGATTCTCCCAAACATCCGCTGGATTGTTACCACTGTGGCCTGCCGGTTGCCGAAGGCAGCCAATATGCAGTGCTGATCGACGGTGCGCGCCAGCCCATGTGTTGCCCCGGTTGCGAGGCGGTGGCGGGGGCCATCGTGGCCGGTGGTCTCGATAATTTCTATCGTTTCCGGGAACAGAGCAGTGAGCGCCCGGAAGGCGCGCCACAACAAGCGCGCTGGAGTGCCTATGACCTGCCGGAAGTGCAGGGTGAATTTGTCCGCGCATTCGACGACGCCAAATCCTCAACTTCTTCGCCAGAAACCCTGCGGGTAGCCAGCCTGCTTGTTAGCGGGATCACCTGTGCCGCCTGTGTGTGGCTGATCGAGAAGCACCTTTTGCGATTGCCGGGCATTGAGCGCGTCTCGGTCAACGCCAGTACCCATCGTGCCCAGGTGGTGTTCGATCCACAGCAGATCGCCGTTAGCGAGCTGTTCTCCTCACTGGCAGCCATCGGCTATCGTCCGGCACCTGCCACGGCGGCCAACAGCGAGCGCCTGATCCAGCAAGAGCGCCGCGCCGCAATGCGTCGGCTCGGGGTTGCTGGCCTCGGCACCATGCAGGTAATGATGTTCGCCATCGCCCTGTATTTTGGGGGCAGCAAGGGGATCGATAGTCAGTTCGAGCAGTTTTTCCGCTGGGTCTCTCTGGTCGTGGCTACGCCGGTGGTGTGTTACGCCGCGCAACCGTTCTTCGCCGCCGCCTGGCGGGCACTGCGCACCGGTCAGCTGGTCATGGATGTTCCCGTATCCCTCGCCATTGGCCTGGCCTATGGCGCCAGTGTCTATGCAACCGTGTTCGAGACCGGTGAGGTCTACTTTGAATCGGTTTCCATGTTCACCTTCTTCCTGCTACTGGGGCGCTCGGTGGAAATGCGCGCGCGGCATCGGGCCGGGCTGGCCAGTGGCGGGCTTGCGCAATTGCTGCCGCTGGCAGCCATGCGTCTGGACGATTCCGGCACCTCCGAATCGGTGCCGGTGACCGCGCTGGCTGCCGGTGACAGGATACTGCTGCGCCCGGGCGACACTATTCCGGTGGACGGTGTTGTGCTCGAGGGCGAAAGCGGGGTGGACGAGTCGGTGCTTACTGGCGAATCGGCCCTGCAGCAGAAACAGATCGGCAGTCAGGTCTTTGCAGGCAGTGTAAATGGCGACTCCTCGCTCACGGTGCGGGTCAGCGCGGCCGGCAGCAGTACCCGCTTGTCCGCCATCGAGAAGCTGGTGGAGCAGGCGCAGTTGGACAAACCCACCCAGGTAGCGTTGGCGGATCGGCTTGCAGGCCGGTTTATAGCCGCAGTGCTGTGTATCGCGGTGGCCGCATTTGTCTTCTGGTGGCAGCAGGCTCCGGAGCGCGCCTTCTGGGTGGCGCTTTCGGTGCTGGTTGTGACCTGTCCCTGCGCGCTGTCCCTGGCCACGCCCGCGGCGCTGGCCGCTGCCACCCTGCGCTTGCAACAACTCGGCCTGCTGGTAGCCAAGGGACATGTACTGGAAACCCTGCCGCGGCTGACCCGGGTGATTTTCGATAAGACCGGAACCCTTACCGAAGGCGAGCCGCGACTGCGCGCCATCCTACCGCTGCGCGCGGGCGTGGCAGAGAGTGAGATCCGGGATATCGCTGCGGCACTGGAAAGCCACAACAATCATCCCCTGGCGCGGGCTTTCCGGGCCTGGTTTGGCAATCGCCCGGTGCGGGAGTTGCGGTCGGTCACTGGTCGCGGGGTGTCGGGTATCTGTGGAGAAACCGCCTACCGCCTGGGACGACCGGATTTCGTGTGCGAGCTGGTGAAGGATCCCCCCCCGTCGCTGCAAGTGCCTGCCGAGCCCGGGCAGTGGTTGTTGCTGGGAGATGCCGAGGGCGCCTTGGCCTGGCTGTGCCTGGGGGATGCGGTGCGACCGAGTGCGGTTGAATCGGTCACTGCGCTGCGCGCCCAGGGCCTGGCTACGGAACTATTGAGTGGTGACCAGTCGGCAGAAGTGCCGCGCCTGGCGGAAGCCACTGGAATCGCGGATTTCCGCGGCGGCGCGTCGCCGGAACAGAAGCTGGCGCATCTGCGCAGCCTGCAGTCAGAGGGGCAGCGGCTGCTGATGGTAGGGGACGGTATCAACGATGTCCCCGTGCTGTCGGGGGCGGATGTCTCTGTGGCCATGATGTCGGCGGCAGATCTCGCGCAGTCCCGTGCCGATGCAATCCTGCTGCAGGGAGACCTGCGCGCCTTGCCCCGTGCCTTTGAATTGGCGCGCAAGTGTCGCACAATTATTCGCCAGAACCTGACCTGGGCAATTCTTTACAATGCCCTGGCGCTGCCGCTCGCTTTTCTCGGTCTGGTACCGCCCTGGGCGGCAGCCATCGGCATGTCGCTGAGTTCGCTACTGGTGGTGGTCAACGCCCTGCGTCTGTCGCGCTGGCAGCCGGCCGGCTAGGTAGTGCAGCCGGCGCGCCTGTTGATCGGGGCGCGCCGTTCGCCGAATTTATCCGAAGTGTTTTTTCCGAGGTAACACGTGGACAGTATTTTTCTACTGGTACCCATTGTCATTTTGTTCGTCGCCGGTGCGGTGAAGCTGTTCTTCTGGGCGGTTAACAGCGGGCAGTACGACGACCTGGAGACAGAGGGGCGCCGCATACTTTTTGATGACGATGCGCCGCGTCCGTCCCCACAACAGAGCCAGAGTAATAGGCCTGGTGAATCCGCGGCGGACACAGCTGCCGGTGCGAATAGCAAGGGCGGAAATCCATAATGCTGGACTGGGGTACGCTTGCCGCGGCACTGGCGATTGGTTTTTTTGGCAGTAGTCACTGCGTTGGTATGTGCGGCGGGATTTCCGGCGCGCTGGGACTGGCTGTGCCCGGGCAAAAGCCCGCATGGCCTCGCTTGATCGGCTACTCCACAGGGCGTGTGGCCAGTTACACCCTGATGGGGCTGCTGGTGGGGGTGCTGGGGGCCTATCTGGCTACGGACATCGCCCGCGGTCTGGCGCCGCTGCGAATAGTGGCTGGACTAATGTTGATCGCGATGGCGCTGTATCTGGCGGACTGGTGGCGTGGCCTGGTATGGCTGGAACGGGGTGGGGCGGTCCTTTGGCGCGCGGTGCAGCCGCTTTCACGCCGATTGTTGCCGGTCAACTCCACGCCGCAGGCAATTGCACTGGGTGCACTCTGGGGGTGGTTGCCCTGCGGCCTGGTCTACAGCGCGCTGGCATTTGCCCTGGCGCAAGGCAGCGGTGAACAGGCGGCCCTGGCGATGCTGGCCTTCGGTCTCGGTACGGTACCGGCGGTGCTGGCGACCGGTGCCGCCGCGGCTCGCCTGCGTAAATTGGTGCAGAAACCCGGCGTGCGCCTGGGGATGGCGCTGTTGGTACTGGTGTTCGGTCTGTGGACCCTGTGGGGTGCGGGCGGACACGGCGCCCACGGCGCCCACGGGGCTCACGCTACGCACAGTGCGCACAATGCTCACGATACTGAAAGCTCGCACGGTGCGCATGGCGCTGGCACGCACCAGATGGCGGGAGATTCAGAAACTGGGCAACCCGCAGATCAAGCCCAGCATATACACGGTGACAGCGGGGTCGATCACTCGCGCCACGGGGTTCACCCGGGGCCGAATGCCGAAGATGAACCGTCACAGGAGCAGACAGGGGATTCCGCCGCGCAGGAAGATCACTCCGGCGCGGTGCAAGCCGGCGCCTATCACAGCCATCACCAGCACGGCGTTGACTCGGATGTCGAGTCGGTTCACTCCCATCCCGAGACGGGGCAGGAAACTGGCGCCGCAACTGACGACTGACTCCCGCTGGTGAGTAATGTGCGCCAATGTCCCGTGGAAGCTGCGCGAGGATAGGGGTAAACTGGCGCAATTCTGACCTCTGGTCTGACCACTTTGGTTGTGATCGAGTGGCGGCCGGCAAGTCGCGATGTACCAGTTGGACTCAGTATGAAAAAAATAAAAAATAAATCCGCCGGTGCCAGCCGCCGTTCTGGCCCAGATAGCCGCGTGAAGCGATCGTCCGCCGCGCCTGTAGAGACGCCCAGCTGCCCGACAGCGCCCACCAGTATCTGGATCAACCTGTGTGCGCTGGCGATTTCCCTGGCAGCCGTGGTTTGGCTGCGGGAGTACGGCCAGCACCTCGCAGTAAAAACCCAATCCCTGGTTGTGGTTGCCGTCGCCCTGGCGTTGCCGATCATCTTGCTCGAGTGGCTGTTTCTCAAACCCTATCGCAACCCGTCCGCCGGGCTCGATTTCAATCGCAAGAATCACAGCCTGAGCCGCACCGCGATAAAGTTGCTCGGCTTTTATCTGGCGGTGGGGTCGGTGGCGTTCGTGTACTGGCTGTTCCCGGAATACCACGGGTCCTTCTACGACAACTATTTTTCGGTGGTGCGTGCAGTGCTGCCCTGGTGGATGTTGCTGGCGGTGCCTTATTTTTACCTGCTGGACGGCGCCATGCGCGATCCCAAAGACAGTTATTGGCAGTTGGGCAGCTGGGTCCTGGGACGTCGCAAGGGCGTTTCCGGAAAGGTGGTTGGCCAGCTGTACCTGGGTTGGCTGGTGAAGCTGTTCTTCCTGCCGCTAATGTTTGTCTACATGGGCAATAACCTGAACACGCTGCTGAATTTTGATTTCGCACGCTTGTTTGGCAGTTTCAAGGCGGTGTTTGATTTCACCTTCAATTTCCTGTTTTACATCGATCTGCTGTTCGTTACCGTCGGGTATGTGTGTACCCTGCGTCTGTTCGACTCCCATATCCGCACCGCCGAGCCCAGTTTCCTCGGTTGGGGGGTGGCACTTATCGGCTACCAGCCGTTCTGGAGCCTGTTCTCCGGCACCTACCTGAAATACGACGATGCGCCCGCCTGGGGCTACTGGTTCTGGGATACGCCGGTGGCCTACAGTGTCTGGGGCAGCGTAATCCTGTTGCTGATTGCCATTTATGTGTGGGCAAGCATCCCTTTCGGTATCCGTTTTTCCAACCTTACCCACCGAGGGATTCTCACCAACGGTCCCTACCGCTTTACCAAGCACCCGGCCTATATCAGCAAGAACATCTCCTGGTGGATGATCTCCATGCCGTTCATGGTCAGTGCCAGCGCACCCGAAGCCTTGCGCCACTCACTGCTGTTGTTGACGGTGAACTTTATCTACTTCATGCGTGCGCGCACCGAAGAGCGGCACTTGTCCTGGGATCCCACCTACGTCGCATACGCGCGCTATATCGAGCAGCGGGGCACCTTTGCATTCCTGGGGCGCTGGTTTCCTGTGCTGCGCTTCGGTCACGGCCGCCTGTTTAACCGCGGTGAAGACTCTGCGCCCGCCGAGCCGCTCGTCTCCGGGATCCCGGCATCACAAGCGAATGCGACCGGCACCGCCGGCGCCTGAAGATCTGTAGATCACGTGTAGGAGTAGTGTGATGGGGTGGGGAGTGGCGAGTTCGAATCTGGCGGCGACGAAGCTGCGGCAGTGGTGGCAGTTCCCCCTCGCTGATCTGCGCGGGCCGAGCGGTTTTTGGGGAACACTGGTAGAGCGGATTCCCGTGGGAGCCAAGCGTATCGATGGTCGCTGGTGGATCTATGCGGGACTCTATCTGCTGATCGCGGTGGGTATCTGGCTGCGGGTGGAGCACGTATTCACCCATAACCCCATGGACCATATCTGGAGTGATCCCCAGCGTCATTGGGAGCAGGGCACCCAGACCCTGCGAAGCGATCCCATGACGCTTACAGACCCGGTGATGTACCAGGTCTACGTGGGTATCCTTGGCAAGCTGACTCTCGGTGAACCCTTCCTTGTCGCTCTCTATACGGCACTGCTCGCCTGCCTGACGCCGTGGATCTGGTACCGGTTCGCGCGGGAGCTGATGCCCGGGCGCCTGCAGGCTACGGCGGTATGGGCGCTGTTGTCCCTGTTGCCCTCGTGGATCGCCATTTACGGCTATTTCATGCAGGAGACGTTGCTGCTGCCACTGCTGGGGGCATCGCTGTATGCCAGCTGGCGCTGTCGACGCAAGCAAACCCTGGGGAGTTTCCTGCTGATGGTGGCGCTGTGGACCTGCGCCGGGCTCACCCGCGGCATAGCCATTCCCCTGGCGGCGGTGGTCACCACCTGGTTGTGGCTGTTACAGCCGCGCAAACTGGCCAAGGCGGGCTATAGTCTCGCGTTACTGGCGCTGTTGATGGGACCGCTGGCGTATCGCAGCTACGCGGCGATGCATATGATTTCCCCCCACGGTATCGGCCAGCTGGTGGCGCTATACCTGCGCTCCGGCAAACGCGAGATCCACGTGCATTACAGCCGCGAAGGCGCGCAGTGGAATTACTGGTTCGGCTCTCCTTCTACCGGTGAAAAGCCACTGGCTCCGCTCAGCGACTGGACCACCAGCCGCGACGGCCAGGTCCACGCACGGATCCATATTGAAAACGGCGCTGACGATTGGGCGACGGCGTTGGCACGCTATCCGGTGACACTGGATCGCTACCTTTCCCTGACCAAGGAAAACCTGATCTACCTGTTCTTCGGCTCATCCTGGCCGGACAACAATCGCCAGCGAACTCTGGAGAAGATCAATCACCACAGCCGCTGGCTGTGGGCGCCGCTGACCCTGTTGCTGTTGATCGGTACCATATTGTGCTGGCGTCGCCTGCACGGTGCGCGACTGTTTGCGGTGCTGCTGGGCACCTGGATCGTGGTGCAGGGACTGTTGCCGATTGCGGTCAATGAAGGACGCTATCGCAAACCGGCAGAGGGTATGTTGCTGGTGCAGGCGTTACTGGTAGCTGGTGTCCTGCGACGACGAACGTCCCGCAAAAGTACAGAGGCAGAAGAAATATCTGAAGAGCGAGAGGCCAGCCCGGGAGTTGTCACTGCCGCTGGGCTGCACGCGGATCCGACGTCACCCGAACGGGAGGGCGGGCCACTCGAGCAGCCTCAGCGGGAAGCCGATGATGCGCCCGCATGAGCAATCACGGGATCAATCGTCGTCCGACAGGGAGAAGCCAGGCTGGTCGCTCGCTGCTGCCAAGCTGATTTCACGCGCGGGACGCTTTGCACTGGTGGGGGGGATTGCCACTGCTTTCCAGTACGGCCTGCTGGTGGCCATGATTGAAGTGCTGGGCATGTTTGCGGTGCTGGCCTCCGCACTGTCATTTTGCTGTTCTGCGCTTGCCAATTACCTGCTCAATTACTATCTGACGTTTCAGGGAGGAGTGCGACATCGCCGCGCCTTGCCGAGGTTTGCACTGGTGGCGGCGCTCGGGCTTGTCATCAATACCCTGTGTTTTTCCCTGGTACTGGCTGTGGCCCCTTACTTGTTGGCCCAGGTTGTCGCCACCCTGGTCACGTTGGTGGTTAACTTTCTCCTGCATCATTTTTGGATATACCGGGAGCCCGAATGGAATCTATGACCGAACAGCCTGCGCCGACACTGGCGATCGTTGTCCCCTGCTATAACGAAGAAGAGGTGCTTTCGGATACCACGGTCGAGCTGCTGGCTACGCTTGCGGAACTCGAAAGTAGCGGCCGCATCGCTGCCGGTTCGAAGATCTACTATGTGGATGACGGCAGTTGCGATGGCACCTGGCCAATCCTGCAAACGCTGGCCGGCGAAGACGCGCGCATTGTGGCAGTGGCGCTGTCGCGCAATCGCGGTCACCAGAATGCGCTGTATGCGGGGCTCTCGCAGACCAGTGAAGACATGGTTGTCAGTATCGATGCGGACCTGCAGGATGGCCCGGAACACATTGCGTCCATGATCGATGCTTTCCTGGAGGGCAGCGAAGTGGTGTTCGGTGTTCGCAAGGAGCGCGCATCGGATACCTGGTTCAAACGGATGACCGCGGAAGGCTATTACCGGTTGATGCAGGGCCTGGGGGTGGATCTGGTATTCAATCATGCGGACTTCCGGCTGATGTCGCGGCGGGCTGTGGACACTCTGTTGCAGTATCCGGAAACCAATCTGTTCCTGCGCGGTATGGTGCGTGAACTGGGATTCCGTTCCTCCACGATTTCCTACGCGCGCCGCCCGCGCCTCGCCGGGGAAAGCAAATACCCACTGCGCCGGATGCTGTCCCTGGCCTGGAAGGGCGTCACCGCCTTTTCTATTGCCCCGCTGCGGGCGATTACCCTGCTGGGGCTGATTTCCGGCGGTATTGCCCTGGGCCTGATTGTGTGGGTACTGATCGTGAAGCTGGTGTCGAACAGTGTGGTGCCGGGCTGGGCGTCGATCATGGTGCCAGTACTGTTTATCGGCAGTGTCCAGTTACTGTGCCTCGGGGTAATTGGCGAGTATCTCGGCAAAATTTACGAGGAGGTCAAGCGCCGACCCCGATTCCACCTGCGCGAAGTGGTTGGGCGCGAGAGCGTTTTGCCGCAAGCAGATGTGGGGCGGGTCGTGTATGCGGAGCGCGCTGCCAGTGTGGCAGCGCAGCATGTGGAACAGGAGCAGTGCGCAAACAGGTCGGCAGTGAGTGAGCGACCCGAGGACTGATCACTCGGCAGTTCTACTCTGAAAGCAGGCGCAATGACAGGTCCACAGCGCGCAGGTGCTTGGTCAGGCTGCCGCTGGAAATATAATCCACCGCCAGTCCGGAGAGTTGCTTGAGGCGCTCCTCATTGACGCTGCCGGAAATTTCGATCTTGGCGCGCCCCTGGGCCAGGTTCAGCGCTTCTGCCGTCATCGCATCGGTAAATTCGTCCAGCATAATCACGTCAGCGCCGGCATCCAGGGCCTGTTTAAGCTCATCGATACTTTCCACTTCGATTTCCACCAGCGCGCCGGGCTTGATCTGGTGCGCCTGGGTCACCGCGCTGGCGATGCCGCCGGCCGCCGCAATATGGTTTTCCTTGATCAGGAAAGCATCGTAGAGGCCGATACGGTGATTTTCACAGCCGCCGCAGAGTACCGCATATTTCTGCGCGCTGCGCAGGCCGGGAATGGTTTTGCGGGTATCGAGAACTTTGATGTCGGAACCTTCCGCCAGGGCCGCATAGGCGGCTGCGGTCGTTGCGGTACCGGACAGGGTCTGCACGAAATTGAGCGCACAGCGTTCACCGGTAAGAATGGTGCGCGCGTTGCCATCCAGCTCAAACAGTGTGCTGTCGGCGGTAACCCGATCACCATCCTGCACGTGCCATGTCACCCGAAGCGCCGGGTCAAGCTGGCGAAATACCTCATCCACCCAGGCTTTCCCGCAGAACACGCAGTCCTCACGGGTGATCACGCGGGCCCTGGCCTGGCGTTCCGCCGGTATCAGCTGGGCGGTGATATCACCATCGCCAATGTCCTCCGCCAGCGCGTCGCGGACGGAGCGCTCGATATCCTGCTGCAGGTTGGGGATGGCGACAGTCGCTGGTGTCATGATGGAACCTCGGTGGTGGGATGACATCCGGAATTGGAGCGGTATTGCTGGGTTGCGAATACTAGCAAAATGTAGCTTGCTGTCAGTAAGGATGTGGCAATCCCCAGTCGGTAACCTGTATCAGGGTGCGAGTGTACCTGGCGCAGGATCGGCCTGAGGAGGTGTGGAGCCGGTACCGAGTTGTCTGGTTGGCGGTGATTGGATGTGGCGCTGTGATGATCGTCGCAAAACGATCTGCGCCAATCACGATACGGTTGTGCTATTGGTTTGCGTGTCCGTAGAATCTACTGTCGACCAGAATAGGTCACTGCGTATCCACTGTCCCGCGACAGAAGGGACGCCCGTTTAGCGGGAGCGCAGTAACACGAATAAACCAGGTTCGCAGGGCGCTTCCCAGAGCTCCCTGTGGTTGCATCACCCGGCAGTCCTGTGATCGAGGTCCGCCGGCCGAGGCTATATGGCAATGAAAGACTCCAACAATGTGGTATCCATGCAGGGTGTTTATCGGGAGCGGGGAATGAAGCGTACTCCCAAGCTACCGGCACCGGTGACCGCAGTGAAGGAAAAAGCCCAGGCGCTGCTCACAGAACAGTCCAAGCGCGTATTTGCCAAGGTGGACGATTCCCTGTTTGCCATGGCTGAGAAAGCCCACGGGCAGGACGAGCAGGATGGGTTGTTTCAGGCTCTGCGCTTGTTGCGGGTCGAACGCCGCAGGGTGGTGGAGCGCTTTGTCGAAAATATAGCGGAGTCATTCCAGGTTCGCGAAGTATCTGCAGACGATTCGGACGACCCCTATTCTGCAGATAACCTGTCACTGGTACACAACGATGACCTGGAGCAACTGGTGGCAGTGGACACCATGGTTGCCAGTGCCAAGCGGGATTTTGCCGAGCCGCTGACCGAAATTTCCCTGCGCCTGAATACCCTTCTGTCCGTGAAGGTCTACGATAAAAATAATCCGATTGGTCCCGATGCAATCTGTGATGCCTTTGTCGAGGCCTGCCGTCCGCTGGAACTGCATGTTCGGGCGCGCCTGACGCTGCTGAAAAAGTTCGAACAGCTGGTAATGGAGCAGCTCGGACAGCTGTACGAGCAGTGCAATGACGTATTTGTCGAACACGGTGTATTGCCCTCACTGAAACAGCAGCGGCGTGCTGCGCGTCAGCAGCGCGCGGCTCAGCGCCAGCCGGGCACGCGACCAGCAGCGGGACAAACTGCTGCGCGAGATACCGGCTACGCCGATGCGGGCAGCTATTCGCCATCGGCTGCTTCCGCAGGCAGCCACGGATTGCTGCCGCTAAACTCCGGCGTTGCCCCGATGGGGGCTCAGGACCTGCTTTCGCACCTGGGTGCCTTGCAGGGCCACCTGCCAGAAAGCTACGACGAGAGCGGTATTCAGCTGCTTAACGTCAACAACCTCTTGCAGCAGCGTCTCGTGGATGCACGTCAGTCTGCGTCGCTGGCGAAGATGGACAGCGACATCATCAAGCTGGTTGAAATGCTGTTCTCTTTTATTATCGAGGATCGCAACCTCGCGGAACCAATCAAGACCCAGCTTGGGCGCCTGCAATTGCCGTTGCTGAAAGTGGCCATCGCAGACAGGTCCTTCTTCAGCAAAGGCGGGCACCCCGCGCGCAAACTGCTGAACGAACTCGCTGACGCCACAACCGGGTGGCAGGCGAAGGATAACTACGAATCCGATCCGCTGTTCAAGAAGGTTGGCGAAGTGGTGGCGCGTGTCCTCGCTGAGTTTGACCAGGACATCAATATATTTTCCGAGCTGTTGGACTCCTTCCAGCAGTTCATCCTGCGCGAGCGCAAGCGGGCCGAGAAGCTGGAGCGGCGAATCGTCGACGAGGCCGATGGCAAGGCGAAATCCCAGGCGGCCAGGGCACGCGTGGCTGCGGTCATGGACGCATTGATGGCCGAGCGCGATCTGCCGCCGGTGGTGGTGGAATGGCTGGAAAAGGTCTGGTCCAACATGCTGTTCCTCACCTGTATCAAAGAGGGCACTGACAGCGAAAGCTGGAGTCGCGATGTGCGCACCGCGAGGGATCTGGTTTGGAGCGTGCATGCGCCCATGCCCGATAGCCGCAAGCAGTTGCTGGGTCTATTGCCCGCTCTGCAGGAGCGATTGAAGGCGGGTGTCGAAGCGGTATCCCTCAACTCGTTTGACGCGCGACGCATGTTTACCGACCTCAAGCAGGTGTACCGGGAGCGTTTTGCGCTGGCCCAGTCCATTGCTGAAGAGCGCAGCCGTATAGCGCGCGATGAGGTGCTGGAAGAGGCTCGCCGTACGCAAGAGGTTGAAGCGACCTCTGCCACGGTAGAGGCTACTAGCTCTGAAGAGGAGATGGGTACTCCGTCCATCAATGAGCAGGAAGCGACGGTTGCTGAGTTGCCACAAATGGAAGAGCTGGAACAGGCAGTGGCGGAAGCAGAGCTTGTATCCGAGCCGAGAGGCGATGTGGACGCCCTGCCAGAGAACGACTCTCACTGGCAACAGACGTTCCGACTGGCGCAAGGGAGCTGGTTTGAGCTGAAACGAGAGGGTGAGGAGCAGTTCCGCTGCCGTCTTGCCGCGGTGATTAAAGACATCGACCAGTTTATTTTCGTCAATCGCAACGGTGCCAAAGTCGCCGAGTTTACCCGTATCGAATTGGCGCACGCCTTGCGCAATGCGCAACTGATGCCGCTGGATGACGGCATGCTGTTTGAGCGCGCCCTGCAGTCGGTAATCGGTACCGTGCGTAAGTCGCGTGGAGAAATGAGCTAAGAAGCGCAGGTCCCATTTACTCGGTAGTGGGTGAGCGCGTCTCCGATCGCGCAAGTCGCCAGAATCATGTAATGACAATGTAATATCGTTGCCTTTCGGAGAGGCGATTGGCGGCAAAGCCTGCCTGTTGTTTCTCCGCTTCTAATCCCTCCCTGATGCTCTCCTGACTTACCATTAAATTCCTTCTTTATATAAAGAAAATCGCGAAAATTGGTCCTTTTGGGCACTTGCGTGTCACTTCTCTTTGCGGGATATTGAGTACTAGTTCCACTTTTTCTGAGCGGTCTATCCGGGCGGTGCCCGAGTTACTGTCGCGCGCCCCTCATTCTGACTGATGTAACCGTAAACTGTATTGCGTTCGGGAATGCCGGCTTCACATGTGCCGCGTATTCCCCGAAGTGATTCGTTACAGGGTTCGCGCGATGTATGGAGTGACCTTCGCAATCTCTATTCTCTGAGCCGATGCCAGGAGGGCAACAGAGGTGAGCATGGACGATATGGATCGAAATAATAACGAATTGTTTGTCATAACCGGCGGTGCCCAGGGTAACGGCCAGCGCGTGAGCAAGCCGCGTGGCAGTGCGCGCGCGGGCTCCCGAGAGAAACTCTCGAAAACAGTGACTTCCTTAAAGCAAAAGGCCATTCAGTGGCTACAGGCGAAATCTGACGATGTGTTCGCCCAGGTCGACGACTCCCTGTTTGCCATGGCGGAAAAGGCCCATCTGCAGGACGAGCAGGACAAACTGTTCCAGGCGATTCGCAATCTGCGGGTAGGGCTCGGCGACCTGATCGACGGCTTCTGTGACGGCATTGAAGAGCGGTTTCACTCCCCGTGTAATGATCGTCTGGAAGATGAGGTCGGGCTGGATTCTGGCGCCTCCCTGAAAAATCTCTCATTGGTCAATGACGACGAGCTTGAAAAGCAGGTCGCCATCCGCAGTATGGTTTCCAACGTCAAACGCGACCACGCCGAATCCATCGCGGCCTTGTCTCTGCGTATGGATACCCTGCTTCCCGGAAAAGTTTACGACGAGAGCCTCCCGCTTGGGCCCTCGGCAGTGTGTGTCGCCTTTGCCGATGCGCTTGATGATGTTGAGCTGTGCCTGCGTGCACGCATGACCGTGCTCAAAAAGTTTGAGCTGAACCTGGTTAATCACCTGGGCGAGCTGTACGACGCCTGTAATCGCCTGTTGATCGAGCAGGGGGTACTTCCCACAATCGAGGATCCGCTGCGCCGTCAGCAGAACCGTGCGGGAGCCCAGGCTCCAGTCCCTTCTCCTGCCTCCGGTCCCGCCTCCCAAGGTGCTGCGCCGACGCAGGATCCTCACTCCGCTGCCGGTATTCCGGCTGCGCCTGCGGGACAGGCGGGCAGTATGCAGTTTGCCGGCGGTGGCGTGCCCGGGGCTTCCTCTGCTGCCGGATTTGGCCAGGTTGCGCCGCCCAGCGGCGGCCAGTGGGCTGGCGGTGAGTGGGGCAGTGGTGGCGCTGGCATCACCGGCCCAGGGCTCGCGCCCGTGGGTTCCGGTGCTGCGCCAATGGCGACCCCTACGCTGTTGCAGCATCTCGGGCAGTTCCAGATGGCGCTGCCAGAGTACTCGGCTGGTCCTGGACAGCTGATCAATGTGACGCAATTGCTCGAGCAGCAATTGGTGGCTGCCAAGCAGAGCGCCTCCCTGCATGAACTGGATAGCGAAGTTATCCGTCTGGTGGATATGCTGTTTTCCTTCATGCTGGAGGACCGCAATCTGGCGGAGCCCATCAAAGCTCTGCTGATTCGTCTGCAGCTGCCGATGCTCAAGCTCGCCGTCGCCGACAAGGCTTTCTTCAGCAAGGGCGGCCATCCTGCAAGACGTCTGTTGAATGAAATGGCAGATGCGGCAATTGGCTGGCAACCCCCGGAGCACTACGAAGAAGACCCGCTGTACCGTGAGGTCTCCTCTATTGTTGAGGATGTGTTGGCGGAGTACGACCGGGATGAACAGGTCTTTTTGCGTCTGCTGGAGTCATTCAGGGAATACTCTGCACGGGAGCGCAAACGCGC
This sequence comes from Microbulbifer mangrovi, assembly GCF_002009015.1. Classification (GTDB taxonomy): domain Bacteria; phylum Pseudomonadota; class Gammaproteobacteria; order Pseudomonadales; family Cellvibrionaceae; genus Microbulbifer; species Microbulbifer mangrovi. The sequence continues at coordinate 12,610 of NZ_LZDE01000334.1, read as the reverse complement.
TGCGGTGATGGAGCGTCGCACCATCGACGAGGCCCAGGGCGCCGCGCGTGTGGAAGCAGCCAAGGCGCGGGTTGCCGCGGTGTTTGATACGCTGACTGCGGAGCGCAATCTGCCCAAGATCGTATATCAGTGGTTGAACCGGGTCTGGAGTAGCGTGCTGTTCCGTACCTGCCTCAAGGACGGCACAGACAGTGGTTTGTGGCGCCAGCATGTGCTCACTGCGCGGGACCTCATCTGGAGTGTTGTCGCCCCAATGCCGGAAAGCAGCGTCAAAATGCGCCGCTTGTTACCGGACCTCAAAAAGCGCCTGGAAGAAGGGGCTCAGTCCCTTTCCCTGAGCGCCGGTGATCGCCAGCGGCTTATTGGCGGTCTGGATGTGCTGTACAGCGAGCGTCAAAAACTCGGTGAAAGGGTTGAGTCCGAGCGCGAACGCCGTACCCGCGAGCGTCTGGTACAGGAATTGCGGCGCGAGGCCGACAGTGTGCTGTCCATCCCGGAGACCGAAGCGGTGGCTGCGGCGCAAACGGATGATGTCAGCGATGCCGCTGCCGAGCCTTTCGTCGACGAAACTCGCGATCTCCCGCCCACCCAGCCGGCACTTCCGCAAGTGGAGGAAATCCAGCAGGTGGTTACCCGGGCGAGCGTCGCGAAGCCGGTTCCGTTGCAGCCCATCGCCCAGGACGACGACCACTGGCAACAGACTTACCATCTGAAAGACAGCTGGTTCTTGCTGCGGGATACGAACAAGCTTCCGGTGCGCTGTCGCCTGGCGGCCATCATCAGTGATCTGGACCAGTTTATGTTCGTGAACCGTCGCGGCACCAAGGTGGGTGTTTACTCACGCCTGGAGCTGGCCCATGCACTGCGCAACGAAGAATTGCTGCCGCTGGAACAGGGACCGTTGTTCGAGCGGGCTCTGCAGTATGTGGTTGGTCACTGCGGAGAGAGCAAAATCGCCATCAGCGTTTGATGTTACTAACCGGCAGCTGGCGCGGTTGTGGAAACTGGAGTGAAAAACCCGGGATTGTCCCGGGTTTTTGCATATATATTGCACGCTTTGCCGTATTAGCGCCTGAATCCTCAGAATTGGCCACATCTATTGGCAGTTACTTCGTTGCTTCCATAAAATAACCCTCTGCTCAATTACAGCGGAGTCTTGTTTGTGAAATATCAGGTCCAGTCAGGGTGGCTGTCCGGTGTGCGCCGGGTACCCAGTCCGCATTGCAACAGTCGTCCCGACAATGCGGAAGTGGATCTTCTGGTTATTCACAGCATCAGCCTGCCGCCAGGCGAGTACGGCGGTGCCTACATCGATGAGTTCTTCCTCGGGCATCTGGACATGGATGCCCATCCCTACTTTTCCGAAATCGCCACCCTGCAGGTTTCTGCTCATTTTTTGATCGACCGCAATGGTCGCGTTACCCAGTATGTACCACTCAACGAGCGGGCCTGGCACGCGGGGCAGTCCGAATTTTGCGGGCGCGACAACTGTAACGATTTCTCTATCGGTATCGAACTTGAAGGGCTCGATACCGATACCTACACCGCTGCGCAGTATGAATCCCTGGCAGAGGTATCCGCGGCAATCATGGAAGCGTATCCCGCGATTGATAAGTCGCGGATAACCGGGCACTCGGATATTGCTCCGGGCAGGAAGCTGGATCCGGGGCCCGGGTTCGACTGGCAGCGGTATTTTGACAAGCTGGACCAGCAGGGCGGTCGTACCCGCGAAGCTTGAGTCCGGTTACCAAGGCGTTGTTCGGCGCGCTATGCGACAATGCCATTACATAACTAATTGAACATGTGGGGGCGCTATGGCGCTTTTGGTTGTGCTTTTGGCATTGGGCCTGGTGCAGGTATGGGGCTCGGGTGGACCGCTGCACCGTGATGGTTGGTTTTACCGGTGGCAGGATTTTGTTTATCGCAGTGGTCTGGTGCGGGAAAGGCAGGGCATCGGCTTCGGGCTGGTGGTGTTGATTCCGGTACTGGGTGCTGCTGTGCTTCTGGCGCTGGCGGAATCGATCTTTGGCTGGCTGGGAGTATTGCTGGTCAGTGTGCCGGTACTTCTGTACAGCTTTGGCCGCGGAAATTTTAACGAGGCGCTGTCGGCGTATCTGCGTGCCTGGTACCAGGGTGACCTCGAGGCGGCCAGGGCGGCGGCAGAGCCGCTGCTGGATGTGGCGGACATGGAGCGTGCGCAACAGGTGTCCGATGCGCAGGAACTCCACCAGCTGGTGTTCAGGGCCGCAGCCTATCGCGCTTTTGAGCGACTGTTTGCCGTGCTGTTCTGGTTCCTGCTGCTGGGGATTCCGGGAGCGATGCTGTACCGGCTCAGTCATTTGGCGCGCGAGAGGCTGGCCAGGCACGGTCTGGCGCAAGAGGAATCACTTACCGCCGCGGCCGATGCAGATCGGTTTCTCGCTGCGCGCTGGCTGTGGCTGATCGAGTGGCTGCCGGTTCGGGCGATGGGCTTTACGCTTGCGATCGTGGGGAACTTTGCCGGCTGTTACCGCGCATGGCGCGATCACCTGACCTGTAAACAGACTGCCACCGAGGATGTGCTCGAGTACTACCTTGAGGGCGCTCTCGGCGGCATCGACAGCAGTGAATGCAGTGCCGGTGTGGCCGTGAGCGAAGGGCAGCGCCTGTGCGGTGCGGAGATAGAGGGCATGCAGGCCCTGCTGTCGCGAGCCCTGCTGATGTGGATCACATTGATGGCGCTGTACGGATTGTTCAGCAACTAAGCTTTCTACTGATCCTTTCGAATCAAATACTTGCGCGAGAGAGTGCGTGTCAGACGTCATCCCAGACAATATCGATCTGCCTAGCGCAGCTGATGTATTCACCGCGGCCGAACGCATTGCGGGCCACATCCATCGAACACCGCTGTTGAGCTCGTCCGGGCTCAACGCGCTGCTCGGTACCGAGTTGTTTTTCAAGTGCGAACACCTGCAGAAAGTCGGCGCCTTCAAGGCGCGCGGTGCGGCGAATGCCGTACTGCAACTGCCTGTGGATACCGCGATGGTGGCAACCCATTCATCCGGCAATCATGGTGCGGCGCTGGCTTGGGCGGCCGCATTGCGCGGAATCGCCTGTCGGGTAGTCATGCCAGAAAATGCTCCCGAAGCAAAAAAAGCGGCGGTTGCCGCCTATGGTGCAGAGATCGTTCTGTGTGAGGCGACCCTGGCGGCGCGGGAATCTACGCTCGCTGCGCTGGTAGAGCAGACCGGGGCGCATGTGGTTCCGCCATTTGACGACGCGCGGATTATTGCCGGGCAGGGGACCGTCGCACAGGAAATCGTTGGGCAGTGCCGCGAACAAGGCTTTACCCCGGACATGATCGTTGCTCCGGTGGGCGGTGGCGGCTTGCTCGCAGGCACTGGCCTTGCGGCATCGGCACTAGCCCCCGAGATCAAGGTATTGGGAGCGGAGCCCTGCGGTGCGGATGATGCACAGCGCTCTTTCCGCAGCGGCGTGCGGGTGACTGAACAGGTGCCCGACACCATAGCGGACGGCCTGCGCACCACTTTGGGTTTGCGCAATTTTGCGCTGATTCGCCGCCACGTAAATGATGTGGCTACTGCATCCGAGCCGGCGATTCGCGAGGCGCTTGGCCTGCTGTGGAACCGCACCAAACAATTTGTAGAACCCTCGGCGGCGGTGGGGCTGGCCACAGTTCTGGAACACCGGGCACGTTTTCGCAACAAGCGGGCGGTGATCGTGCTCACCGGCGGCAATATGGATATCTCTGTGGTGGCCGGAATGATCGCGGATAGCGGTCAATAATCCGGACCCGGAGGAGGGGTGCCGGTGGAATTCGGTGCCCGCGGGGAGGAATACAGGAGGATTGAGGATGGAGTGGATCAACGCTCGTAGAGAAGCGCTGTTGGCCCGGGTCAGCGGCGGGCTGGAACGGACTGCTACACTGTTGGCAACTCGGGTGACGGGGATTTCCGTACCGCTTTTGATCCGTCTGTGTGTCGCGGCGCTTGCTCTGTCCACTGGCCAGGTGGCGCGCGCGGATTCCCTGCAGCTGGCGTCCTCCACACTCGCTGATGGAGAGCGCATGCCGCCAGCACAGTTGTACTACGATTTTGGCTGCAGTGGCGAGAATATTTCCCCGGAATTGCACTGGCAGGGGGCTCCAGAGGGTACCCGCAGTTATGCTCTGGTCATGTACGATCCGGACGCACCGACCGGCAGCGGCTGGTGGCACTGGGTGGTTTTCAATATCCCTGCATCCGTGCATGCAATACCGGAAGGTGCCGGTGATCCCAAGGCAGGCTTGATACCCGAAGCGATACAAAGTCGCACCGATTTTGGCAGTCCAGGTTATGGTGGTGCCTGCCCGCCGGAGGGGCATGGCGACCATAGATACCAGTTCCGCCTGTACGCCCTCAAAGTGGATCAGCTGCCGCTTGATTCGGATGCACCGGCAGCGATGGTGGCCTATCACATTAACGCCAACAAGCTGGCGGAAGCCCAGCTGGAAGTGAAATTTGGCCGCTGACGCCTGGTGCATCAGGGAGCGGCGTTAAGGCAAGCAAAATAAGGAAGCACAGCCTGCCCATGCAAAAGCAAAAAATGACTTGGGGAGAAGCGCTCAAGGTTTACTCGCGGCCCAAAGTGGTTGCGATGTTTTTCTTTGGGATATCTGCGGGGCTACCGCTGCTGCTGGTCTTCTCCACCCTGACCGCCTGGCTGCGGGATTACGGTATCAGTCGCACTACTATCGGGTTTACCGCCTGGATTGGTATCACGTTTTCCATCAAGTTTATCTGGGCGCCGATTATCGACTCCCTGCGTATCCCCGTCCTGACCAACCTGATGGGGAAAAGGCGTAGCTGGATCCTTGTGTCGCAGATTGGCGTCGCGTTCGGCCTGTTCTCCATGAGCCAGATCAATCCCCAGCTGGCGCTGCCCGCGGTATTTGGCTTTGGCATACTGGTGGCTTTCTGTTCTGCATCTCAGGACGTGGTTATCGACGCTTATCGGATTGAAGCCGTGGACAAGGAATACCAGGGCGCGATGGCGGCGATGTATGTATTCGGATACCGGGTAGCATTGCTCATTGCGGGTGCCGGCGCCCTGTTTATCGCTGAATATGCCAGTTGGAGTATTGCTTATATTTCCATGGCGGCGTTGATGGGGGTGGGTATTCTCACCACGCTCATGGTGTCAGAGCCCGACCATCAAAAGGTACGGGCGCAGGGGGAGGAATTCCAGCACGCGTGGGTCGATCGGGTTCTCGGCAGCGGCAAGCACGGCAAAATTAGCGAGTGGTTTGTGCGCGCGGTCGCCTGTCCATTTATCGATTTCTTTGAGCGGAATGGCAAGTTTGCCCTGGTACTGCTGTTGTTTATCGGTATTTACCGGGTCAGTGATATCGCCATGGGCGTCATGGCGAATCCGTTCTATCTGGATCTCGGGTTCAGTAAGGATGATATCGCGCAGATCGGCAAGCTGTTCGGGTTCGTGTGTACCATGATTGGGGCTTTCCTCGGCGGGGCAATGGTGGTGCGTTTTGGTATTCTGCGCCCATTGATACTGGGTGCGGTAATGGTCGCGGCGACTAACCTGCTGTTCGCCCACCTGGCAACCCTGGGACCGGACAAAACCTGGCTGGCGATTGTTATCAGCGCGGACAATATCAGCGCCGGAATATCCAACTCGGTGTTTATCGCTTTTCTTTCCAGTCTGGTGAATCAATCCTACACCGCCACCCAGTACGCATTGTTTAGCTCCCTGATGACCCTGCCGGGGAAATTCATCAGCGGGTTTTCCGGTATTGTGGTGGATGCGGAAGGCTATGAATCCTTCTTTATCCTGGTGGCGATTCTCGGCATCCCGGCGGTATTGCTGGCCATCTATATCTGGTACCGGAATCGGGACCAGGAGGCCGCGGAGACCAAGGAGGCTGCGCCCGGGTGACCGGGGCAGTTACTTGAGTTGGCAGATTGGGGAATGTCGCGCCTTTCCTCGTCGGCTCTCTTAATCGGATTCCGCAGTTGGCTATAGCTCGCCTGGTTTTGGCCAGGCGTAGTGCTTGAGGTCAATCTTCCCTTTTACCGGCGTAATTCCCTCATTGCGTAACCGCTCCAGCTGACGCTGTGCCGAGGGGCCGGGCAGGGAGATCCGCCCCTGCGCATTGATCACCCGGTGCCAGGGAAGCTGCGTATCCCTCGGCAGCTTGCGCAGAGTTTGTCCCACCAGTCGCGCCGCGCGCGGAAACCCGGCCAGTTCCGCCAGGGTGCCGTAGGTGACTACCCGTCCTGAAGGCACCTGTGCGAGTACAAGGCAGATCCGACTTGTGGCATCATGACTTCCTATATCTTTATTACCTGATTTGTTCGATCCTGGATCGGAACTAATCGTGTTGATTGATTTCTTAGTCAATTCTCAGTCATAACTCCAAGCTATCGAAAAGGTTGTTTCGTGCTTTCTGCTGTACCCAGAACTTCTTTCCAGATTCTACCCCGTTTAAGCGCTCTGCCCAGGCTGCTCTCCGGCCTGGTTTCGGCGGCGCTCGTGGGGTTTGCATCTCACGCCAGTGCCGGTGTGCTCAGCCTCGCCAATGGCGATCGCATCTACGGCGAACTGGTGGTTGTGGAGCGCGACCATGTGGTTTGGAAGTCTGAAACCTTCGGTGATATTACCGTAGCCAAGGAGAAAATCCTTTCTCTGGAGACCGATAAAGACCTGAAGATTGCCGGTCGCGACGAGCCTTGTGTGCTCGCAGGGCACCGCCGTGAACAGTGGGAGCTTTACTGTGATGAGGGCTCTGGCTGGGTAATGGACTTCCCGGCGATTGATCGCGCCGAGCCGTACATCAACTTTGTCGGTAACCCGATTATCTTCCGCGGAAACGTGGCAGCTTCCGGTGTATTCGAAGAGGGCAACCGTCAGCGTGAAGACTGGGATATCAACGCTAACTTTGATATCCGCAACGGCGACTTTCACCATCTGGTCGGCACCCAGTATCAGAACCAGAACAGTACAGAAGTCGACGATCTGGAAAAGTATCGATTCAATTACGACCTCCGCTGGATCTTTGCCGAAAAGTGGTTCGCCGCGGGCAACAGTGCGTTTCTGCATGAAGAGGCGCGTAACCTGGACCTGAGCACCACGGTCGGTCTCGGTCTCGGTTATCTGTTTTTTGACACGGACAAATCCGCACTGTCGATCCAGGGCGGTGTGAGTAGCCTGAAAGAAGAATATATCGATCCCAGCCTGAACCCGGATCCCAGCAAGCGCTATGGAGCGGGACGAGCTGCATGGGACTTCCGTTACAAGTTCGATATGGGCCCGGAAGTGTATTACAACCAGGAATTACTGCAGTCTCTGGACCGCAGCGAGGATTACCAGAGCAACGCAGAAATCGGTGTGCGTACGCCCTTGGTAAAAGGCATCCTGATGGAAGTGAAATATGCCTGGCAGTACGACAATACGCCGTCTCTGGATAGCGAGAAAGAAGATACCAAAATGACCGTCGGCGTAGGCTATTCCTGGTGAGGGAAAGCGTCGATCGAAGACATTCGTAGAATAAATAGTTTGAGGTTCCCATGCAGGTTACTAACAGCATTATTGCCATTACCGGCGCCGGCCAGGGGCTGGGTCGCGCGATGGCCGAGTATCTCGCCGGGCGCGGCGCACGTCTGGCACTGATCGATGTCAATCAGGAGCGGCTCGACGAGAGCGTTGCAGCGTGCAGTGCACAAGGCGCTGAGGCGCGTAGCTATGTAATCGACGTCGCCACCGAAGATGCGGTAGATCAGGGATTTGCCGAGATCGCCAAGGATTTTGGTGGCCTGGATGTACTGGTGAACAACGCGGGTATCATGCGCGATGGCATGCTGTTGAAGGTCAAAGACGGCAAAGTGGCAGAGCGTATGTCCCTGGCTCAGTGGCAGTCCGTCATCGACGTCAACCTGACCGGTGTATTTCTGTGTACCCGTGCGGCGGCGGGAATCATGGCGGAACGCGGAGAAGGTGGCGTGATCGTCAATATCTCCAGCGTATCTCGCGCTGGAAACATGGGGCAGACCAACTACTCCGCCTCAAAAGCCGGTGTGGCCACCATGACCGTCACCTGGGCGCGTGAACTGGCACGTTACGGCGTGCGTGTTGCCGCTATCGCACCAGGATTTATCGGTACCGAGATGGTGGCGCAGATGCGACCAGAGATTCTTGAAGGTTTGGTGAAGCAGGTTCCACTGCGCCGGATCGGCGAACCGGACGAAATTGCCAGTACGGTCTCCTTTATCATTGAAAACGACTATCTCACCGGGCGGGTACTGGAAATCGACGGTGGCGCCCGCATGTAAGCCTGCCGGACAATGACGACTGTTGTCTGAAAACCGGCCAACAGGGCGCGTTGTCGGGCCCGCTGATCTTGTTTCATGCCCGGAACTTTCTGGGCCACAGGAGTCGCCCCTATGCGCCCTCTATTGCTACTTTTTATCGTCATGCCGATCCTCGAAATGTGGGTCCTTATCAGTGTGGGCGGGTGGATAGGTGCTTTGCCCACCATCGCGCTGGTACTGCTGACGGCAATGATCGGACTGGCGCTGCTGAGAAGGCAGGGCATCTCCACCGTGATGCGCGCCCAGCAAAAGATGCAGGCCGGAGAGATGCCGGCAAGGGAGATGGCAGAGGGTATTTTCCTGGCGGTTGGCGGTGCGCTGCTATTGACCCCGGGCTTTATTACCGATGCCGTTGGCTTTGCCTGCCTGATCCCTGGCGTGCGCCAGCTCATTATCGGAAAACTCTTGGGTCACATTGTGGTGGTGCGGGGAACTGGCTACTCAGCGGGGCCTTACCACAGACCCGACCAGGGACCGTCTAATCAGGGACACTCCCAACACGGGCATTCCCCCGACGTGATCGAAGGTGATTACGAGCGTGAGGACAAGAATAAACCGGGCAAAGGTGGCTAAATATTAATCGGCTTTGCCGGGTAACCCCGCCCAGTTCTTCAAATCTCCAAATTTCCTACAGTTTTTTCTCCCGCCGCTGTTGAAATTCCCCGGTATCCCCCCCAGATAGGCTGCACCCCAAGTTTTTCCTGACCCGGTTACCCCGGGCAGGGCAGGCGGAGGACCCGCAGAGCGGGCCCGAGCCACTTGTAATTGCAACCTAAACGACTCATTGGAGAGCCAATCCATGAAAATTCGTCCTTTACACGATCGCGTTGTAGTACGCCGTAAGGAAGAAGAAGAGAAAACTGCTGGTGGCATCGTGCTGCCGGGTGCAGCGAAAGAAAAGCCGAATCAGGGCGAAGTGGTTGCCGTTGGCGAAGGCAAATTGCTGGATAACGGTGATGTGCGCGCACTGTCCGTAAAAGTTGGTGACACCGTGGTGTTCGGCCGTTATGCCGACAGCAACACCCTCAAGGTGGACGGCGAAGAGCTGATCATCATGAGCGAAGGCGACATCTACGGCGTACTGGAAGGCTGAGGCCCCAGTACTTTTCCCGACAAGACGCAACCACGAGCAGAATTGAGGAAATAAGATCATGGCAGCAAAAGACGTAAAATTTGGTGACGACGCTCGCCAGAAAATGCTGAACGGCGTAAACATCCTGGCTGACGCAGTAAAAACCACCCTGGGCCCGAAAGGCCGTAACGTGGTTCTGGACAAGGCTTTCGGCGCTCCGACCGTGACCAAAGACGGTGTATCCGTAGCCAAAGAAATCGAGCTGAAAGACAAGTTCGAAAACATGGGCGCCCAGATGGTGAAAGAGGTTGCCTCCAAGGCTTCCGACACCGCGGGTGACGGCACCACCACCGCTACCGTACTGGCCCAGGCCATCGTAACTGAAGGCCTCAAGTCCGTAGCCGCTGGCTTCAACCCGATGGACCTGAAGCGTGGTATCGACAAAGCCGTTGCTGCAGCAGTTGATCACATCGCAGGTCTGGCCACTCCGTGCACCGACAGCAAGTCCATTGCCCAGGTAGGCACCATCTCTGCCAACAGCGACGAAAACGTCGGCACCATCATCGCGGAAGCGATGGACAAGGTGGGCAAAGAAGGCGTGATCACCGTTGAAGAAGGTCAGTCTCTGGAAAACGAACTGGACGTTGTAGAAGGCATGCAGTTCGACCGCGGTTACCTGTCTCCGTACTTCGTAACCAATCAGGAAAACATGACTGCCGAGCTGGACAGCCCGTTCATCCTGCTGGTTGACAAGAAAATCTCCAACATCCGCGACCTGCTGCCCCTGCTGGAGCAGGTAGCCAAGGCTTCCAAGCCGCTGCTGATCATCGCTGAAGACGTAGAAGGCGAAGCACTGGCGACTCTGGTAGTCAACAGCATGCGCGGTATCGTAAAAGTAGCTGCGGTTAAAGCACCGGGCTTCGGCGACCGTCGTAAGGCCATGCTGCAGGACATCGCGATCCTGACCGGTGGCACCGTGATTTCTGAAGAAGTTGGTCTGGAGCTGGAAGCCACCACTCTGGAGCACCTGGGTACCGCCAAGCGTGTAACCCTGTCCAAAGAAAACACCGTCATCGTTGATGGCGCTGGCGACGCTGCTGACATTGAAGCCCGTGTTAAGCAGATCCGTGCACAGATCGAAGAATCTTCTTCCGATTACGACAAAGAGAAGCTGCAAGAGCGCGTAGCCAAACTGGCTGGCGGTGTTGCCGTGATCAAGGTTGGCGCTGCCACCGAAGTCGAAATGAAAGAGAAGAAAGCCCGCGTTGAAGACGCCCTGCACGCTACCCGCGCTGCAGTGGAAGAGGGCGTAGTACCTGGCGGTGGTACCGCTCTGGTTCGCGCTACCCAGGCGATCTCCGTAACCGGTGACAACGAAGACCAGAACCACGGTATTGCCGCTGCACTGCGTGCGATGGAAATGCCGCTGCGTCAGATCGTAACCAACGCTGGTGACGAAGCTTCCGTAGTCGTAGACAAGGTGAAGCAGGGCGAAGGCAACTTCGGCTACAACGCCGGTACCGGCGTGTATGGCGATATGCTGGAAATGGGTATCCTGGACCCGGCCAAGGTAACCCGCTCTGCACTGCAGGCCGCAGCTTCCATCGCTGGCCTGATGATCACCACCGAAGCCATGGTTGCAGAAATCCCGGAAGACAAGCCGGCTGCACCTGACATGGGTGGCATGGGCGGAATGGGTGGCATGGGCGGCATGATGTAAGCCGGCCTACCAGCCAAACCTCAAAAAAACCCCGCTTCGGCGGGGTTTTTTTATGGCTGCAGATTCTCCGGTAACAATCGGTGATGTTGAAAGTGGATGGTTAGCTGGCTATCAGGTACAGGGGCGAAGGCTCTCTCACATCGTTACCTGGATTAAGGCTGTCCATGGGGCTCAATACCCCCTTGCTTCCCCTGTTCACCACATGGGTATAGATTTCTGTGATGCTAATATCCGAATGCCCTAACAGCTCTTGGATAGTGCGTAAATCGTAGCCCGATTCCAAGAGGTGCGTCGCAAAGCTATGACGAAAAGCATGTGCGCGTGCCGGCTTATGGATACCCGCGGCTTTTACCGCTTGCCGGATCTGCTTGGTCAGCGCGGTAGGGTGCAGGTGGTGACGTCGAACCACACCTGTGCGAGGGCAGGGACCGACGCGTGAAGCCGGAAATATGTACTGCCAGCCCAGTTCCTTCGCTGTATTTGGAGACTTTCGTGCAAGTGCATCAGGCAGAAAGACCTCCCCCATTCCATCTACAATATCTTGCTCATGAAGAATTCGCACGCGTTCGATTTGCCGGCGTAGGTCGGGGATAAGTCCCTGTGGCAAGATCGTGGTTCGATCTTTGTTGCCCTTGCCTGAACGCACATAAATATTATTACTGCCGAAATCAATATCCTTCACACGAAGTGACAGCAACTCTGCGGAGCGAAGTCCTGCACCATAGAGCAACTCTACACGCAAACGCGAGGGTCCAGACAGATGCGAAAGAATGGCCCCGATTTCAGCTCGACTGTAAACCACTGGCAATCGTCGCGGCCGTTTCGCCTGGGAGAATGAAAGTCCTTCTAGCGGCTTGTCCAAAAAACGGGAATATAGATAAACCAAAGCATTGAGCACAATCCGTTGTGTTCCCACAGAGCAGTCACGCTCCTCTGACAGGTGAGTTAGGTAATGCTCGACCTCTGGCACGCCCATCTCATCGGGATGCCGCTTTTTATGAAAGACAATGAATCGCTTAATCCACTGGATGTATGTTCGCTCTGTTGTATACGCCAGGCCCTCATTTCTCATATGTAATCTGAGGGCATCTAGAAAGCGAACGGGGCGTGCAGGAACCCTTTGCCTGATGTTATCCATAGCGAACTCAAGTTAACTGGTTTTATATACAGTATTCGTCCGATAGCTATCCGTCAATGTCGGATTCAGAAGCCTGTGGCTTGTGTGCAGGGAATGCGATAGTCTAAGTTACTGATTTTAAAGGGCTCCATTACAGATAAGTGAGCCAAACGAAAAAGAAAAACAAAAGCCATAGGCTTCTTTATTCAGGCTTTTACGTTTAGTAAAGAGTTTTAACTTCATGATTTTACTAAACTTTTCCGTTTTTCGTTGATTTGTCCGCCAGTGAACACAAGCTTGGTGGAAAGAAGCCTTTGGCTTATGAATAAAACTGTTAT
>NZ_LZDE01000333.1 GCF_002009015.1 Microbulbifer mangrovi | reverse complement strand
GCGGGGTGGCCATGGAGGTGCCGGACTTGTAGTCGTAGTCCGCCATTGGCTCGATGGAGATGGTGGCCGCCATATCCATTTCCAGTGCTTCACCGTCTTCCTGGCTGAGGGATACTGCAACCAGGTCGCTGGTGGTGCCCAGGTCGCCGCCGAAGATACCCGGTGCGTTGTTGTAGACGATGGCACCGATGCCGCCACCTGCTTCACAGTTGGCGACTTTGTCACCGAAGCTGATTGCACCGCGTTCGATTACACAGATCTTGCCGCTTGCGTCTTCACAGGCGCTGTCGCCGATGCCGCAATTTGCCAGCGGGGCGCTGACGGTGCCGATGGTGCCGCCCACCATGGGGATGGACTCAAACGAGGCGCCGTTCTGCGAGACTGCACCCACGCCGGTTTCACCGGTGCCGCGGGGCACGGTGGACAGCGTGCTCACGCCGGGAGCGGCGATTTCCACCTGCGCAGTGCGCTGGGAGAAGGACGCATGGTTATTGCCTCCGTCCACGGCGGCCACGGACATTACGGCGTCGTAGGAAGCGGGGTAGGAGTGCCATGCGACGCCGTCGTTACCGGCCGCGGCGATCATCAGCACGCCGTCGCGCGCTGCCTGATTGATGGCGCGCTCTTCAATCGGGTTTTCCAGTGCGCCACCGAGGCTCATGGAAATCACGTTGGCACCGGCGTCGGCACAGTCGCTGATCGCACCCGCCAGGCTGGAGGCGTAGGCAAAGCCACCATCGTCGTTGAAAACACGCACGATGTGCAGCTGGATATTGCCGTCGTCATTGACGCCGACAACGCCCTCGCCATTACCGCCCAGCGCGGCGATGGTGCCCGCAACATGAGTGCCATGGCCGTTGCCATCCTGGTCCCAGGGGCCAGCCAGGCCGCCGTCTTCGCCGCTTACCGCAGATGCGGGCAGGTCCGGGTGGCCGTAGTCGTAACCGGAGTCGATGATGCACACCTTGGTGCCGCCGGCGTAGTCGAGCTGGTCGGCCTGGGTCTGGGCAATACCGAAGGGCGAGATCTCGCCCATACCGCCGGTGTCGAGCATCTTGCGCGGGGTGTCTGCATAGACGCCGATAATGCCGGATACGTCCTTCAGGGCGACGAACTGTTCTTTGGTCATCTCCAGCGCCAGGCTGTCGAAGCGCTCGAGTTCGCGGTGCACGGTAATGCCGCGGCCTTCCAGTGCGGTTTTGACTGCGTCGCCCTGTCCGGGCTTGTATTCCAGGACCATGCGCATGGTGTCGGCCGCGAGGGTGGGAGCGCTCATGGCGGCAGTGATGGCTGCTGCGAGCAGCGTGTTGTGTAATTTCATGAATTCACCTTTTTATTCTTTTGCGGGCGATCAGCCGTTTTCTTCGTCGTTTTTATCGTTTTTGGTGGAAGGGCATTCCTGGGTCTGTACGTTGCCGCTCAGCGCGCCGCGATTGGCATAGCTGGAAAATGGGCCGGTATCGACACTGATGCTGGCCATGCCATTGATGCGGTAGGACGCATTGACACCCTCGCCCCAGTCGACCAGACAGGCGACACCGGTGCCCTCGCCAGGCAGCTGCGGGTTGGTGGAGTCGTATTCGAAGGTCACCTCGAATTCACCGGGGCCGCACCGCTGGTCACAGGCCAGCGCTGCGTCCCCGCTAAATTCAATATCTTCTCCACATAAACCCGCCTCCACTACGTTGGCCCGAAAACTAACGCCACCGTCGTTTTCCCAATCGATGGCAGTTTTGTCCTGGAAGTTCACCTGCCCTTTAACCGGTTGTGCGTCACAGCGCTCGGCGTTGAAGGTCATGACTGCTTTGCCGGCGCCACCCATGGAATTCATGGTGCCGCCGCCGTTGACCTTGCCGTCCATCTTGACGCAGCCGGCAGTAGCCAGGGTGATGGCGAGTAGTGTGGTAGTGGTTTTGAGAGCTGGAAGTCTCATTACGATATGGCTCCTTTACGGATTTTTATTTTATAAATTCGTGAATGTGATCACGTTTGTCTGTCAACAGGCAGCCTTTCCGGATAAATCATTTGTGAGAAAGGTTGCAACTGTAACCAAATGACGCGCCATGACGGGCGCGCCTCAATAAAATTGCCTGGGAGAACTGACTAATTGGTCATGGTCAAATTAACCAGTAGTTGTCCCTTTTTTATCTTGACAATATGGTTTTCGCTTGGGTTTGGGTGTGCGCTGTCAGGTCGTTGCGTTGACAAAGAGGAAGGTTGATTCTAAATTCAAACAAATGTTTGAAACGGGTGATTGAATTGCCCGCCAGATTGACCAGATTCAGAAAAATGAGGCGAGAAAATGGCTGAGTACAAGGCGCCGCTGCGCGAGATGAACTTCCTGCTGCACGAGGTTTTTGAGGCCGACAAGCTGTGGGCGCGTCTGCCGGCACTGGCAGACACCGCTGACCGCGAAACCGCCGATGCCATTCTCGAAGAGATGGCCAAGCTGGCCGCAAATACCCTAGATCCGATCAATCGCACCGGCGATGAAGAGGGCTGCCACTGGAACGACGGTGTGGTGAGCACACCGAAAGGTTTCCCGGAAGCCTACGCCACCTATTGTGAGGGTGGCTGGGGCGCGCTGGTCGGCAACCCGGAATTCGGTGGCATGGGCATGCCGAAGATGCTTGGCGCTCAGGTGGAGGAGATGATCTGTTCCGCCAATATCTCTTTCGCCCTCTATCCTGTGCTGACCAATGGTGCCTGTCTGGCGATCGATGCTCACGCCAGCGAGGAACTGAAGCAGAAGTACCTGCCGAACATGTATGCCGGCACCTGGGCCGGGGCCATGGATCTGACCGAGCCGCACGCTGGTACCGACCTCGGCATTATCCGCACCAAGGCGGAGCCACAGGAAGACGGCAGCTACAGCATTACCGGTTCCAAGATTTTCATTACCGGCGGCGACCACGACCTGTCTGAAAATATCATTCACCTGGTGCTGGCCAAGCTGCCGGATGCACCCAAGGGGCCTAAGGGGATCTCGCTGTTCCTGGTGCCCAAGATCATGGTCAACGAAGACGGCAGCCTGGGTGAGCGCAACGCCGTAAGTTGCGGCTCCATCGAGCACAAGATGGGTATCAAGGCCTCTTCCACCTGCGCGATGAATTTCGACGGCGCCAAGGGCTGGCTGGTGGGCGAGCTGAACAAGGGCCTCGCGGCCATGTTCACCATGATGAACTACGAGCGCCTGGGTGTGGGTATCCAGGGCCTCGGCGCTTCCGAGCGCTCTTATCAGAGCGCCATCGAATACGCCCGCGACCGCGTGCAGAGCCGCTCGCCGGAAGGCGCCAAACTGCCGGAAAAGGCGGCGGACCCGATCATCGTGCACCCCGACGTGCGCCGTATGCTGCTGACCCAAAAGGCGCTGATTGGCGGCGCCCGCGCGCTGTCCACCTATGTGGCCAAGTGGCTCGACCTGGCCAAGTTTGGCGAGGGAGAGGAAAAGAAACACGCAGAAGCGCTGGTGGCGCTGTTGACCCCGGTGGCCAAGGCGTTCTTCACCGATAAGGGTCTCGAGTGCACCGTACTCGGCCAGCAGGTGTTCGGCGGCCACGGTTATATCCGCGAGTGGGGCCAGGAGCAGCTGGTGCGCGACGTGCGCATTACCCAGATCTACGAGGGCACCAACGGCATCCAGGCGCTGGATCTGATCGGCCGCAAGACGGTGGCCAACAGTGGCGCCTTCTTCGAGTTGTTCGCAGCCGATGTACAGGCATTTATCGATGCCAACGGGGATAACGAAGCCCTGGCGGAATTCATCCAGCCACTCGGTGCAGAGCTGCAGCGCCTGAAAGAGGTGACCGCTGCGGTTATTGAAGCGTCCAAAACCGACCCCAATGCCCCGGGCGCCGCATCTGTTGAGTACCTGCACCTGTTCGGCTACGTGGCTTACGCCTACATGTGGGCCAAAGTGGTGAGTGTTGCGGCCCCGCAGGCCGACGCGGACGATTTCTACCGCACCCAGGTCAAGACCGCGCGCTTCTACTTCGCTCGCCTGCTGCCCCAGGCCGCCGCGCTGTCCAGCAGCGTGCTCGCAGGCAGCGAAACCCTGATGGATCTGGAAGAAGCGTTGTTCTAAGCCAGAAAAGAACAAACGAATTGATCTGCTGATCAGCCCCGCTCTGCGGGGCTTTTTTCGTTGTGGAGATTCTTCTAGACTCGGGGCATCACAATAATAACCCTGAGGTCAGATCCTCATGTCTGAAAATGACGCCCCGATCCCACCCAAAAAGCTTTCCGACGAAGATCAGGCCAAGGTCGATGCCTACCTGAAAAGTGGCTACAACGATGTTGAACGCAAGCCGTTTCGCCCGTTCCTGCTGCTCGGCGTGATCCTCGCGGTGCTTACCGCACTCTCGCTTCTCAGTCTGGTGATCGCACGCACCAAGGGTGTCGTTTGATATGGCGCATGCTGAGGGATTTATTCCGCTGGAATTTGAACGGCTTGACGATACGACGATGGTGGCGCGGGCCAGGGCGTTTTATCAGCACATGAAACAGCGTCGCTCGGTGCGCGATTTCTCAAGTAATCCCGTGCCCCGTGAAGTGATAGAACAGGCCGTGCTAACCGCCGGCAGTGCACCCAGTGGTGCGAACATGCAGCCGTGGCACTTCTGCGTGGTAGAGTCGGCGGCGGTGAAAAAAGAAATTCGGCAGGCGGCGGAGGCCGAAGAGCGGGAATTCTATGCGCGGCGCGCCTCGGAGGAATGGCTGGATGCCCTGGCACCCCTCGGTACCGATGCGCAAAAGCCCTTTCTGGAAACTGCGCCCTACCTGATCGTGATTTTCCTGAAGAAGTTCTCCGAAGGGGAGCAGGGCGAGCAGCGCAAAAATTACTACACCGCCGAATCGGTTGGCATCGCCACCGGCATGTTGCTGGCAGCGCTGCACGATGCGGGTGTGGCCACGCTCACCCATACCCCGAGTCCGATGAAGTTTCTCAACACCATTCTGAAACGCCCGACATCGGAGCGCCCCTATATGATCGTGGTGGCAGGGCTGCCCGCAGAAAATACCGAGGTGCCGGCGATCGACAAGAAGCCGCTGGAGGAGATCGCTGAGTTCTTTTGACCGCCTTTGCCTGACCGGGGTTAGTTCCCGAGTCGGCTCAGGGTCCGCCACTCCTCCGCGGTCACCGGCTGGATGGACAGGCGTCCCTGCTTCACCAGTACCATCTCCGCCAGTTCCGGGTCCTGCTTGATCTGTTTCAACGGCACCGGGTGGGCAAATTCGCTCTGCCACTGGATATCCACGCAGAACCAGCGCGGATTTTCCGGGCTCGCCTTGGGGTCGAAGTATTTGCTCTCCGGGTCGAACTGCGCCGGATCGGCATAGGCGGCCCTGACTACCTGGGCGGTGCCCACCACCGCGGGCACCTTGCAGGCGCTGTGGTAGAAGAGCACGCCGTCGCCCTCCCGCACCGCATCCCGCAGGAAATTGCGCGCCTGGTAGTTGCGGATACCGTCCCAGCGGCCGGTTTTGCCCGGTTCGCCCTTCAGATCCGCAAGGCTGTATTCGTCCGGTTCTGACTTGAATAGCCAGTAATTCATCCTGCACCTCATCCTGAGCCGCATTCTGCGGCAGTCTGTCAGATTGTTGCGTTTGGTGGTATTTCGTCCACGGCCAACGTCAATTAGTCTATTTTCCCAGATTGGCGCACTTTCTGCGCATTTTGGAGAATTATGGGTACTTCTGTTTTCAATTGGCTGTCCGAGTGGCTGGGATCCGAGCGCAACCAGTACCGGGCGCTGCAGTGGAGTGGCTGGGCTGGCTATACCCTGCTGACGTTTATCGGCGGCTTTTTCTGGGTCGAGAGCCACTGGCTCTACACCGGTTATATCGCCGTGGCCACTGCATCCGGTATCGCGATCTCCGAGGGTATGCGCCGGGGCTTCCAGCGGCTGTGGAACCAGCAGCCGGCACAGCGTCTGCTAGGCACGCTCGGCGTCATCGTGGTGGGCGCCGCACTGTGGGCGGCGATCAAATTTGGCGGATCCCTGTGGCTGTATGGCAGGGAGAGTGATGAGCACCCGGTGGTGCTAGCGGTCTACTGGTTTTCCTATTCCTTCCTGATCTACATGACCTGGACGGCACTTTATTACGGTATCAAGTACTATCAGGCGTCCCTGCTTCAGCAGGAAAAAGCGCTGAAAGCGGAATCCATTGCGCACCAGTCGCAGCTGAAGATGCTGCGCTACCAGCTTAACCCGCATTTCCTGTTCAACACCCTGAACGCTATCTCTACCCTGATTCTGGAGCAGGACGGCAAGACGGCGAACAGCATGGTGACGCGCCTGTCCCAGTTCCTGCGTCATTCGCTGGACAATGACCCGATGCAGAAGGTGACGCTGGCGAAAGAGGTGGAGGCGCTGATGCTGTATCTGGATATCGAGAAAGTGCGCTTTGCCGATCGCCTGCAGGTAAATGTGGATCTCGATGGCGAGGCTCCCGAGGCGCTGGTTCCCAGTCTGCTGCTGCAACCAATCGTTGAGAACGCCATCAAATACGGTATCTCCCAGCGGGAGTGGGGTGGACAGATCACCATCAAGGCGCGGGTGTTTGCCGGCGAGTTGTTACTGGAAATCAGTGACAATGGTCCCGGGGTTCCCGAGGCAGAGCTGGCGCGGCTGGGCAGTGGCAGCGGTGTGGGTATTCGCAACACCTGCGAGCGCCTGCAGGCGCTATATGGTGTCGAGCAGAAGACCCGTTTCTGTAATCGCCCGGAGGGCGGACTCGCGGTGCATCTGCGGATTCCGTTTGAGCGGGACTGACACAGGGAGCGCGGTACCGGGGTACAGCGCGGGGGAAAGTTTGTATGAATGGAGTGATAAGCGGTGAGTAGCGACAGTCTGAAAGTCATTATCGTGGATGATGAGCCTCTGGCCCGGCGCGGCTTGCGGCTGCGCCTGGAAAACCTGGGCGGGGTCGAAGTGGTGGCCGAATGCGGCAATGGCCGCGAGGCAAAAGAGCAGATCGAACAGCTTAAACCGGATGTTGCGTTCCTCGACATCCAGATGCCGGGGGTGACCGGGCTGGAGCTGGTGCAGCTGTTGCCGAAAGACGAAATGCCGCAGATCGTATTTGTCACTGCTTACGATCAATACGCGGTGGAGGCGTTCGAGGTCAACGCAGTGGACTATGTATTGAAGCCCATTGAAGAGGATCGTCTCAGTCGCGCGATGCAGCGGGTGCGCGAGAAGCTCGGCAGTGAAAACCTGGCGGCCCAGCGCGAGCAGTTACTCGAGGCCGTGGCGGATCTTACTCAGGAATCCCCGGAGTCCCTGGAGGTCAAGCTGGCGGCGGGGGAGCTGGGCGGCAGTCGCTTTCCGGAAAAAATCGCGATCAAGGATTCCGGCAAGATCACCCTGGTGCCGGCGCGGGAAATCGACTGGATTGATGCCGCCGGTGACTACATGTGCGTGCACGCCAATGGCGAAACCCATGTTATGCGTATCACCATGAAGGAGCTGGAGCAGCAACTGGACCCGAAAGTTTTTCAGCGCATCCACCGGTCAACCATCGTCAACCTGAAGCGGGTGCGGGAGATCTGCGCCCACATCAACGGCGAGTACCATCTGGTGCTGAATAATGGTGAGCGCTTGAAGATGAGCCGCAGCTACAAGAACAAGGTGCAGCACTTTATCTGAGGTGCAAAAACCGGGGCCCGGCTCAGATCTGAATCAGCGCCTGGGCCTCGCGGATCAGTTGCTTGCGATCGCGCAGTTCCAGCTTGCGCAGGATCGCGGTCACATGGCTTTTGACCGTGGGCTCGGTGATGTCCAGGTCGTAGGCAATCTGCTTGTTCAGCATGCCCTGGGCAATCATCTGGAATATCTTCAATTGCTGCGGGGTAAGCTGGCTTAGCTTTTCCGCCAGCGCACTTTCGCTCTCTGCCTGTAGCGCCTCTTCACTAAACCACTGATCCCCCGCCAGAACACACTCGATACACTGCAGGATTTCATCTGGCCGCGCGGTTTTGGAGAGGAAGCCACTGGCGCCGAGCCCGGCCGCCTGTTGGATTACCGCATGCCTGTCGCTGCCCGAAACCACCACGACCGGTACCGCGGGGAAATCGTTGCGGATGCGCGCGAGGCCGCTGAAGCCCTCGCTACCCGGCATATTCAGGTCGAGCAGCAGCAGGTCGATTTCCGACTGCGCGAGCCGCTGCAGGGTGGAGTCCAGATCCTCGCTCTGCAGCAATTCCGCATTGGGAAAATGCGGGGTAAGCGTGGTCGCCAGCGCGTCGCGATATAGCGGGTGATCGTCGGCGATCAGCAATTGATAGTTCACAGCAGCACCCTGAAGGATAAATGAAGCGGGTGCAATGGATACTACTGTGCGCTCCATCCACCGTCCACCGGCAGGGCCGCACCGGTAATGGTGCCGGCAAACTCTCCGCACAGGTACAGCGCCAGTTCTCCGATTGCTTGCGGATTGGTGGCCCGCGCCATCGGCTGTTTGGCCCCTACCAGTTCGGTGCGTGCGGTTTCCAGATCTACCTGCTGTTTGCGGGCAATGTTTTCAATCTGCGGCTGAATCAGCGGTGTTTCCACCCAGCCGGGACAGATGGCATTGGCGGTGATATTGCAGTCGGCATTTTCCAATGCGAGCACCTTGGTCAAACCGACCAGTCCATGCTTGGCGGCGCAGTAGGCGGACTTGTGTTCCGAGGCCACCAGGCCGTGTACAGAGGCAATATTGATAACCCTGCCCCAACCACTGGCACGCATGGCCGGCAGCAGGTCGCGGCTGAGAAAAAAGCTGGCACTGAGATTGATCGACAAAATCTGATGCCACTTGTCTGCGGGGAACTCGTGGGCGGGCGCGGTGTGCTGGATGCCGGCATTGTTAATCAGTACTGACGGATTGCCAATGGCTTCGCGGGTGTCAGATACCAGCTGCGCGCAGCCGGCTTCACTGGAGATATCCGCACTGCTGAATCCCACCTTGCCGGGGTAATCGGCAAATTCGTTGCACAGGGTGCGCGCGGTTTCGCTGTCGGCGAGGCCGTGCAGCATCACATGGTGACCGGCGCGCCCGAAACAGTGGGCAATGGCAAGCCCGATACCACTGGTGGACCCAGTGATCAGAACTGCGTGTGTTTGACTCTTCTGCTGCACGGCGAACTCCCGCAGATGCTTATTCTTTGGATAAATCCTAGCAGCGGCGGGAGTTGCGGGTCTGTATGACCAAGGTATGAGTCGGGCTCATACCCCGGTCAACTGGCCGGAATTAGCGGCGACGATGTCCGCTACCACTGTGACGATGGTGTCCACCGCCATGTCCGGGGCGATGTCCCGGGCGGCCGGGACGATGATAGCCGTGGGGCGGACGATAACCGGGACGGTTGTAGTAGTGGCGACCGTGGTGGCGATAGTAGCCACCGCGGTGACGGTAGTAACCGCCGCGATAGTAGCGGGAACCACCGTACCGGTAGTAGCGTGGCGACGAATAGTAGAAGGACACGCTACCGGACGGATAGACATAGGGGCGGGAGTAGGGATAACTGGAGTAACCCACACTTCCGGAACTGTAATAGCCGTCTGAAACACAGGCGCCCAGGGTCAGGGTGCCGAAGACGGTTGCGGCCAACAGGCCTTTTTTGACAATGCTCTTCATAAGAGACCTCCGAGGGGCAAGCAACGGGTTACCAGGGTGTCGATCCACCGTGGATACCGGTTAACTGGTGTCAGTGTTTAACCAGAGATTTGAGAAGGCTCAGCGAGGCTGATTCACGCGGTGTCGTGGCATCGGCTGGTAGTAGCTGCCGCCACGGATGTAGTAGTCAGAATGCCGGGCGTTGTGACAGTGCCCGTTCTGGTGGCAGTGGTAGTAACGGCCTTTTACCGAGTAGTAACCCGGTCCCTCGTTGGTTCGGTTGATAGCCGTTGTGGTATCGGTCATATCCTCCATGCTGGTACAGCCGGACAGGGTCAGTAGGGCTACTGCGCCGAGCCCGCTGGCCAGTCCTGCGAATGTGCGCTTCATGAAAACCTCCACGCCGCGAGGGCGGGTGAACCTTTTTATTTTCGATCCGGTCGCCGGCCGCAATGTGCCGACGCCAAATCGAAACCCAAGTGGAAGTTATTTAAGGGTCGCGCAAGCTCGATCACGACCCATTGCGATGAATATCAACAACCAATAAGTAATTAGTGGTTGGACGGATATAAGAGAAAGGCTGGGTGAGAAACGCAGAGGTGCGAGTGCTGGGGGGAGGGAAGTGGCCAATGCCCGCCAGTCAGCGGGCGGGCATCAAGGATGAACCGGGGCTGAGGGAACGCTTCAGGCGGAAACCAGCTGCTGTAACTGATTGTCCAGCAGTTGCTGCAGCTTGGGATTGAGCCCGGTTATTTCGGCTCCCCAGCTGGTGGTGTGACACTGAATACGGTCGGCGAGGGATTCGTCGTCCTGCAGCTGTGGATGCAGCGCCAGCCCGCGGGACTGGCTCAGTAATTGTTCGCCATCGAAATCGAATTGCTCCGGCTTGGTGGGCAGTACCGCCAGAGCCAGCTGCAGGCCAGTGGCGCGGCTGGACTGCTGCAGCCCCCGCAACAGCAGTCCAGCGCAGACCGCGCGAAACGCCGCGTCCTCACCGGCAAAGCCGAGGCCCACGGTGGGGCCTGCGCTGGGTAGCGTGCGCGCATCGTAAATACGGGTCAGCAATTGCAGTCGCTGTACGAGCTCGCTCTGCAGGCTGTCCATGGCACTGCGCGAGAGCTGGTTGCCCAGTTGTGCCCAGTTAAGGGGGCGCAGGTACAGCCCGGCAGTCACTTCCGGCGGTGGCTTGGGTTTGGCTTTGGGGACGATCAGCGGTTTGCGCGATGACTGCGGGCGAATCTGGCTGACCGCGAGGGCGCAGGCCGCACTGAATGGCAGCGCGAAGATCAGGCACAGCAGCAGGCTCGCCCAGGGATAGGCGACAGACGCCCCGGGCTGGATATTCAGTGCCACGCTACCCGCCAGGCTATCGTGCAGCACCACCGGCTCGGTAATCATTTCCCCGCGATCGCGCACCCCGGCCTGCGCCAGCGGGCTGGAATCCACATCCTGGATGGTCACGCCGCGCACGGATGGCAGTGCCAGTGCCTGCTGGGCCAGCATCTGCAAGCTGATGCGATCGCCTGCCACGATCTGCTCGAGGCTCTGGCTTGCCAGCAGCTTGGCCGCCGCCTCCGCACTGGCCCGGTCCCGGGCAATGGCATCGGACTGTTGTCGGCTGTAGGCGTGGCCCAGGGTCGCCAGGCAAAAGCCGGCGAGGGTCAGCCAGATGGTGGCCGCCAGCAGCTGGCGCTGGCGGTTGCGGGAGAGTCCGGCAAGCCACTGGGGCAGGTTGCTGGTAAATTCGGACAGGCTGGCGAGCAGGTTTTTCATCTTGTTATGGATTCGCTGGCGATACAGCAGCTGATTTTATCCCACTTCTTCAGCGAAAAAAGGCGCCGGGCTATAATGCGCGGCCTTTTCCCGGCGATCGAGCCGCTCGAGCGCCCCATTAGAGTCGATAAGAAACAGCCATGGAAGCACCAACTTACTCCTCCGTCGCCGCTCTCTGCCAGCAGGTATTTTCACTGTCCGCGGGCGAAAGCATGCCGGATTCCCCTTCTGCCGTGACCGCCCCCTGGTGCCTGACCCTGCTTGCGGAGCCGGTACGGGAGTCGCAACTCGCGCAGGTGAAGGCGTTTCTGGGCGAGCAAGGCTGGGCGGTGAGCGGGCTGGATATTCTCGCCTGTAGTGCGGAGCGAATCGCCATCCGCCTGCAGCTGGATGCGAACCTGGATTTCGACAGTGCGCGCAAGGCACTGCTTGAGCTGGCTGCAGCACTGGGCGTGGAACTGACGCTGCAACCCGGCAGCACCCAGCGTGCGCCGCGGCTTGCCTGCTTTGATATGGATTCGACGCTGATTCAGGCAGAAGTAATCGATGAGCTGGCCAAGATTGCCGGAGTGGGGGAGCAGGTGGCTGAGATCACCCTCGCGGCCATGCGCGGCGAGCTCGATTTCCAGCAGAGTTTCCGCAAGCGTATGGGGCTGTTGCAGGGGTTTACCGAGGAGCGCCTGGCTGAAATCGCTCCCAAGTTACCGATTATGCCCGGCGCACCGCGCCTGCTGCGGGCACTGCGCGCGCTGGGGTGTAAAACCGCCATTCTGTCCGGGGGCTTCACCTATTTCGCCGGCTACCTGAAAGACAACCACCTGGCGGTGGATGTGATTCATGCCAACCAGCTGGAGTTTGAAGGCGGTGCCCTGACCGGTGGTGTGATAGACCCGATTGTGGACGGCGCGCGCAAGGCCCATTTGCTGCAGGAGATCGCCGAGGAGATGCACCTGTCACTGGATCAGGTGATTGCCGTGGGGGATGGCGCCAACGACCTGCCGATGCTGTCGCTGGGTGCCCTGGGTATCGCCTTTCACGCCAAGCCCAAGGTGCGTGCGGAAGCGCCGCAGGCGATCGATGATTTTGGGCTGGATGCGGCGCTGTATCTGTTTGGCCTGAACGACCGGCAGATAGCGGAGTTACTGGCGGAGTAAACTCGCGGGCGGTATTTGCCCGGCTTTCAGAAGGACTGGATCAGTGCCAGAGCGGGGCGCAGCTCGCTGTCGAGGGCGGCAAACGGCATCGGCGGCTTGCGTTCGCGGTTGCCGTCCCGGTAACAGGTGGCCTGTCGCTCACAGGCAGCCATGACCATTGCCAGTGTGACCAGTGCGATGACGGCGAATATTCGCTTGCCCATGAGGGTTCCCTGTCTGCGATGAATTGGTGTCTTTGCGGTGTGTTGCGATTTAGACGAGCTGAGGCGAGAAAAAGTTGCGCTTGGAGCGCAGAGATTAAGAGAAATGCGCCGGTTTGAATAGCGTTGCGGCAACAACGGCGCGGTAATCCACATTCTCTTCCCCCGTCGAGAGTTTTTGTTATTTTCCTGTACGTTTTCGGGGCGTTTCCCCTGCGTTCTTCCGCCCGCTTCCTTCCCCTGTGTCATAGGCATATTTCGAATTGATATACATCGATGGGCACAGTTCCTTGCATACAAACGTCATACCATATGAAGTTTGCGCCGTGAAAGAGATGTATGCCGTGCCTATTGCCGGGCTGCGTGACCTGCAGGCCCCGGGGGTTAATCAGGGTGCCGTCGCAGAGTTTCTTCCATACGGATAAAAAAATAACGTTATATGGAAAATGTTTATGTCTAGAAAAATTCTCCTGTTCCTTTTCCTCAGCCTTTGCTCCGCTGCGTCCATGGCGCAGAGCCTGCTTGATGGACGCTATGCGATTGTCTCCCGCCACAGTGGCCTGGCACTGGACGTCGCCGGTGCCAGTGGTGAAGACGGTGCCAATGTACAGCAGTGGGGCTACGACGGCGGCGATTGGCAGCATTTCGACGTCGTCTATCAGGGCGATGGTTACTATTCCATTCGTCCGGTGCACAGCGGAAAATCCCTCGATGTCTATGGCTGGAGCAGCGAACCGGGCGGTGAAATCCGGCAGTGGAGTTACCAGGGCGCGGACAACCAGCTGTGGGCCATTGCCGCTACGGACAGCGGTTATTTCACCATCCGCTCCAAGTTCAGCGGCCTGAACCTGGATGTATGGGGCTGGAGCGAAGAGAGTGGCGGTGATATCCGTCAGTTCACCCCCGATGGGGGGTACAACCAGCAATTCCGCTTTGTGCGCGCCAATGACGGTGAGACCACGGTGGAAAATGGTCGCTACGCGATTGTCTCCCGCCATAGTGGCCTCGCCCTCGATGTCACCGGCGGCAGCAACGAGGATGGCGCCAATATCCAGCAGTGGGGCTATGGCGGCGGCGCCTGGCAGCAATTCGACGTCACATATCAGGGCAATGGTTACTATTCCATTCGCGCGGCCCACAGCGGCAAGTCTGTGGATGTTGCAGACATGAGCCTGGAGGCTGGAACCAGCATCGTGCAGTGGAGTTACTGGGGCGGTGATGGCCAGTTGTGGTCGATCCAGCCTGTGGACAGCGGCTTTTACACCATCACTTCCAAACTCAATGGCATGGCGCTGGACGTTTGGGAGTGGAGCACGGAGAACGGCGGTGATATCCGCCAGTACACCGCCTGGGGCGGTGAGGCGCAGCAGTTCGGCTTTACTTCCACCGTCGCGGGTAGCAGTGAGTCGGCAGATGGGTTTGCCTCCCGCGGTGGCGGCACCACCGGCGGTGGTAGCGCAAGCCCGGTAACGGTCAACAGCTGTAGCGAGCTGGCATCTGCGGTTTCCGGCTCCGGCGCCAAGGTGATACAAATCTCCAATAGCACGATCGATTGTCGCGTGAGTGGTAATTATCGTGAGGCCTGCCCCATCGATTGTGGGGACGGCAAAATGTACCACCGGGTGCCGGTGGGCTCCCAGAGCTGTACCGAGCTGGGTTCCAGCAACAACAACACCGAAACGGTTGCGGTGCGTGATACCCGTATCAATGTCGGCTCCAACACCACCATTGTCGGTCTCGGGGCAAACTCCCGGGTACTGGGGGGTAGCTTCAATCTTGGTGACGCCAGCAATGTCATCCTGCGCAATTTCACCATTGAGGATATCAATCCCGGACTGGTGGAGGCGGGGGATGCGGTGACCCTTTCCGGCAGCAGTAATATCTGGGTGGACCACATGCGCACCAACCTGATCAGTGACGGTCATGTGGATATCAATTCGAGCCAGAATGTGACCCTCAGCTGGAACCACTTTATGGGTTACAACCCTCAGGTGTGTGGCAACCAACACCACTACACCAACGGTGTGGGTGAATCCCAGGTGACCTTCCACCACAATTTCTGGGATACCAATTCCGGGCGCAATCCTCGCCTTTCCGGCTCCAGTACCAACGCGCATATTTACAATAATTACTGGCTGGACATTACCTATTTCTCCATTAACACCAGTGACGGTGCCCAGGCGAAGGTGGAGGGGAATTACTTTGCAAACTCTTCCCGTCCTCACTGGAATGAGAGCGGCTACATGGATGCGAATATTGCATCTAATCGCTATACCGGTCGCTCCGCAACGGACAGCGAAAGGGATACCGGAGATAGCGTCTTTGCCGTGCCCTACAGCTATTCGCTCGACAATGTGGATAACCTGCCGGCAGTGTTGAGCAGCCAGACCGGCCCGCAGTAGCGAACGGTTTATATCCGCCAATAAAAAGCCCCCGCCCGGGTTCCGGACGGGGGCTTTTGCGTTTCAGGTGCGCGGCTATTTGCGCCGCTTACTTCACGGGATGCTCGGATTCGAGCTCCGCCACATCCCGCGCTACCTGACCGGGTGAACCGGTGCGGCGTGCCAGCACGTCGTAGGCCACCGGCACGATGTACACCGTGAACAGGGTCGCCGCCAGCACACCGAACAGCACCACGGTACCGATGACCGCGCGGGTTTCCGACCCGGCGCCGGAGGACAGCAGCAGCGGCAGCGAGCCTGCGGCAGTGGTGATCCCGGTCATCAGGATCGGCCGCAGGCGGGTCTCCGCGGCCTGGCGCAATGCCTGGCCAAACTCCACGCCGCGGTCCCGCAGTTGGTTGGCGAATTCCACAATCAGGATCCCGTTCTTGGCCGCCAGTCCCACCAGCATGATCAATCCCACCTGGCTGTAAATGTTCAGCGACTGATTGGTAAGCAGCAGGCCCAGCAGGGCACCGGCCATGGCCAGGGGTACGGTGAACATGATTACCAGCGGGTGGATAAAGCTCTCGAATTGGGCGGCGAGCACCAGGAACACCACCAGCGCGCCGAGCAGGATAGCGAACAGGATGGTGTTGCCCGAATCCTGGAAGCTTTTCGACTGGCCCTTGTAGTCGATCACCGGCGAGCCTTCGATATTTTCGTCCACCAGCTGGTTCAGGTAGGCAAGCGCCTCACCCAGTACCAGCCCGTCCGCCAGGTTGGCGTCGAGGGTGATGGAGCGCACCCGGTTGTAACGCTGCAGTTGTGGCGAGTCCGCGTACTCGCTGACTTCCACCAGGCTCTGCAGGGGGATCAGCTCGCCGGTGGTCGAGGAGCGCACGTACAGGTTTTCCAGGCTGTCCGGGGTGCGCTGCATATCGCGCTCCCCCTCGAGGATCACATCGTATTCCTCACCGTTGTTGATAAACGTGGTGGCGCGCAGCGAGCCGAACATGGTCTGCAGGGTGGTGCCCACATCGCTCACCTGGACACCCAGATCCGCGGCGCGCTCGTAATCCACATTGATACGCAGCTGGGGCTGGGTTTCCTTGTAGTCCCAGTCGACGCCGAGCAGGCCAGGGTTGGATTTTTCAATTGCGGCGTTCAGCTGGTCCCGCCACTCGGTCAGTTGCGCGTAGCTGCCGCCGCCTACGACAAACTGCACCGGCTTGCCCAGACCACCGCCGAAACTCTGACGCATCACCGGGAAGGCGCGCACCCCACTCAGGTCACTCACCGCTGCGCGCACCTGGTTCATCAGTTCAAACCCCGAGGGGCGTTCACCCCAGGGTGCCAGGGTGAAAATCACCATGCCGGTATTGAACGTGGCAGAGGTGCCGAAGGAGCGCGGTGAGCGCACCAGCAGCCGGTTTACATAGCCCTTTTCCACCAGCGGCATCAGCCGCTCCTCGATGGTATCCATGTATTCCTGCATGTACTGGTAGCTTGCGCCCTCGGGACCGTTGACCAGCAGGAAGAAGGAGCCGCGGTCTTCGCGCGGGGCGTATTCGGTCGGGATCAGGCGGAAGGACAGCGCGGCGAAGATCATCACGCCTACAAACACACAACCAGCGACCCAGTGCTTGCGCAGAATAAAATCGAGCCCGCCCCGGTAGCGGCGCTGGATGCGGGTCAGCGCGTTGTCCATAAAGCGGGTGGCCGCATTGTGCTCATCGTTGGGGCGAATCAGTTTCGCCGCCAGCATGGGCGACAGGGTCAGCGCAGTGATAGAGGAGAAGATCACCGCCGCAGACATGGTCAGCGCAAATTCGGAGAACAGGCGGCCGATATCCCCTTCGAGGAAGGTGATGGGCACAAACACCGCCACCAGCACCAGGGTGGTGGCGACCACCGCAAAGCCCACCTCGCGCGCGCCGCGATAGGCCGCCAGCAGCGGCGGCTCGCCGTATTCGTCCATGCGCCGAAAGATGTTCTCAAGCACCACGATGGCATCGTCCACCACTAGGCCGATGGCCAGTACCAGCGCCAGCAGGGTGAGCAGGTTGATACTGAAACCGAAGGCGTACAGCAGGATGGAGGTGGCGATCAGGGATACCGGCACCGTTACCGCGGGCACCAGGGTCGCGCGCCAGTTACCCAGGAACAGGTAGATCACCAGGGTCACCAGGATCACCGCGATTACCAGGGTGGTGTATACCTCCTTGATCGCCTCGGACACGAACACCGACGCATCGTAACTCTGGCTGAGGCGCATGCCGTCCGGCAGCGTCTTGTTGACCTTGACCATCTCCGCCTTTGCCGCTTCCGCCACCGCCACGATATTGCCGGTGGACTGGCGGGTAATACCGATACCCACCATTGGTTCGCCGTTGCCGCGGAAGGTGGAGCGGTCCTCGGCGGAACCCAGTTCCACCCGCGCCACATCACCGAGGCGCACCACATGGCCGCTGTCACCGGTGGCAATGGCGAGGCGTGCGAAGTCCTCGGCACTCTGGAACTGGCGCTGCAGGCGCAGGGTGAACTGGCGATCGCTGGACTCCAGGTAGCCAGCCGGCAGCTCGCGGTTTTCCGCGCGCAGCGCCTGTTCGATATCCGCACTGGTAACGTTGTGCGCGGTCATGGCGCCGCGGTCCAGCCAGATACGCATGGCGAAGTCTTTGGCGCCGCCGACCCGTACCCGCGCCACGCCGTCGAGCACCGAGAAGCGGTCCACCAGGTAGCGGTTGGCGTAGTCGGTGAGCTCTGGCACGGTGAGGCGGTCGGAGGTGAGGTTCAGCCAGATCACCACGTCGTCGCTGCTATCGACCTTTTCGATTTCGGGGGGATCCGCTTCCACCGGCAGGTTGTTCATCACCCCGGAAACCCGGTCGCGGATATCGTTGGCCGCGCCGTCCACATCGCGGTTGATATTGAACTCGATGGAAATCCGCGAGCGCCCGTCGGTGCTCGATGAGGTCACCGTCTTGATGCCCTCGATTCCTGCGATACGATCCTCAATCAGACGGGTGATACGGGTTTCCACAATATCCGCGGAAGCGCCCGGATAATTGGTGTCGATGGACACGATGGGTGGGTCGATATCCGGGTATTCCCGCAGCGCCAGCCGGTCAAAGCTGATCAGGCCGAACACCACCAGCAGCAGTGACAGTACCAGCGCGAAAACCGGGCGTTTGACCGCCGTATCACTGATGATCATTGGTTGGCTGCTCCGTTTTCAACCTGTACTGAAACGGGCTGACCGTCGCGGATATGCAGGGTGCCGCGGGTCACCACCTGCTCACCCTGGGACAGCCCGGACAGCACTTCCACCTTGCCGCGGTAGCGGTGCCCGATCTGTACCTGGCGGCGTTGCACCATATGCCCGCCCTCGGTTTTCTTGACCACATATACGGACTGGTCTCCCGCCAGCGGTACCAGCGCTGCCTCCGGAATAGTCAGTGCCTCGCGCGGGTTGCTGATGATGCGCACCCGCAGGAGCATGCCGGGCTTGAGCTGGCCGTCGGGATTATCGAGGCGGCCACGCACGGTAAACGCGCGGGTCTGCGGGTCCACCCGCGCTTCCACAATCATTACCTCGCCGTTGAATACCCGATCGGGGTGGGCCTGGCTCACCGCTTCGATTTTCATACCGCCGCTGATCGCCGACAGCTGTCGCTCCGGCACGGTGAAATCCAGTTTCAGGCGATCGATTTCCTGGATGGTAGTGAGCTCCGTGGTGGGGGTGGCGAGGCTGCCCACACTGATATTGCGCAGCCCGAGCTGGCCGTCAAACGGCGCGCGGATAATGCGGTCGTCGATGCGCGCCTGCAGGCCGTCGATCAGGGCGCGGGTCTCCGCTACCTGGGTTTCTACCGCCTCCAGCTGTTCGCGGGTACTGAGGTTTCTGCCCACCAGGCCGCGCAGGCGCTTCGCATCCCGCTCGTAGCGTTGCAGGGTGGCGCGGGCGCCGGCCAGTTCCGCCAGTTCCTCACCATGGCTCAGCTCCACCAGCACATCCCCGGCTTTCACCCGCTGTCCGCTCTCGAACGCGATACGGATGATGTGCTCGGTTACGCCAGCGCGCAGGGAAACAAACTCCCAGGCCTTGGCGGTGCCGAGTGCCTCCACCGGGTTGGAAATCTGTTCCAGGGCCACCGGGGCGGCGCGCACCGGAACTGGCGCTTTGTCGGGGCCGCCCTGGGCGAGAACTGTAGGTGGGGTGATGAGCGTGAGGAGTAACGCGGTGGTCGCTCCAAGGTGTCCGAATGCGCGGATCATTTTCATGGTTATGGGAAATACCTGGTAGCCGGGGACTTTTTCTGACGCGGAAAACTGTGGCAGCAACTTTCAGGCCAGAATAAAGGAGATGAAATACAGGGCTGGGGATTTTTACATAAGTTTACCTCCCGATGTGGAACCAGCGGGAGGTAACGCGATGAACAGCGCACTCCCCGGGATTGCCCGACGGGGAGTGCATACGGCTGTCCTCAGTCGCCGTAGATAATCTTGCTGTTTACCTTCACGGTCAGCGGATGATAGCCCGGCTTGGCTTTCTCGAAGATGCGCTTGGCTTCGTCGGTTTTACCGTTTTCCACCATATTGCGATACAGCGGACGCAGGAACTTGTTGCGGCCGATGCTCACCAGGAAGTCTTCGAGGCGCGCGTTGGACGGTTTATAGTCGTTGCGCACGGCAATCATCAGCCAGCTGAAGGCGATCTCGTTATTTTTGGATTGGGTCAGGTCGAATGTCTCGTCCAGTTCCTGCAGCTGATCTTCGCTGAGTTTCTCCGGCATGCCGTCGAGGAAGTATTTCCACTGGTGGAAGGTCCAGTCCTTGGTGTCGATATCGCCCGCCTTGATTCCACCGTTCAGCCACTGTTCGCGGATCGGGTCCAGCTTGGTGAAGGCGTCAGACTGCGGATGCGGCGCGCCTTCCGGGATGCCGGGCTCGAAGATCCATTCCTGGATACGCGCCCGGTCCAGCTGGTCCGGGTACTGCTTGAGCAGGGTCTCGTCCAGGTACTTCACGAAATCTTCTGTGGTGATGCTCTGGAAGGCGAAGTGGTTGAAGTACTCCATCAGGAACTTGTCGAAGTTCTCGCGGCCCACTTTCTGCTCCAGTTCGTACAGGAACAGGGAGCCCTTCTCGTAGGGGATGTTGGAGAAAACTTCATCGGGATCGCGGCCGCGCAGGTCGATGGCCATGATCTCGTCCTTGTCTTCGCGGTCGTCCAGGTCGGCCTTCAGGTCGTCATAACCCAGGGCCATTTCCATCTGGTAGCGTTCGTCACCGTACACAAATTGCATGATGCGGTTGGTGAGGTAGGTGGTGAAGCCTTCGTTCAGCCACAGATCGCGCCAGCTGGCATTGGTGATCAGATTGCCGGACCAGGAGTGGGCCAGTTCGTGGGCAATCAGGGCAACCAGGCTCTTGTCGCCGGCAATCACGGTGGGTGTGATAAAGCTCAGGCGCGGGTTTTCCATGCCGCCGAAGGGGAAGCTGGGGGGCAGAATCAGCAGGTCGTAGCGGTCCCAGCGGTAGGGGCCGAAGTTCTCCTCGGTGACCTCGAGCATGGACTCGGTGTCCTCGAACTCCTTGGCTGCGGATTCCAGCAGTTCCGGCTCGGCGTAGACACCGGTGCGCTCACCCATGGCTTTGAAGTCCAGATTGCCGATGCCGATGGCAATCAGGTAGGAGGGAATTGCCTGGGGCATTTCAAACTCGAACACACCGTCCAGTTCCGCTTCCGGATCGTTGTTGGCGCTCATCACCGCGCGCAGTTCTTGCGGGGTGCGGATAGTGGCCTCGTAGGTCATGCGCACCTGGGGAGAATCCTGCAGGGGAATGAAGCTGCGCGCGTGGATGGCCTGGGCCTGGGTGAACAGGAACGGGTGCTTCTTGCCCGCAGTCTGCTGTGGCTCCAGCCACTGTACGCCGGAGGCGCCGGGAGAGGTCTGGTACTGGATCGCGACCCGGTTGGCACCCTTGGGCAGCTGAATTTTCAGCGGCGTGCCCAGGTGCGGGTCTTTCTTGCCCATGCTGAATTTGACCGGCTGCAGGGAGTCGCCGATACCGGCGCGCACCGCGGTGACGTCAAGTTCGCGGGTGTCCAGAATCAGCGGCGGATTCTTGGCGGTCTGGCGTTTGATGTCGAGGATGGCCTCGCCCTTCAGGATCTTGTTGTCGAAGTCGGCGGTGAGATCGAGATCCAGATGTTTGACGAGATAGTCGTTGGTATTGGCAAAGGAGTGGTAGTCGACACCGGATTCCGGCTCGGCGTTATCCGCGAGCGGGGTGTCTTTTTCCAGATTCTCCGGCGTGTATTCGGTGGCGCTCTGCGGGATGTCTGCAGTGCTTTCACTGTTTGCCGCATCTTCATTCTTGCTGCAGGCACTCAGTGTAACGAGGCTGCAGGCGAGCAGCCCGGCGCCGATCAGGCGGCCGAGGTTGGGGGTGAACAATTGGGGCAGCATGGAAGGCTCCGTGATTGTTTTATTTGTGAATTCAGAACTGGGTAAATTCTTCGCGGCACAGAATACCGAATTGAGGGCGTGGCGGGGAAATCGGATTTCTGTTTTGGTCCTAGGTTAGACCGAAATCGAAAGACTTGCTGAATCTGCTTACCTTTCCAAAACATCCTTGTTTCAGAAAGGCTCGCAACGGGTGAAGCTCGGTCGCACACTCCTTGCGCAAAGCTTTCCGGCGGGTTTTATCAGTCCAGGCTGAAATCAAAGTCCATTTCTTCTCCGGGCGACTGTACATAGTAGCCCTGGATGTAGTCGGTACCGGTCTGCCACAGGGTGGGTAGCATGCTGGCCTGTTCCACGTGGGGGACGATTACCCGGGTATCGATCTCCTTGAGCTGGCCAACGAGATTCACCAGTGCCTCGCTGTCTACCCCTTCGTCCTGCACTTCACGCACAAACGAGGCATCAATCTTGGCAATGTCCACTTTCACGTGTTCCAGTGCCTTGAACGGGCTGAGGCCGGTGCCGAAGTGGCACACGGCAACCCGGCAGCCCATGTCCTGTACCAGTTTGGCGAAGTCGCGGGCTGCGTGGAGGTTGCTGTTGATGTCTTCCGCGCGCAGCTGGAAGGTGACAGCATTGGGCGGTACCTTGGCGGCCTTGAATGCTACACCGAGCCACGCGGGCAGGCTGGTATCCTTGAGCGATGCAGCGGTGAGGTGGATGAGTGTCGAAACGTCCTGGCCCTTGGCGCGCTGCGCGGCAGCGGCTTTGATCGCATTGAGGATGATCCAGCGATCCATTTTTGAAGAAAGGCCGGCATCGCCCAGAGCTTCGAGGAAGGTGATCGGCGAGAGCTCTTCCTTACCGTCCACCAGGCGCACAAGCACCTCGTACATTTTCTCTCCGCTACCCTGCAGGCTGAGGATCGGCTGGTACAGCAGTTTGAGATTGCCTGCTTCCAGAGCCTGGATAACCCGCGCGCGGTGGTAGGTGTTGGCGTCGCCCTGCTGGGTGCTGTCCGGTTCGTAGAGGGCGAAGCCGTTGCCACCGTCTTTTTTCACCGCCTGCTCGAGGGCCTTGCCCGATTGCTCCAGTACCTTGTCGGCGTTGCCTGAGGTTTCGCTGAGCAGGGAGATACCGATGGAGGCGGTGATATGCAGGGTTTTACCGCCGCCTTCAAAGATGGTGTCGGCGATTTTCTGCAGCAGTTCGCGGGAGCGGCCCTCGGCGCTGTCCGGGGTGGTTTCCGGCATGAGCAGGCAGTAGCTGTCTTCGCCATAGCGGGCGACCACATCGCCGCGGCGGACACTGCTTTGCAGCAGCTCTGCGAATTTTTTGTGCAATTGGTCGGCGCCGGCAACCCCTACCAGCTGCTGTACAGATTCTTCGAAACGATCGATCTGAATCAGCATCAGACCGCCGGTGCGCTGGGAGCCCGCGGCGGACTGGATGGCGCTGTTCAGCAACTGCACGAAGCGCTGACGGTTGTACAGGCCGGTAGCCGCGTCGCGATTCTTGGCTTCGCTCAGCTGTGCTTCCAGCTCTTCCGTGTTGCCACTACTGGCGGCGATGCGCACCTGCAGGCAGCGTTCGTCGTCATACACGGTGGACAGCACTTCGGCCTTGGTGGGCAGCGGGGTACCGCCGGCCGTTTTGGCAGTGAACTGCCACACCTGGGCTTCCACCTCGTTGTTGTTGATGGCGCACTGGCGCAGGAACTCACGCGCGTCGGGCTGTTCGCCCTCGGTGAGCATGTCGATCAGCGGCTGGTATTCCACATCATCGCGATCGCCGTAGCCGAAGCGCTCGGCGAAGGATTCATTGGCATAGACGATGAGGCCATCGGAAATATAGGCGATGGCATCTTTGGAACTATCCAGCAGTTCCTTGGCGCGGTTCAGTGTGGCGTTGTAGCGGCGGTCGTGCAGGCGCGCCTGGCGGCGTTCGTTAAGGGCGGCGAGTTCGCGCTGGATCACCAGCAGCAAGTGCTGGTCTTCATCGACAGTGACTACATCGCGGGCGCCGGCCTTGAGGCCCTCCACCACCGGCTGGGAGCCCTCGCGCTCGGTGAGCAGGATGGCGGGAACGTCTTTCTGCAGTTTATTGATGGTGCGGATTGCGGAGGCGGCTTCGAGCTGCTTGCTCTGCTCCGCGGCAATCAACAGATCCCACGCGTGCTCCTGCAGGAGCTTGGTGAGGGCTGCCTCGCTGGCCACGTGCTGGGCCCGGTTGGGGCGGCCTGCGTTGTGCAGCATGCTCACCAGTCGCTGGGACTCGCCGGGAGCGTCATTGATAAGAAGAAGGCGGATGGTGTTTTCGCTGCTCATTGTATTCCTGTTGTACTGCGTCGCGGCGGCGTTATGTAATTCTGTCGTTTGTTATACCGCTTCCATGCTGTACTTGGGACTCCGCTGGCGGTTGCCGGACAACCGTCAGCCAATCCGGGAGGCCGCGAACCGGATAGTGTAGGCCGCGTAAATCCGCATTAACAGGTGTAAAGTCGGCACTAGGTCACACACTTTTCGGAAGTCGCAAAAATTTGACGATTCTCGCGCTGACTCCCTCAGGAAAACTCGAAAATCGCGAAGCTCCCGGTGGCGAGTGTCTGCTTGTGCAGGGTGACCGATCGCGTCTGCCCGGCGTTGATGATATCGACGGTATCGCCGGGCTGAAACAGGGGCGCGGGCAATATCAATTCCGCCGTCTGCCCGCCATGGCCGGTAAGCAGGCCGACCATGGGATCGGTGCGACGGCCGTCGCGGGAGTAGCGGCGCACGCGCACCGCGCTGGTGTGGCCACCGAGCAATTCAACCCCGCTGCGGCACTGGTCCGGTAGTCCAAACTGCCAGCGTACCAGCGCCAGCTCCCAGTGATCCTTGACGCGCAGCGCAATCAGGTCGCCACTCTTCAGGCGGCCGCGGCAGTCCGGTGGCAACCTGAGGCCGGCACCACTGGCGCTGCTGTTGAGCAGGGTTGCGGGGATAGGTTGATAGCGTTTCTGCACGCCGTCGGTATTGGATTTACGGGATACCGAAGGGGCGCTGGGCAGTGCACGGGAAGATTGGTCATGCAGTGAGACTTCATAGTCCTTCAGTGGTCGTCCGGTGCGGAAATCGATGGTGTCCACTTCCATTACCAGGCTCTCCGCCGGGGACGCGGCAAAGGTGCTGGTCAGCTCCGGGGCGTCGCCACTATCGTTTTTGAGATGATGTCCGATGGCGCTGAGCCCGGTAATGACTTCGCAGCGGATGTTTACCGGGGTGCGTTGTGCTTCGCGGGATTTCCCGCCCGCCCAGGTGTCCTCGACCCGGTGCAGAATATCTGGTGAAAGGGCTCCCGGGCGACGCAGTCGGCGCTGGAGTTGTCGCAGCGGATGGCTCAGGTCGATGCACCAGCCCAGGGGAGCGGAGAAGTACTTCATGTCCACACTGCTGTTTTGCAAGCGCACCGAGGGGATCGGTGGCTGATCCAGACGGAGGCTGGCGAGCAGTGTTTTCAGGGCGGGATTGATCCGTTCCAGCAGGCGCGCGCCGTTTGCCCAGCGGGCGCAGCACAACCACAGCTGCAATTGCTCCTCGACAGTTAGTTGTAGCGGATTGGCGCTGGCGAACAGGGCGCAGTGCAGATAGGGCTGGGTCAGCTTTACCCAGCGGTGCGAGGTCAGGGAGGCGGTGCTGCTGTTGTTTTGCGCCGTGGGCCTGTCGGCCGCTAGCGGGTCCAGCACCCTTCGCTGATCCAGCTGTTGCTCCCGTGCCAGGGTTACCAGGCGTTGCATACGTGCCCAGCTGCCCTTGGGCGGCGCCAGGTAAAAGTGGCTGCTGATCTGGATCAGGCGCCGATAGCTGTCGATTCCCCGG
Source organism: Microbulbifer mangrovi (assembly GCF_002009015.1). Taxonomy (GTDB): domain Bacteria; phylum Pseudomonadota; class Gammaproteobacteria; order Pseudomonadales; family Cellvibrionaceae; genus Microbulbifer; species Microbulbifer mangrovi. The sequence continues at coordinate 26,257 of NZ_LZDE01000333.1, read as the reverse complement.
TGCAGTACCCGCGCCAGTCGACGACGGTAAAACAGAGCGTGGGGCTCGGACAGCAGCTGCACACAGATACTGCTGTAGGCCTGGGCCAGGTGCTGGTAGAGAATGACCGCGGTGAGCAGGTCGCGACGCTGTTGCGGGGTTTGCAGGACACTGCCGCTGCGATCCTCGGCGAGCTGTAACAGGGATAACTCGCTGGCATGGTTGGCGATTACCGGTCGCAGGACCTCAACACACGCCAGGCGGATTCTGGCGGGGGCGGTCCAGCGGGTGATCTCGGCCAGCACACTGCGCAGGGTGCCGGCGTTGCGCTGGAGTTGTTGCTCCGGTGGATTTTGTTTCAGGTAGCTGTGTATCCAGCGTTTCAGCTGGCGGTGGTTGTAGCAGCCACAGGTGAGAGCATCCAGATCCCGCGCGCCCGGGGAAAGCTGGTCGAGGATTTTGCCCGAGGCCGAGCCGTTCGCCGGAGACGCCGGACGATCCGTTTCATCGGATGAGCGAATCTCTTCCGCGAGTGGCTCTGCGGGGCTGCGATAAGAGGGTGGTGTGCTGGCGGATTTCCGCTCGGCTTCACTGCCGGACCGGGCTTGCTGCCCGATTGTTTTTTCTTCTGCTTCCTGCATCACAATAACCGGGGTTTGACTCCCTGCAGTATACGAGGCGCTGCAATTTGCACAAACGTGCCGGTTGAAATAGGTGACGAAAGTGTCGGTTATTTTGCAATAAAGTCCGAGATAGTTCGCGTTCTTAGCGCGTATTAGCTCTTTAGGGCTGGCTCCCGATCAGCCCGGCGAGTCGCCTCAAAGCGGTGTTTTGGATTTCTCTGCGGGTATTTCACGTACCAGTTTCGGCACCAGATACCCGGGCAGTCGCTGGCGCAATTGCGCTACCAGCGCACGGGCGCGGGCATCGCTTACTTCGAAATGGGCGGCCCCCTGTACCCGGTCTAACTGGTGCAGGTAATAGGGCAGTACGCCGGCGTCGAACAGGGTCTCGGACAGGTCCGCGAGGGCCTGTTCGCTGTCGTTGATACCTTTCAGCAGGACCGACTGGTTGAGCAGGGTGACGCCGGCGGCCCTGAGCTGGCCGAGGGCGTTGCGCACCGGCCCATCGATTTCGTTGGCGTGGTTGCAGTGCAGGACCAGCACCGGCTTCAGGCGGCTACCGGTAAACCAGTCGAGGAATTCACGATTGACGCGGGATGGCGCCACAATCGGCAGACGGGTGTGGATGCGCAGTTTGTCCACCTGCGGGATTGCCGCCAGTTCACCTGCCAGCCAGCCGAGCTGGCGATCGCTCATCACCAGGGGGTCGCCGCCGCTGAGAATGACTTCCCGCAGATCCTGCTGGCCGCGGATATAGTCCAGTGCCTGCTGCCACTGGCTGCGGTTCAGGTGGTTGTCGCTGTAGGGGAAGGCGCGGCGGAAACAGTAGCGGCAGTTGACGGCGCACTGGCCGGCTGTGATCAGCAGCAGGCGGCCGCGGTATTTGTGCACCACGCCGGGCACCGGGTTGGCAGCGGCTTCCTGCAGTGGGTCGTCGCTGAATCCCGGAGTGGGCTGCAGTTCGTGCGCGCTGGGCAATACTTGTAACAGCAGCGGGTCCTGCGGATCGCCGGGACGGATACGGCCGAGGTAGGGGCGCGGCACGCGCAACTGGAACAGTTCGCCCGCCGCCTTCAGCTGTGGCAACTGTTGCGGTGCCAGCTGCAGCCGTTCAAGCAGTTCCTGCGGGTCGGTGACCAGGTCCGACATTTCTTCCTGCCAGCGGCGTTCGGCCGACCGCCGTGGGCTGTCGGTCGCGATTTCCGTTGTTGTGATTTCACGGGGGGGCTGGCGGTGCTGTATCATATGCGGCTGTTTTTTGGCGCGGTCGGCGGCGGTACTGCTGTTTTGACGGGTTTGGTTGCCCGTTTCCCGGTGCGGGGCGCGCGAAGTTTAATCAATTTGACGGCTCAATGCTGATATTTCGAGGAACTCATGGCTAGTTATTCCACTAACGAATTCAAAGGCGGTCTGAAGGTGATGCTGGACGGCGACCCTTGCTCCATTGTGGAGAATGAGTTCGTGAAGCCCGGCAAGGGCCAGGCGTTCAACCGCGTGAAGCTGCGCAACCTGAAGACCGGCCGGGTCTGGGAACGCACTTTCCGTTCCGGTGAGAGCCTGGAGTCTGCGGATGTGATGGACCGGGATATGGAATATCTCTACAACGATGGTGAGTTCTTCCACTTCATGGAGCCGGAGACTTTCGAGCAGCATCAAGCGGATGAGAAGGCAGTTGGCGATGCGGCCAAGTGGCTGAAGGAACAGGATGTTTGTGTTGTGACTCTGTACAACGGTGCGCCACTGGCGGTGACGCCGCCGAACCATGTGATTCTGGAGATCACCGATACTGATCCTGGCCTGCGCGGTGACACTGCCCAGGGCGGTAACAAGCCGGCGACCCTGTCCACCGGTGCTGTGGTGAAGGTGCCGCTGTTCCTGGAAATCGGCGAGACCATCAAGGTCGACACCCGTACCGGTGAATACCTGGGGCGCGCCAAGGAAGACTGATCTTTCCTGGATTGCTGATCTCAAGGGCGGATACTTCGGTATTCGCCCTTTTTCGTTCCTGCCCAGCGCTCTGCCTTCGCATCAGCGTTTTGTGATTATTGGCAACTAAACTGGTTCACCCTTTCAGTTAATTATTCTTATGTCTGATTCTGTTTGGCGCCCCACCGCCCCCCTGGAAAACCTCCGCCGCCGCGCCACCCTGCTCGCGGATATCCGTCGTTTCTTCAGCGAACGCCAGGTACTGGAGATGGAGGTACCCATTCTTTCCCGGCGTGCCACCAGTGACCCGCATATCGACTCGATTGTGGCCGATTGCAGCGGTGACGCTGCGTATCTGGCGACCAGCCCGGAATTCGGTCTGAAGCGGCTGCTGGCGGCGGGGATGGGGGATTGCTATTACCTGGGCAAGGCGTTCCGCAATGGCGAGGCCGGGGGGCGGCACAATCCCGAGTTCACCATGCTGGAGTGGTACCGGGTGGGCTGGGATGACCACCGCTTGATGATCGAGGTGGGGGAGCTGTTGTCCTGGCTGCTGCGGATTTCAAAAGTGCGCTCGTACAGTTATCGCGCGCTGTTTCTTCAGCACCTGGACGTGGACCCGCACCGGGCGTCTTTCGAGGAACTGAAGGCGACGGTGGCGAAGGTGCTGGAGCTGTCGTTCGAGCCGGCGGGCCGGGATGAGTGCCTTGACCTGTTGATGAGCCACCACATTGAGCCGAATATGGGGGAGGGGATCTCGCTGGTTTACGATTTCCCTGCGACGCAGGCGGCGCTGGCACGGGTGGAGGATGATGAGCTGGGCGTGCCAGTGGCGCGGCGGTTTGAGGCCTATGTAGGTGGCATGGAGCTGGCCAATGGTTACTGGGAATTGACCGATGCGCCGGAGCAGTTGCGTCGCTTTGAGGCGGATCACTGCTATCGCGAGGGTAACCACAAGCCGGTACACCCGTTCGAGGAGCGCCTGGTACAGGCCCTCGAGGCGGGCATGCCGGAGTGCGCGGGGGTGGCACTGGGGGTGGACCGGTTGCTGATGCTGGCCTGCGGTGCCAGCCGGATCGAGGAGGTGATTGCTTTTCCCATCGAGCGCGCCTGAGCGACGCGCTCCGGGTTAGGCGCTTTTGCGGCCGTCGCTCAGTTCGCTGTTTTCCGCCGGGCCGTTCGGAATATGCGCGCTGCCGCGCTCCGGGGTGAATTCGTAGTGGGCGACCTCGCCCACGGCATAGAAGCCGGCATTCAGCCACAGGTCCTGTTGATCCTCGCCCACCAGGGCCACTGCATGTTTGTGGTGGCTGTAGGTCACTTCGTTGACCAGATGCTGGAACATGGCCCTGCCGATACCGCGGCCGCGGTGTTCCGCGAGAGTGGCGAGGTCGTAGAAACCGAGGGAATCGGCGGAGGAAAACAGGCAGCCAGTGGCGACGGGGGTGCCCTGGTATTCGCCCAGGAACAGTTTGAGACGGCTGTGTTTGTGTTCCGGTAGCTCCGAGAGCTGCTGGTAGAATTTTTTGATCTGCGCGTTTTCGCGCGGGTTGCCCTGCATTTCCACAATCAGGTCGCCGTAGGCGAGGATGCCCTCCGCGGTGATAACCGGCTTGATCTCCAACCCTTCCAGTTGCACTTCTTCCGCGGCCAGCTGTTTCACCTCTGAGGCCATGGCAATCTGCGGCGCCTTGCGCACCAGGTGTAGCTCGGCGAGGGCTTCGTCATCGAGGGGCTTGCTGGCGCAGTGCCACAGGGAAAAGGGGCTGTGCCGTTCCGCAAAGTAGTCCACCACAAAGCGCTGCAGGATTCGCGGTTGCATCACCGAGTTGCTGACTACCTGGTTGAAGCGGCTGCTGAGCAGCCCGCTGTCGGTGCGCAGCAGGCCAGTGATTTCCTTGCTCTGTTTGGGATTCAAGAGGTCTGCACAGTACCCGGCTTTGTTTTCCAGGTTGCGGCAAACGAGATTTTTCGCGCTGAGACTGTATTTCATGGTTACAGAATAGTCCTGCCGGTTGATGGCCGTATCTATTGTTCGCAACCTGTGACAGCAGAATCAGCGCAAACGATCCACCTGCGACAGGGCGCATTGATTCATCGACAGCGCCGGCTGGTCGCAGCTGGCAGTGCCAATGACCTTGGCGGGTACACCTGCCACCAGCGCTTTTTCCGGCACGGCTTTCAGCACCACACTGCCGGATGCGATTTGCGAACAGCGGCCGATCTCGATATTGCCGAGGATTTTGCTGCCGGCGCCGATCAATACGCCGCAGCGCACTTTCGGGTGACGGTCGCCGGATTCCTTGCCGGTGCCGCCGAGGGTGACGGACTGCATGATGGAAACATTGTCCTCGACCACCGCTGTCTCACCGATCACGATCCCGGTGGCGTGATCCAGCAGGATCCCCCGGCCGAGCTTTGCCGCAGGGTGGATATCCACACCGAATACCACCGAGATCCGGTGCTGCACAAACAGCGAAAGCGAGCGGCGATTTTGTTGCCACAGCCAGTGGGCTACCCGCCACGCCTGCAGGGCATGGAACCCTTTGAAATACAGGAACGGCTCGTACAGGGAGTGGCAGGCGCTGTCGCGCTGCTCTACCGCCGTCAGGTCCGCGCGTGCAGCAGCGCCGATACTCGGGTCTGCTTCCAGTGCTTCATCGATGACTTCGCGAATCAGCAGTGCGGGAGCGACCGGGCTGTCGAGTTTGTTGGCGAGGTGAAAGCTGAGCGCAGACTCCAGCGTGTTGTGGTTGAGAATGGTGGCGTGCAGGAAACTGGCGAGGATCGGTTCCCGTTCCACCTGTACCGACACATCTTTGCGAATCCCACTCCACAGCTCGTCCTGCTCCACACGGGGCTTTAGGTTTTCCATCTGAATAAATTTCCTTTGCTGTGGATCACACGGCGCCGAGGGTGAGCGGCGGTTCCTGCAGAGCCGATTGCTGTTCCCTGAGGGCCAGAATATGTTCCGCCCAGTAGCGCGGGGTGTTGAACCAGGGGAAGGCGATGGGGAATGCCGGATCCTCCCAGCGCCGTGCCAGCCAGGCCGCGTGGTGCATCTGGCGCAGGCAGCGCAGGGGCTCCACCAGTTGCAGCTGGGCCGGATCAAAAGGGTAGAAGGTCTCGTAACCTTCTACCACCGCGTCGAGATAGGCGGTCTGCTCCGCGCGGTCACCGGAAATCAGCATCCAGATATCCTGGATGGCCGGGCCGCTGATGCAGTCGTCCAGGTCCACAAACCAGGGCGTATCGTCCCGCCACAGGAAGTTTCCGCTGTGGCAGTCGCCGTGCAGGCGGATTTTGCTCCATTCCTGTTCGAATAGCGGCGCGATCTGTTCGATCAGGTGGGCGGTGACGGTGGCGTAGGCCTCTACATTTTCACGGGGGAGGAAATCACCACCGAGAATGAATTCCCGACTATCGATGGCAAAGTGCTGCAGCGACAGTTCCCCGCGGTGCTCAAAGGGGCGCGCCGCGCCGATGGCGTGAATACGCCCGAGCATGGTGCCTACCTGTTCCAGGTGGTCGAAATTATCCAGCTCCACCTGGCGTCCACCGCGACGGGGAAACAGGGCGAAGCGAAAGCCGTGCGCCGAGTGCAGGGTACCGCCATTGATTTCCATCGGCGCCACCACCGGTACTTCGGCGGCGGCCAGTTCCAGGGAGAACTGGTGTTCCTCGAGGATTTGCGCATCGCTCCAGCGCCCCGGTCGATAGAACTTGGCGATCAGCGGCTGCGCCTCGTCAATCCCCACCTGGTAGACGCGGTTTTCGTAGCTGTTGAGGGGAAATATCCGCGCGTCAGACAGCAGCCCAACACTCTCCACACAGTCGATCACCCGGTCCGGGGTCAGGGCATCGTAGGGGTGTGACGATTCGGTCATGGCTGCGCTCCGCTAAGCTTCGCAAAGCTCTGGTCAATAGGGGGCGCTATGCTAACGCGGTTGCCCGGTGCCGCCAAACGACAATACCCGTGAGTCGCGCGGGAATAGTCGCGTGGGAATAGTTGCGGGGAAATGGGGGTGCTTCCCGGGGCGGCGAGTGCGCCCCGGGGGAGGGGGCTGCCTCAGTCTGCCGTCTGCGGGCCGATAATTCCGCTCACCTCGACGATCTTGTCTGCGGGAAAGCCGCCCAGCTTGGCGTGTTTGGCGATGATTTCCTTGTTCGGTGCCTGGTAGACGCAGTAGAACTTGTCTTCCGCGACATAGCTCTGCTGCCACTGGATTTCCGGCCCTAGTGATTCAAGTACCGCGCGGGATTTCTGCGAGATGGATTTGAGCTCTTCCGCGGTCAGCTTCTGGGCTCCCGGGATGGTGCGCTCAATGATGTACTGGTGGTTTTCGGCGGCAAAGGTGGACAGGCTGCAGAGCAGTAACGCGGTAGTAAAAATGGAACGTACCATGGTCTGTTTCTCCGTTGGTTGAATGACCACCGAGGTCCGCCGGTGGTCTGGGTTGCATCCAACCAGCGCGCTTACCGACCTGCAATGAATTGCACCTGACCTTTACCTGAACCGGGGAATGCCGTTAAATCAATGGCTTAGCGGTACACATGAACCGCGCATCTGGCGCGGAAATCCCTGAGGACCCGGTCCGGGTGGTGTATGACGACGCTGCAATTCGGAGAATTTGAACTCGACTGCCATCAGCCAGCGCTCACCCGGCGCGGCAGGCCCGTGAATGTGCAGGAATTACCGCTGCGTCTCCTCGTCCTGCTGGTAACCCACCCCGGTGAACTGATGACCCGGGAAGCACTGTTCCAGCATTTCTGGCCACAAGACCGCAGCGGCTTGCTCGATGACAATCTCAATACCCTGGTGCGCAAGCTGCGGCAGGCGCTCAATGACTCGGCACGCAGTTCCCGCTTTATCGAAACAGTCCCCAAAAAGGGGTATCGCTTTATTGCACCGGTAATTCCGGTGGCGAGGGAAGCGGCTGTGGATACAGCGCCGCCGCAGCCCGGCGGCAACACCATGCACCTCCCGAAACTTCCCGCTGCTGTGGTGCTGTTGACTAGTTTATCCCTGCTGCTTTATTTCCTGGTCCCTCGCTGGATTACAACTGCCCCGGAAGAGCGCGCTCCCCTCGGCTCTGTTGCGGTAATTCCGTTTATAAATACCAGTGAAAGTAACCAGCGGGATTATTTCAGTGATGGCTTGGCTGACGACCTGCTCAATCGTCTCTCCGGGTTTCAGGGCATTCGCGTGGTGTCGCGGACCTCGTCGTTCGCACTGCGGGATTCGGATCTGGACGCCCGCAATATTGGTCAATTACTGAATGCGGACGCGCTGGTTGAAGGCAGTGTGCGCAGGGATGGCGAACAGCTGCGTATTAATGTGCGGCTGGTAGACGCCCGCGATGGCTATCAGTTGTGGTCGCGCAGCTACCAGCGGGAACTGACCAATATTTTTGCAGTGCAGGAAGAGATCGCTCTGGAGATCGCCGGGGCACTGGCCGGGGAGCTGCACGCCACCGGCGAGCGCACCACAGCGGTGAGCCGGATTCCCCCGGAGGCTTACGACAATTACCTCAAGGGACGTTTCTACTGGCACAAGCGTTCGCAAAGCAGTTTGCTCGCGGCGGTGGATTATTTTGAGCAGTCCATTGCGATGGCGCCGGAGTATGCGCCGGCCTGGGCGGGGCTGGCCGATGCCCTCGCCGTGTTGGGGTTCTACGATTACCTGGCGCCGTCCGAGGCATTCACCCGCGCGCGCGGCGCGGCCCGCCGCACTCTGCAGCTGGATCCGGCCAATGCCTCCGCAGAGGCCAACCTGGGGTATGTAGCGCTGTATTACGATTGGGATCTGAACCAGGCCGAGGCCCATTTCCTGCAGGCCATTGCCTTCAAACCGGATTCCTCCAAGGCGCACCAGTGGTATGCCAACCTGCTGGTGGCTGCCGGTCGCTTTAGCGAGGCGGAGCGGGAAATGCGCAAAGCCACGGAGCTCGACCCCCTGTCTCTGATTGCCAATGCCGCACTGGGATGGGTGCTGTATCACGCGGGCCAGCATGAAGCAGCACTCGAGCAGCTGGCACTGGCACAGGAGCTGGATCCGGATTTCGAGCTGGTCTATCTGTGGCGCGGGTGGGCCCTGGAGGCCATGGGGGATCTCGATGCAGCGAAGACATCCCTGCAGGAAAATGTTTCTCGCTCCCAGGGGAGCGCCATCGGTGTCGCTTCACTGGCGAGGGTGCTGGCACTTAGCGGGCAGGCGGAGGATGCGCGTGCGCTGCTCACCGGGCTGGAAGGAAGCGATGGCTATCTGCCGTCTTATGAAATGGCGAAAGCCTATCTCGCCCTTGGGGATTTGTCGGCGGTAGAGTTGTGGCTACGCCGGGCGACGGTGCAGAACTCCCATTCCATGGTGTTTCTGAATGTGGATCCGCAGCTGGCGGCTTTCCGCAAAACAGAGTTCTACCCACCGCTTGCCGAGCAGGTTGCCTCCGGCCACTGATGCGCCGGAGGCTGGCAACATCAGACGGCGATCTTTTCCAGCGCCAGGCTGCCGATGGAGTAACCGGCACCAAAAGAACAGATCACGCCCTTGCTGCCCACGGGCAGATCGTCGCTGTGCAGATTGAACGCGATCACCGAGCCGGCGGAGGCGGTGTTTGCGTAGCGGTCCAGAACCACCGGCGCGCGCTCGGTGGAGGCCTCGTCGCCCATCAGCTTCTTCGCAATCAGGTTATTCATATTGATATTCGCCTGATGCAGCCACCAGCGGTCAATCGCGGCGGGTTGCATACCCAGTTCTTCAACCTGGGTCTCCAGGTGTGATGCCGCCATCGGGCACACTTCCTTGAATACCTTGCGTCCGTTCTGGCGGAACAGCTTGCCGGGGCCAAACGGATCGCTGTCTTCGGCGCGGGCCACGTAGCCAAAGTTCGAGCGGATATTGTTGGAGAACAGGGTCTTTGCCTTGGTGCCGAGCACTTCCCACGCAGACTCTCCGCTGCAGGTCTCGCGGCGCTCCACCACGCTGGCCACCGCCACGTCGCCAAAAATAAAGTGGCTGTCGCGATCGGTGTAATCCACCTGCGGCGAAGCCAGTTCCGGGTTGATCACCAGTACCGCTTTGGCCGAGCCGCCGCTAATGGTATCCACCGCGCGCTGCAGAGAGAAAGTGGCCGAGGAGCAGGCGACTTCCATATCGAACGCAAAGCCGTCGATACCGAGTTGCGCCTGGATTTCGATGGCGATGGCGGGGTAGGCGCGCTGCAGGTAAGAGGCACCCACGATCACCGCGTCGATGTCTTCCGGTTTCTTGTTGGCTTTTTCCAGAGCCAGCTTTGCCGCCTTCAGGCCCATTTCGGCCTGCAGACTCAGCTCGTCGTCGCCGCGCGCCGGCAGGTAGGGGCGCATGCGTTCGGGATCGAGAATACCTTCTTTGCTGACCACGTAGCGGCTCTTGATACCCGAGGCCTTCTCGATAAATTCGGCGGAGGAGTAGGGTTTGGCCTGCAGCTCGCCGGATTCGATGGCATCGGCATTTTCGCGGTTGTACTTTTCCGCGTAGGCGTTGAGCGCCTGTACCAGCTCTTCATTACTGATGGCATCCGGCGGCGTCCACAGTCCGGTGCCGCTGATCACGATGCCGCGGGGCATTTGGAATTCACTCATGTTCACTATCCCATCATCCTGTGCTGACCACTTGCGCAGGCATGCAGCCAGGGCAAGAGGACTTCTTTTATAACGTTAGCAGCCGGTTGAATTTTGCGCAGCCGCGGAAAAGGGCGACTATTGTGCCGATAGTGGTCATGCCGGTCTATAAACGGGCACGGCAGTACCGAGTGGTCATTGGGGAGAATTGGCTGAGAGTCAGGGGGTTCTGGCCAGCGCGTAAGCGCTAACCCGGATTGCCCCCGCTGCAAGCAGGGCTCGGCAGGCGACTTCGAGGGTTGCCCCGGTGGTGATGACATCGTCCACCAGGCCGATATGCAGGCCGTTTACGTGCGGGTCGCAGGCAAAACTGTTGGACAGGTTCTTCAGGCGCTCGCTGCGGCGTAATTCCTGCTGGCTGCCGGTAGGTGTGATCTTGCGCAGGGCGCGGTTATCCACAGGGATACGCCAAGAGTGACCCAGGGTGTCGGCGATCAGCTGCGCCTGGTTGTAACCCCGGGAGAGCTGCTTGCGCCAGTGTAGCGGCACTGGCACCAGCAGGTCAGGTCGTTCGGGCCCGGGATGCAATTGCCGGGCAGCCAGTTCGGCCAGGGTGCGTCCGGCGGCCAGGTCGCGCTGGTATTTGAAGCGCTGGATCAGTTGTGCCACCGGGTAGGCGTAATACCAGCAGGTGTGGCAGGAGGATTGTGGCGGTGGCTTTCGCAGGCAGCGGGGGCAGTGATGATCGGTGGTATTCGGCAATGGCAATGCACAGCTGGCACAGGCGTGGCCAAGGGCGGGCAGATCCCTGCGGCACGGGGCGCAGATCCCGTATTCGATTTCGGCGCCGCTGCGACAAAGGATGCACACCGCCAGGTGTCGGTCGATCGAGCGCTCCAGCAATTGTCCCAGCAGGCGCATTACCATTTTTCTTCCTCCCTGATCCTCCCGGCCGCACTTGTCCCTGCGGCGGTGGCCATTCCCACCCTTTTGGGACCTGTAAACCTGAAACGGTTCTGTTGGTTGACAGCCAAATGGCCCCCGCTAAACTGGCTGCCTTGATGGAAACCCGGTTGTACAACCGACCCCGGCGCCGCGACCAATCCGTTCCCGCGCCCCTGAGGAGAATAATTCCTGTGACTGCCAAGCCGCAAATGCCCCAAGCCACTTCCGTTTACGGCGAGGTTCGCCACGACTGGAACCGCCAGCAGGTTCTGGACCTGTTTGCGCTGCCGTTCAATGACCTGCTGTTTACCGCCCAGCAGGTTCACCGCCAGCACTTTGATGCCAACCGGGTACAGGTGAGCACTCTCTGCTCCATCAAGACCGGCGCCTGTCCGGAAGATTGCACTTACTGCCCGCAGAGCGCTCGCTACGACACCGGTCTCGAGCGCGAGAAGCTGATGAAGGTGGAAAAGGTGGTGGAAGAGGCGCGCGCGGCCAAGGCCGGTGGCGCCACCCGTTTCTGCATGGGCGCCGCCTGGCGCTCACCGAAAAAGAAAGACATGCCCTATGTCACCCAGATGGTGAAAGAAGTGAAATCGCTGGGGCTGGAGACCTGCATGACCCTTGGCATGCTCACCGACGAGCAGGCAAAGGATCTGGCGGACGCCGGACTGGATTACTACAACCACAACCTGGATACCTCTCCGGAATACTACGGCGAGATCATCACCACCCGCACCTATGAAGACCGCCTGACCACCCTGGGCAATGTGCGCGCGGCGGGCATGAAGGTTTGTGCCGGTGGCATCATCGGTCTGGGTGAAGGGGAAAAGGATCGCGCCGGCCTGCTGATACAGCTGGCAAACCTGCCGGACCATCCGGAATCCGTGCCAATCAACATGCTGGTGAAAGTGGCCGGTACCCCGCTGGCAGAGAACGAAGACCTGGACCCGTTTGAGTTTATCCGCTGCATTGCCGTGGCCCGCATCATGATGCCGAAATCCCACGTGCGTCTGTCTGCCGGTCGCGAGTCCATGAACGACGAGATGCAGTCCCTCGCATTTCTCGCCGGTGCCAACTCCATCTTTTACGGGGAAAAGCTGCTGACCACCGGCAACCCGGAAGCGAACAAGGATATGCAGTTGTTCGCTCGTCTCGGCATCAAGCCGGAGGAGTACCAGCAATACCAGGACGAAGCTTCGGTGGAAGCGGACCTGCAGGCGCAGATCACCGAGCAGCAGAACGATCCCTTCTTTTACGACGCCGCCAAGGCGTAACCCCGGTCAGCGGTTTTGACCTCGAGCCTCCAATCCTTTGTACAGCAGCGCCTCGACGAGCGTCGGGCGCAGCAGCTGTACCGCGAGCACAAGACCCTCGTCGCCGCGCCGAATCCAGGTGCGGTGGTGGATGGGTGTGAACTGATTACCTTCAGCAGCAATGACTACCTGGGGCTCGCAGCACACCCGGAGGTTATCCGTGCGCAACAGCGCGGCGCCGAGCTCGGTGCCGGTGCCACCGCCTCCCACCTGGTGAATGGTCACTTCGAGATCCACCAGCAGCTGCAGCAGAAAATTGCCGAGCTTACCGGTCGCGAAGCAGCGCTGTTGTTTGGCAGTGGCTATATGGCCAATGTAGGAGTGATCGGTGCATTGGTGGGGCGCGGTGATTTTGTGGTGCAGGATCGACTGAATCACGCGTCGCTTATCGATGGTGGCCGCCTGTGCGGCGCGCAGTATCTGCGTTTTGCCCACAACGATCTCGATGCCCTGGAGCGACAGTTGCAGCGCGCGCGTTCACAGTGTCGCGACGACGGAAAAATCCTGCTCGCGGTGGACGGGGTCTACAGCATGGACGGCGACACGGCGCCGCTGGCCGAAATGGCCGCGTTGTGTCAGGCCTACGACGCCTGGCTGATGGTGGATGAGGCGCATGGATTTGGTGCCATGGGCAGTGTGCAATCCCCCTGTGCGGGCAGCGTTGCCGCGGCCGGACTGGATCAGGATTCCGCACCGGTGGTGATGGGCACCCTCGGCAAGGCGGCGGGCAATGGCGGCGCGTTTGTTGCCGGTTCCCGCGAACTGATCGATTACCTGGCCCAGTTTGCCCGCACCTATGTATACACCACCGGCATGCCGCCGGCAGTGGCGGCGGGCAGCCTGCGCGCACTACAGCTGATGCAGGAGTTGCCGCTGCGCCAGACCCTGGACGAGCGTATCGCCTATTTTCGTGCGCGCGCCGCAGCACTGGGCCTGGCCCTGGAAAATTCCAGCAGCGGGATCCAGCCGCTGGTGCTCGGTTGCGAGAAAACGGTGCTGCTGGTTGCGGAACGGTTGCGGCAGGCGGGATTTCTGGTCGGCGCCATACGCCCTCCCACCGTGCCGGCGGGCACCGCGCGCCTGCGTATCACGCTTTCCGCGGCGCACTCGGAATCCCAGATAGACGCCTTGCTGGCTGCGCTGGTGGCCGCACTGGCGAGTGCGGAGTTACCCGTATGAGTACTATCCGGAACATCGCGCTGATTCACGGCTGGGGGAGCGACTCCTGTTGCTGGGAGCCGTTGCTCGACGCTATGGGGACAGTGGCACAAGCGGTGCATCGTATCGATCTGCCGGGGTTCGGTGAGTGTGCGTCACAGCCGTGGCCACAGACCGAGCAACTGCTGGCAGAGCTAGAGACACAGCTGCCGGAAGACTGCCTGCTACTGGGCTGGTCCCTCGGTGGCATGTTGGCAGTACAACTGGCCGCGCGCTCGCGAAAAGTACGCGCGCTGGTGACCATCGCCGCGAATGCCTGTTTCAGCGAGCGTGACCAGTGGCCGGGTATGCCGCCAGCCGTGTTTGATAATTTCTGTGTGTCGCAGCAACAGCAGCCGGAAAAGAACTGGCAGCGCTTCTGTGGACTCCAGGCGCGCGGGGATCGTGAAATGCGCAGCCTTTTGAAAACCCTCAAAAGTTGGCAGCCCGCAGAGTTTCCGACGAGCTGGAACCGTTCGCTGACCTGTCTGGGAGAGATCGACAACCGTCATCTTCTGCCGGCACTGAAAATACCCGCGTTGCATATCTTTGGAGAGCAGGATGCGCTGGTGCCGGCGGTCGCCGCACAACAGCTGCACGAGCTGAAGTGTCCGGTCACCATCATGCAGGGCGCGGGGCATTGCCCACACCTGAGCCGCCCGGCAGATGTGGCGGCACTGGTAAAGGGGATACTCGAGGATGGCGAATCTGTCCCACTGGATAAATCCGCGGTAGCCCGGGCATTCGGGCGCGCCGCGCAGAGTTATGACGCCGCCGCGCATTTACAGCGTGCGGTGTGTCGTGAGCTGCTTGGCCGTGTTGATGGGCACTGTAATCCCAAGCGGATTCTCGACCTCGGCAGTGGCACCGGTTACGGCAGTGCCCTGTTGCGCAAGCGCTTCCCCGATGCGGAAATCATCGCCCTGGATTTAGCGCCGGGCATGCTCGCTTTCGCACGGGAAAATCGTCCACAGGCCGACAATTATATTGCTGCAGACGCGGAACAGTTACCGCTGCGGGACGGTTGTATCGATCTGGTATTTTCCAGTTTCGCACTGCAGTGGTGCTACAACCTGCCGCAGCTGTTTGCCGAAGTGCGTCGCGTTTTATCGGCTGGTGCGCAGGTGCTGATTTCGACCCTGGTACCGGGTACGCTGCAAGAGCTGGAGGAAAGCTGGTCAGCAGTGGACGGGAATGTACACGTGAATCGCTTTCTGCCGGCAAGCGACTGGCAGCAGGCGTGTGCGGACCATCAACTGGGTGGCCTGCTGCAAACCGAGCAGCGGGTGCTGCATTTCGATGCTGTAACGACCCTGATGCGGGAACTGAAGAGTATTGGTGCGCATAACGTCAACCGCGCTGCGGGCAAGGGGTTGCTCAGTCGAGCGCGCCTGCGCCAGTTGACCGAGGCCTATGAAAACAAGCGCACTGGCGCCGGGTTGCCGGCGACTTATCAGGTGCTGTATCTCAACCTAAATCCATCCGATAACGGTGCCAGCGCACATCCGGTATTCACCGGTACGCACGCGGCTACGGGATCCGATCCCGTGTAAATGGCTGCCGCCCCCAGCGTCACTTTTCCGGCACAAATGCCACTACCCTTGTGGGGCCACCACTGCCTCCGCGAATCTTCATCGGCAGTGCAATCAGCGTAAACCCCCGATCCGGCAGTGCTTTCAGGTTGGCCACATTTTCCAGCGCCGGAATATCGTGCTGGAACAGTATCCGGTGGGTTTTAAACAGGCGGGAGGCGCCGTAATCGATACTCGGGGTGTCCAGTCCAACGGCCTTGATCTTGCGTTTTTTCGCAAGAAATTCAGCCGTTTCCGGTGCGAGTCCGGGGAACTGTAATTTCTCCACCGCCGCTTCGCCCCGCTCCGCGGTGCCCATATATTTCACCGGATCCGGCCAATAACGGGCGCTACCGGTGTCCAGCAGCACGATGCTGCCCGCGGGAATTTTCCCGTACTGTTTTTCCCAGCGTTCAATATCCGCGATGGAAACCAGGTAGTTGCGATTCTTGCCGATACGGTCGGCCACCCGGATCACGATCCCGGGACCGATCAACTGTTCCAGTGGCAGCTTGTCCACGCTGAGCTTGCCGCGGGCGAAGTGTACCGGTGCGTCCACATGGGTGCCGCCGTGTTCCGCTCCCGCCAGGTTGTAGGCCGAGTAGAAGTAACCCTTGTCGGTTTCTCCGTCAAAGACAGTGGACTTGGCAAACTTGTCCGCGGTGGGCCAGTAGATGGTGTCGTCAGCAAAGTCGTGGGACAGGTCCACCCAGCGTCCGTTGCCAAAAATCTCGGGTTGCGCCTGTGCGGGGATATTCCACCCGAGCGTTAGTATTGCCAGTGACAGTATGTGGAGCGGGCGCAGCAAAGCGGACATGAAAACCTCCCTGTTTTCTGTGCGTTGCGATTACGGTGGCAGGACCCTTGAACCTGTGAGGTCTGCGGTGGATAGTAGTCCGTCGGAAGCGGGACATGCTTCCATGTAAAACCGCCATTCACGGAAGTCGCGATACTTGAAAGCCTATACCAAAGCCAAGCCACTGCCAGCGGATTTTATCCGCGCACTGGCGCTGTCACGCCAGCGAGTGCAATACCCCTGGGAGGGGGATGTCGCCGGTCTCGTGGCACACCTGGGGGCGTTACAGCTGGACGCTATTCAGGTGATTACCCGTGCCCACCACCACCAGCTTTTCACACGGCTTCCCCGCTACCGCGAGTCGCGACTGGTGGAAGCGGAACAGGCGCGGCAGCTTTTCGAATACTGGTCTCATGCCGCCGCCTATTTGCCGATGTCGCATTATCGTTTCGCGCGGATTCGTATGGACAGAATCCGAGAGGGGCAGAAACACTGGTTTCACAAAAACGACAGGCTGTGCCGCTTTGTGCTCGACCGCATTCGCGCCGAGGGGCCACTGACCGCCAGTGATTTTGTGCGTGCCAAGGGGGGATGGTGGTCGTGGTCGGATGAGAAAAAGGCTCTGGAGCAACTGTTTCACGAAGGCGAGCTGATGGTGAGTCATCGCGACGGTTTCCAGAAAGTTTTTGACCTGCCCGAGCGTTTATTGCCGAGTGATGTGGTGACCGCGGCTGCATCTGAGAAGGAGTATGGCGAGCAGTTGGTGCGGGGTTTTCTGCGTGCCCAGGGTGTGGGGCGCGCAGAAGAAATCCACTATCTTCGCCGGGAAGACCGGGCACTGGTCAGGTGTGCGGTGGAAGCGATGCTGGGGAGTGGCGAGCTTGTCGCCGCTGGCGACGAGTTGATCCTCGCATCGGACCGGGAGGTGGATGTGCCGACACCGCGGCGAATGGTGCGTCTGCTGTCGCCGTTTGATCCGGTGGTGTTGCAGCGAAAAAGGTTGAAGCGACTATTCGGTTTCGACTATCAGCTGGAGTGCTACGTACCGGAGGCAAAGCGCCGGTATGGTTATTTCTGTTTGCCGATTCTTTACCGCGACCGGTTTGTCGGGGTGGTGGACCTGAAAGCAGATCGCGCCGCTGGGTTGTTGCGGATCAAGTCTTTGCACTGGCGGGCGCCACCCACAAGCGGCCTGGAGACGGGCTTCAATAAAGCGCTCGGCGACTTCGCCCGTTTTCACGGGCTGCTCGCCGAGGCGGTTTGATCTCTGACCTGAGAGACTATATCTGGGCGACTAGACCTGAACGACTACGTAGACCTCACGGCCGTCGCGTTGGGTCGGCATGAAGTAGTGGCCGCCATAGCGGTAGTACTGGATGCCATTGATCACCTCAGCGGTGTAGCCGGTGGGGAGCTCATTGACCACCTGGCCGGGCGAATAGGCCGGCTGAGTAGCGCCGACCGCAGGAGCGCTGGCCACCACGGTATTTGCTGGCGGCGGCACCACGACATAACGGTTTACCCGCGGCTGCCACTGGTAATAGGAGCTGCCGTACTGGTAGTAGGTCAGGCCGCCAATCTGCACGCGAACCGCACTTCCGGGCAGGGTGAGTACCGCGGCTCCCAGAGGCGCCTCGACCACCACATAGCCGGTGGGTGCCGGACGGTAATAGTAGCCACCGTGGTAGTAATAGGGATTACCTCCCACGGCCATGGTCATATAGCCCGCGGGCAGGATGGGTACGGTAAAGCCGATGCCGATACGCGGCCCGCGGAAGCGCGGTCCCCAGTAGCCGCCGTGGCGGTAACCGTGGCGATATACCGGTTTGTGGCCGTGATGGTGACCGCGATGTCCCGAATGCGCATCCGCTGGCGCCGCAAACGCAAAGGAAAGCAGTGCGGCAAGGCCCACACCGAAGAAAAGGAATTTGGCCGTGTTTTTCATTGATCCCCCGCGAGCGAGTACTTACTATCTGTGCAAATAATAACCGCAATCGCGGTTTTGCGCTACGCAATGACTCCTTTTCACCGTTAAGAATTGTCAGCTCGTCGCACCAGTTATCCACAGTCCATCGGCCCTGTGAACAACTGTGCGGCCGCCCGCCCTACAGGGGGTATGGCTTCCCAATCAGGCTCGGCATTAAGGGTGGCGGTTGCGCTGCACGATGCCCATCAGCTTGTAGAGCAGCTGGGCGGCGCCGAACTCGTAGGCGTGGAAGCCCTTGATGGGGGCGAACTCGAGCAGGTCGAAGCCGATGATTTCCCGCTGTTTTGCCACGGACTCGAACAGGTTCAGGGTCTGGTACCAGCCGAGACCACCCGGTACCGGAGTGCCGGTGGACGGGAAGACTGACGGGTCCATACCATCGATATCCAGGGTGAAGAACACCTGTCGGGGAAAGTCATCTGGCAACTGGATGGACTGCACCTGGTTGGGTACCAGCTGGTGGGCGTCCATATAGCGCACGTTGTACTCGCGGCGCGCTTGCACCTCTTCTTCACAGTAGGCCCGGATACCCAGCTGGTAGAGCGGCACACCGGCTTCACATACCAGACGCATAACGCTGGCGTGGCTGTGCCGATGCCCTTCGTAGCGGTCGCGCAGGTCGGCATGGGCGTCGATCTGCACAACGCCGAAGTCGGTATAGCCGGCATCCAGATAGCCCTTGATGATGCCCCAGGTGACGGAGTGTTCACCGCCGATACCCACGGGCATTTTCCCCAGAGTAAGTACTTCGCGGGTGGCGTTTGCGATGTTGTCCATCACCTGTTCGGCCGGCCCACTTACGTCTACGGCTTCCCGGGTGTAGATGCCGAGGTCGCAGGGGGTGGAGAAGTTGTCGAAGGTTTCCAGCTGGTGGGACGCCTCGATGATGGATGCCGGTCCCTTGCCGGTGCCCCCGCCATAGGAGACGGTCTCCTCGTAGGGGATCGGAATAATATGGAACAGGGCGTCCTCGGGCTTGGGCTGCTCGATTTCGGAGCCGAGGAAAATGTTGGGGTCTTCTGTATGCATAATTCTAGCTCTGAGGTCAGCTCTGGGTGGCCTCGGTTAACCTTCTGTGGCGGCGGGCTAAGATAGAATCAAGAAAGCCGATTCTTGAAGTCCTCATAGCCAAACTCTTTTACAAGCCGAAGCTCGTCGGTGTCAGAATTCCACAGCGCAATCGAAGGCAGTGGAATACCGTTAAACGTGTTGGTTTTGACCATGGTGTAATAGGCCATTTCCTCGAACACAACCCGGTCACCGATAAGCAGTGGCTCAGGGAAGCTGTATTCGCCAATACGATCGCCCGCCAGGCAGCTTTGCCCACCTAGTTGATAACTGTGTGGCAGCTCCTCCGGTAACGAAGCACCGGTAATCTCTGGGCGATACGGCATCTCGATTACGTCCGGCATGTGGCAGGTCGCGGATACATCCAGAATCGCTTGTTGTTTTCCATTCCACGTCAGGTCAACCACTTCGCCCACCAGGACACCGCAAAACAGTGCAACCGCTTCTCCCGGCTCGAGATACACCTGAACACCGTGCTTCTCGGAAAATGCCTTAACCGCACTAATCAGCTCTTCCACCTGATAATCGCAGCGGGTGATATGGTGCCCACCACCGAAGTTGATCCACTTCATCTGCGGAATCAGATCGCCGAACTTTTCTTCCACGGCCTCAATGGTGCGTTCCAGCGGTTTGAAATCCTGCTCGCACAGCGTGTGAAAATGCAGGCCACTGATGCCGGTCAGGTCCTCGCCTTCAAATAACGAGCGCACGATACCCAGCCGCGAACAGGGTGCACAGGGATCGTAAATTGCCGTGTGACCCTCGGAGTGTTCCGGATTGATGCGCAGGCCAAACTGTAGTTCTGGACGCTGCTTTTGAGCATCCAGGCAGGTCTCTCGGTAACGCTTCCACTGTGAAAATGAATTGAAAATTACATGGTGTGCGAAGCCCAGGATTTCTTTCAGTTCCTGTTCTTTATAACCGGCACTGAATACGTGCACTTCCTTACCGAGATCCTTACCACCGTACTCTTCAAACCCGAGTTTTGCCTCGTTGATGCCACTGGCACAGGTGCCGGAGAGATATTCGGCCACGATGTGGCCGACGCTGAACATGGAAAATGCCTTGAGTGCCGCCAGTACTTTTGCACCGCTGCGTTTTTGGACATCTGCCAGCACTTCGAGGTTATCGCGCAGGGCAATCTCATCCACCACGAAACACGGGGTGGTAACACGGCTCGGGTCGAAATCGCCGAAATAGTCTTTGCGGGGCGTCAGATCCATTTAACAATCATCGCTTCTTATATTTGCAAAAATCCCGGATCTCGCGATCCGGGATTGATGGGTATTACACGAAAGGCTTGTCCAGCCAGGTTTCCTGCCACGGCAGGCCGTACTTGTTCAGGTCATCCATAAACGGATCCGGGTCCAGCTGTTCCATATTCCACACCCCGGGTTTCATCCACTTGCCTTCCATCATCATCTTGGCACCGATCATTGCCGGTACGCCGGTGGTGTAAGAGATGGCCTGGGACTGGACCTCCTTATAGGCCTCCTGGTGGTCGCAGATGTTGTAGACATAGTAAATCTTGTCTTCACCGTCTTTGACGCCCTTGATGATATTGCCGATACAGGTCTTGCCCTTGGTCAGCGGACCGAGGCTCGCCGGGTCTGGCAGCAGCGCTTTCAGGAACTGGATCGGAACAATTTGTTGCCCCTGGAATTCGATGGGCTCGATACTGGTCATGCCCACATTCTGCAGTACCTCGAGATGCTTCAGGTAGCTCGCGCCGAAGGTCATCCAGAAACGCGCGCGTTCGATCTCCGGGAAGTGCTTGGACAGGGATTCCAGCTCTTCGTGGTACAGCAGGTACAGATCCTTTTCACCGATACCTTCCGGGAACTCGAATACCCGCTTTTCTTCCATGGGCTTGGTAGTGACCCATTTGCCATCTTCCCAGTAACGACCATTCGCAGTGATTTCGCGGATGTTGATTTCCGGGTTGAAGTTGGTGGCAAATGGCAGACCGTGATCGCCCGCATTACAGTCGAGAATATCCAGGGTCTTGATACGGTCAAAGTGGTGCTTTTTCGCATAGGCGGTAAACACACTGGTGACACCCGGATCGAAACCGCTGCCCAGCAGCGCCATCAGGCCCGCTTTCTCGAACTTGTCCTGATAGGCCCACTGCCAGCTGTACTCGAACTTGGCCTCTTCCGGCGGTTCGTAGTTGGCAGTGTCCAGATAGTGCACGCCGGTTTCCAGGCAGGCATCCATGATGTGCAGGTCCTGGTAGGGCAGGGCCACATTGATGACCATGTCCGGCTTGACCTTTTCGATCAGCGCGACCATTTCTCCGACGTTATCGGCATCCACTTCCGCGGTGTTGATTTTGCGCGGCAGCATATCGGCGATTTTGTCGCATTTCGATTTTGTGCGGCTGGCGAGGGTGATATTTTCAAAAACTTCCTCAACCTGCGCACACTTGTGTGCAACCACCTGACCGACGCCACCGGCGCCTACTATCAGAACGTTGGCCATTTTTTTCTCCCTGATCGTGATGTTGGGGAAACCAATAAATTATTTCTCGAAGTAGGTATACCCACTCATGCTTGCAGTGTAAGTGTGCAAAATATCCTTACGCTGCTGTGCAGTGATGCGCTTTTCTTTCACTGCCCGCTCCGCCAGCTTGCGGAAACGCTCAAACAGATCCTGTGGTGAGTACTCCACATAACTCAACACATCGGCAATGCTGTCACCGTGGATTTCTCGGCTGTAATCGACGTGTCCCTCGTCGTCGATACGCACGCTTACCACATTGGTATCGCCAAACAGGTTGTGTAGATCACCCAGGGTTTCCTGATAGGCGCCAACCAGAAAAGTTCCCAGAATATATTCTTCACCTTCCTTCAGCGGGTGCAGTGGCAGAGTCTTGCGTACATCCTGTCGATCGATAAACCGGTCGATCTTGCCGTCGCAGTCGCAGGTGATGTCCGCGATGATTGCCGAGCGGGTCGGCGCCTCGTCCAGACGGTGCACCGGCAGCAACGGGAACAACTGATCGATTGCCCAGATATCCGGCAGCGACTGGAACACACTCACATTCGCGTAGTAAATATCTGACAACACTTCCGGCAGTGCCTGCAGGTCCACCGGAATTTGATCCACTTCGTCCAGCAGTTTGCGGATACGCTGTGCGCACTGCAAAAACAGGTTCTCCGCCAGCGCGCGATCCCGCAGACTCACCTGGCCGTGCAGGTAGAGCGCGCGAATCTCATCGCGGTAATAAAGGCCATCGTTGTAGCTCTCCTGCAGATTCTTCGGCGTCACACTCTGCAACGCATCCTGCAGGTTCTTCAGCATCGGGTGTGCGTCGTCACCGATACTGTCTTCTTCCAGCTCGATAGGCTCGAAGCTGGTGGTATCCAGGATGTTGAACAGCAATACCGACGAATAGGCTACCGTGGCGCGGCCTGACTCGGTAATGATCACCGGGTGGTCCACGCCCTCGCTGTCCAGGGTGCCCATGATCGCCTCGACCACATCCACGCAGTACTCGTCCAGCGAGTAGTTCTTGGAGTGGGTGTAGTTGGTCTTGGAGCCATCGTAATCCACCGCCAGGCCGCCACCCAAGTCCAGATAGCCCATGGCGGCGCCTTCTTCTACCAGGTCTGCATAGTAGCGACAGGCTTCCAGCACCCCGGTGCGGATGTCGCGGATATTCGGCACCTGCGAGCCCAGGTGATAGTGCAGCAGCTTCAGGCAGTGCAGCATATTGTGGTCGCGCAGCTTGTCGACCATCGCAATCAGGTCGTTACTGCCGAGGCCGAAGATGCTGCGGTCGCCGCTGGTGGCATTCCAGTAGCCGCCCACCTTGGAGGCGAGTTTGACCCGCACACCGATATTGGGCTCTACCTGCTCGCGCTCGGCACAGTGGATGATGGTGTCCACTTCCGACGGAGTTTCCACCACAAAGAAAACCTGCACGCCAAGGCGCTGCGCCTGCAGGCCCAGGTTGATGAACTCTTCATCTTTGTAACCGTTGCAGACGATCAGCGCGTCGGTGTTGTCGAGTATCGACAGCGCTGCAATCAACTCCGCCTTGCTGCCAGCTTCCAGGCCGTGGCCGAACTGCCGCCCGGCGCGGGCAATCTCTTCGATCACCTGGCATTGCTGGTTCACTTTGATCGGGAAGACGCCGCGGAATACGTTCTGGTAACCGCTACTTTCAATCGCGCTGCGGAAGGAATTGTTGATACGCGCCACTTGCGCGTCCAACAAATTCTCAAAACGCACCAGCAGCGGCATACCGAGGCCGCGCTCGGTAGCACCGTGGGCAATGTCCAGCAGGGAGACAGCGTGCAGATCACCGGCGTCGTTTTTTACCTCAACCGTGATCTCACCAGACTGGTTCAAATTGAAATAACCGGCACCCCAGTTGCGGATACCGTAGAGCTCTGCGGAGTTTTCGCAGGTCCAGTTTTCGATCTGTTGTTGTTTCATGGCGCCTTTTAAGTTGGGGAATCCTTGGGTGCTCTGAGAGTGTATTCCGGAAACAGTTCCCGGGGTGCGTCAGGGGCGCGAATCTTGGGGCCAGTCTTTGTTGAAAGCAATAACTATAGAAAAGAAATTTTGCCTTTTTTAACCGGCAAAAATTAAATTTTTATTCGGTTTTGTGCGCTGTGTATTTATGCGTGCATTACTGGCGCACAAATTTTTCAGTATGACTGGAATGACAGTATTGAGAACGGTTGGGAAGTGGGCGTGAGAGGTGGTGGAGGGCGGGAATAAAAAAAGCGACTCCGGAGAGTCGCCAGGGGTAATAACCGAATTCTCATTCGGTTGTTGGGGTTGGGAGAAATACGATTCCTGTGAGAACGGTTTGCTGCGCTTCCGGTTTAGAAAAATCCGGGGTTGGCGACCACCATATAGCCGCGGCGACGATGATCCCAGCGGTAGTAAGTGTCGTAGGCCACGTAATAACTCAGGCCGTTAAAACTCACGCTCATGGCTGCGCCGGGCAGGGTGCGTACAAAGGCGCCGATCGGGGCCTCGGCGACCACATAGCCTGCGCCGTAGGGGCGGTAGAAGATGCCATCGCTGAAGTAGTAGCCGAGACCGCCGAAGGTCAGGCTGATATAACTTGTGGGCAGGCGCTTCCAGCGATAGCCGTAACCGTAGTGTGCCGGACGCCAGCGGTGCTTGTGCGGACGATAGTGCGGACGGTGCGGTCTGTGATGGCCGTGATTGCCGCCCCTGTAACCGTGATCGTGTCCACGCCCGTGTTTGCGTTCGTGCTTGCGGTCGTGACGGTTTTTGTCATAGCGACGGTCGTAGCCCACGTACTTCAGGTATTTGTGATCATCTTTACCGCGGTGATGGTCGCGGTTGCCACCCTGTCGGTTCTGGTTTTGGCGGCGGTCGTCACGGGCGTGGGCGCGGTCCTGGCGACGATTGCGGTCATCCCGGCGCTTGTTCTCGATATCCCGGATTTTGTTGTGGTGCCGCTCGTTGCGGTCCCGCTGTTGCTGAACGAACTTGCGGCTGTGGTCATTCTTGTGGTGGCGATCGTCCCTGTCCGCCAGTGCCGGCCCGGCGGTCAGCAGCAGGCTGGCGGTGGTGATGGCAGCTATCAGTGTTTTCATGGTCGCTCTCCGCAGCCGCCGGGGCGGCTTTCAGGCCCCTTGCCGGGGCTTTCTGTGAATATGGGAGCAAGTTTGCCCTGCGTACACTGAATCCTTCCTGAACCGGACAGAGCGAATTGATAACTGTGTCGCGAAAACCGAATCTGACCAATGTTTTCGGGCTGGGTCACTCAATTTGTTCCCGTCGGCGGTGGGAGGTAATATGCCGCCCGTGTACACCTCTGGCGGAACCCCCGGCAATGCAAGTCTTTCACCATGTGGCCAGCCTGCGCGACGCGCTGGGCCAGGCCCGCCGCGATGGCAAGACCATCGGTTTCGTGCCCACCATGGGCAACCTCCATGCCGCACATATCGAGCTGGTCAACCTGGCCCGGCAGCAGTGCGACGTGGTGGTCGTATCCATCTTCGTCAACCGTCTGCAATTCGGCCTGAATGAGGACTGGGATACCTATCCCCGCACCATGCAGGAGGATATGGCCAAGCTCCGTGCCGCGGATTGTGACTTCCTGTTCCACCCGGAAGAGAGCGAGATTTACCCCAACGGTATGGACCAGCAAACGCGAGTGGTGTGTCCGGCCATGACCGACGTGCTGTGTGGCGCCAGCCGCCCCGGACACTTTGAAGGGGTGACTACCGTCGTCGCCAAGCTGTTCAACATTGTGCAGCCAGACAGGGCGGTATTTGGTATCAAGGATTTCCAGCAGCTGGCGGTGATCCGCCGGATGGTGGAAGACCTGTGTATCCCGGTGGAGATTGTCGCGGCTCCGGTACACCGGGAAGAGGATGGTCTGGCGATGAGTTCGCGCAATGGCTATCTCACCGAGGAGGAGCGTCCGAAGGTGGCGATTCTGAACCAGTCGCTAAACTGGGCACGCACAGAGATTGAAAACGGCCGTCGGGATTTTGCCGCGCTGGAAGATGAGGCTAAGACTCGGATCGAGCATGCCGGATTCAAGGTGGACTATTTTTCCATCTGCAACAGCAAGGATCTGCAACCAGCGGCGCACGATGACCGCGAAATCACATTGCTCGGTGCCATGTACACCAGCGGTGCGCGCCTGATCGACAATGTTTCTTTGAGTATGTGAGAGGACTCCGTGATGCAAATTGAGATGCTGAAGGGCAAGCTGCACATGGCGGCGGTGACTCAGGCAGAGCTGTGGTATGACGGTTCCTGCGCGATCGATGAAGATCTGGTGGAGCTCGCTGGGCTGCGCGAGTTTGAGAAGATCGATATTTACAATGTTTCCAATGGCGAGCGTTTCCACACCTACGTGATTCTCGCCGAGCGCGGTTCCGGGATTATTTCCATGAATGGCGCCGCAGCGCGCCGCGTGCAGGTTGGCGATCGGATCATCATCGCGGCTTATGCTCAGGTGTCCGAAGCTGAAGCTGATTCGTTTAAGCCCAAGCTGGTTTATCTCGACGAGCAGAATCGGGTGGAGCGGAGCACCAATACTATCCCCGTGCAGATGTCCGAGCCTGCGTGATTCTTTGGGGGCTGTGGTCCGTTTGTGCGACGCTCCTGAAAGCCAATCCCCGTCACTCTACCTTCGATTTCGGATCTGGTAGTGCGTGAGCTTAGCCTGACATGATCAGAGCGCATTGCTAGAAGCGAAGGCCAAGCGCTGGGTATAAGTTTTCGAAAGCGTCGGCGACAGG
>NZ_LZDE01000332.1 GCF_002009015.1 Microbulbifer mangrovi | reverse complement strand
CAAGGGCGCCGGCCAGCAGAACCTTCGCATAGCAGTGCAGTGGGCACCTGCGACCTAGATGTACAACAGGGGAAAAATATGACCACCAATTTCGAAGAGCGTTACGCCAGTCACCCGAGTGACTACGTCAACTACGATACCGACCGCCTGCGTGAAGAGTTCCTCGTGCCGAAACTTTTCGAAGCGGATACGGTGCGCCTCACCTACACCCATGTAGATCGCATGATCGTAGGCGGCATCATGCCGGTGGAAAAAACCGTGCAGCTGGAAACCGTGGAAGCCCTGCGCTCCGAGTATTTTCTTGAGCGCCGCGAGTTGGGACTCATCAATATCGGTGGTTCCGGAACCGTGGAGGTGGATGGCAAGGTGCACGAAATCGGCCACAAGGAAGCCCTCTATGTGGGACGTGGTTCCGTGGTGGTGAAACTGACTAGTGCGGACAAATCCAACCCCGCCAAGTTCTACTTGAACTCCGCGCCGGCGCACTGTGCCTATCCAGCGGTAAAAGTGAGCAAGGCCGATGCCAATGTAATGGAACGTGGCGCCAGTGAAACCTGCAACCAGCGAGTGATCAACCAGTTGTTGGTGAACGGCGTCATCCAGACCTGCCAATTGCAGATGGGCATGACCGAGCTGGCGCCGGGCAGCGTTTGGAATACCATGCCGGCCCATACCCACAGCCGCCGTATGGAAGCCTACATGTACTTCAATGTGCCGGAGGGGCAGGCGGTGTGTCATTTCATGGGCCCGCCACAGCATACCCGGACACTGTGGATGCACAACGAGCAGGCGGTGATCTCGCCCACCTGGTCTCTGCACTCCGGTGTGGGCACTGCCAATTACACCTTTATCTGGGGAATGGCGGGAGAAAACCTGGATTACGACGATATGGATTTCGTGCAGCCCCACGAGTTGCGCTGATAGTTCTGAGTGGTGGATACACCGAG
Source organism: Microbulbifer mangrovi (assembly GCF_002009015.1). Taxonomy (GTDB): domain Bacteria; phylum Pseudomonadota; class Gammaproteobacteria; order Pseudomonadales; family Cellvibrionaceae; genus Microbulbifer; species Microbulbifer mangrovi. Next base: position 49,651 of record NZ_LZDE01000332.1, on the reverse strand, counting down.
CCAATCCACCCTGCTGTAACCTATTTCCATATCCCCGTAGGGTAGACACACGCAGCGTATCTACCGAAAAACTGGAGAAATTTATGTCCAAGTCACTGTTCGACTTAACCGGAAAACTCGCACTGGTTACCGGCGCTACCCATGGCCTGGGTATGGCCATGGCCCAGGGCCTTGGCGACGCCGGTGCAAAACTGGTTATCACCGGTCACTCCTCTCAGGAAAAGCTGGATAACGCCGTTTCCGAACTGCGTGAAAAAGGCTATGACGCCCACGGTTACCTGTTCAATGTCACCAACGAAGACGAAGTCAACGAAATGGTGCCGGTAATCGAGCAGGAGCAGGGGCCTATCGATGTGTTGGTCAATAACGCAGGCATCATCCGCCGTGTTCCGCTGCTGGAAATGGAATTATCCGAGTGGAACAAGGTACTGGAAACCAACCTTACCGGTGTGATGGTGATGAGCCGCCCGGTGGTGAAGCGCATGATCGAGCGCGGTGCCGGCAAGATCATCAACATCTGTTCCATGATGAGCGAGCTGGGTCGCGACAGCGTTTCTGCCTACGCCGCATCCAAAGGCGGCCTGAAGATGCTCACCCAGAATATGGCGACCGAGTGGGCGCGCCACAATATTCAGGTCAACGGAATTGGCCCGGGCTATTTTGCCACCAGCCAGACTGCGCCAATCCGCGTAGATGGCCACCCGTTTAACGACTTCATTATCGGCCGTACCCCTGCTGGTCGCTGGGGTAATCCGGAAGACTTGCAGGGCGCTGCGGTATTCCTGTCCAGCGATGCGAGCAATTTCGTCAACGGACAGGTGGTATACGTGGATGGCGGCATTCTCGCCACTATCGGCAAGCCTTCCAACGAGTAAGTAGTTCTGTATATCCGCTGGGGTTTTGGCGGATCTTAAAATCTGTAGTTGCTTCCCTCTCAGGATGTTGAGTGAGAGGGCCGGGAGGCAAGCGTCTCCCGGATTAATAAATAGATAAGATTTCCTCCGGGAGCAACAATGATCGCGATGATGTCACGCCTCCGCTGTGTGCGGGGCCTGCTTGCGTGCGCACTGATTTTTATCGGTGTGCCTTCAGCTTATGCAAAATCCAATTCCGACTGGGACCTCGCCGAAGAAATCGTAGCGGGTATCCAGCTTCCCTCTATTCCCGATCGGGAATTCTCCATCCTGGATTTCGGTGCCGTGGCCGATGCCGACGTGCATCCAGCGATATCGCAAGCCATTGCGGCGGCGGTACAGGCTGGAGGCGGCCGTATTGTGATACCCCGTGGTAACTGGGTGAGCCATGGCCCGGTGGTGTTGCACAGTAAAATCGAGCTGCATCTCGCCAAGGGTGCGCTGCTGAAGTTTTCCCCCGAACCAGCCGACTACCTGCCTGTGGTTAAAAGCCGCTGGGAGGGAACGGAACTGTATACCTACTCGCCGCTGATTTACGCCGCCGGTGTTGAAGATGTGGCTATCACCGGCACCGGGACCATTGATGGAAACGCCGACAGTGCGTTCAAGCAATGGCACCCCAAACAGAATGCTGACATGCAGCGATTGCGCAAGATGGGCGCCGGCGGTGTTCCCGTTGAAGAGCGAATTTTTGGTGAAGGCACCTTTCTCCGGCCACCACTGGTCCAGTTCTTCGGCGCAAAACGGGTTTTGTTAAAGGACTTTACCGCGCTCAACTCGCCGTTCTGGGTGAACCATCTCATCTACACCGATCACGCGACGGTGCAGAGAATTCGTGTCGACAGTCATTTTTTCAATAACGACGGCATCGATATTGAATCCAGTAGCAACGTGTTACTTGAAAACAGCTGGTTTCGCACCGGTGATGACTCCGTAGTAGTGAAATCCGGGCGCGATCTCGACGGTCGCACTATCGGCATCCCAAGTCGCCGGATTGTCGTGCGCAACAACGATATGGGCGGCGAGGATGGCATCGCATTGGGCAGTGAAATGTCCGGTGGCATCAGCGATGTATTCTTTACCGATAACCTGCTTCGCAAGGGCGTGTCTGCCTTCCGCTTCAAGGCAAATCTCGACCGGGGTGGCCTGGTTGAAAATATCCACCTGCGCAATCTCGAGGTGGAATCCTTTGAAAACCTGTTCTGGTTTCAGCTGAATTATCCCGGGGAACTTGGCGGCTTCTTCCCATCCATTTACCGGGAAATTGTCTTTGAAAACATTCAGGTCAAGGAAGTAGGCACTTTTCTGGAAGTGCACGCGCCTGACGCCGCTCCTCTGAAAGATGTTGTATTCAGGGGGATCAATGTCGAGCAGGTGCAAACGCCGCTGGTGATCGAGAATGCGGTCAATCTTGAATTTGATGAGGTAAAACTAGGAGATCAGCGAATAGACGGTGTCTTGAGCTGGAGAAAATAAACGAAGAGAGAGTAAGGAGCGTTAGTAATGAGCAACTACACAATAAAACCGCTTGTACTGGCAATGGCGATTGCCTCCCCTGCGTTTGCGCAGGAAGAGGCCGAGTCGCAGGAGCCGCAAGGGCCGCAGGGCGAAGCACTGGAGGAAATCTCGGTTACCGGATTCCGCCAGTCCCTGGAGCGCGCCCTGGATACCAAGCGCGATAGTGCCAACAATACCGACAGCATTATCGCGGAAGACATGGGCAAGATGCCCGACCTGAACCTGGCAGAATCCCTGCAGCGGGTTCCCGGCGTGGCGATTTCCCGCGAAGGTGGTGAAGGTCGCAATATTACCGTACGCGGTCTTGGTCCGGGCTTTTCCCGCACTACCCTGAACGGTATGGAAGTGCCTTCCAGTACCGGCGGCCTCGATTCCTCCGGTGGCGTCAACCGCGGCCGCGATTTCGACTTCAACGTATTTGCCTCCGAACTGTTCAACCAGATCACCATCCACAAAACGCCAATTGCGTCTGTGGAAGAGGGCGGTCTGGCGTCGACTGTCGAGCTGTCCACCGCGCGTCCGTTCGATAGCCCGGGACAGCAAGTTGCTTTCAGCGGACAGCTGATGGCGGACAGCTTTGCCGGGGAAAGCAATCCGCGCATGACCGGTCTGTACAGCAATACCTTTATGGATGACAAGCTGGGTGTACTGGTAAGCGCCGCCTATTCCGAGCGCACCGTGCGCCAGGAAGGCTTCGGTACCGTGCGCTGGACCAGCCCGGTGGCCAATGGCCGCAGTTGGGCAAACGGCGATTCCGATGTGGTCATCAACGGCACCCCGAATCCCGGTGCCAATAACCCGGGTGAAGCGGTTCCCGCCGACAGCGCGCTCGATTACATGTGGACACCGCGTCTGCCGCGTATGGATTCTTTTAACCGCGAGCAGGAGCGTCTGGGCCTGACCAGTTCCGTGCAGTTCCGCCCCACCGACGATATGGAGTTCTCGCTGGATGTACTGACCTCCAACCTGCAAGCGGACGTCACCTCCTATAACTACTTTGCGCAATTCCGGAATACCTACGACCAGATTGTGCCCACCAACGTGACCCTGGATCCGTCCGGTCGTTATATTGTTGCGGGCGAGTTTGACAACGTTACTCCACGCTCCGAGAGCCGTGGTCAGTTCAGTGAAACCGATTTCCGTCAAGTGGTACTGTCCGGTAAGTTCGATCTCGCCGACAACATGGTCCTCGACGTGATGTACGGCAACGCCGTATCCGAGCACACCGAAGACCAGCTGCGCTTCAACCAGACCGCCAGCGAAGGTCACAGCTTTTCCTATTCGTTCCTGAACGATAGTGAAATTGCCGAGATGAGCTACGGCTTCGATGTACTCGATCCGTCCAACTACGTGTGGAGCGGACCGACTCTGCGCCGCGATATTGTTGAGCGCAACAACGATACTTTCCGTGCGGATTTCACCATCGAGGGTGAGAGCTCGAACGTGAAGACCGGTCTGATCTGGAACAGTCGCGAGGTGCAATCACAGCGCTGGAATCCGGTGGGCGTTAACGACCTGAATGGACAGGTTGTGTCCGCAGATCTCTCCACTACCCTGGGCAGTGTGGTGGACGGGTTTGGCGATGGTATCGATGCTCCGGCCGGCTTCCCGAGAAACTGGCTGGTTGCCGACTACGATTCGGCCGCTGCTGCCTGGGGTGCCGGTCAGTGGGAACTGGACCGGGATGATTCCAGTACCTACGATATCGAAGAGGAATCTTTCGGTGGCTATGCTGAAGCCAATGTGTACACCCAGCTGCTGGGTCTGCCGTTTACCGTCAACACCGGCGTCCGCATAGTAGATACCACAGTGACCTCGCGCGGCGTATCCAGTGATGGCCAGGGCGGCTTTGCGGCTACCGAACGCGAAGGCAGCTACACCGAGATCCTGCCCTCCGCCAACTTTGTGTGGGAGTTGCAGGAAGACCTGCTGTTGCGCCTCGGTGTTGCCCGCAACATGTCCCGCCCCGGCCTCGGCAGCCTTGCCGGAACTGTTAACGTGACCCCGATTAACGGTAACGTCAGCATTGGTAACCCCGGCCTGGAGCCTGTGCGTGCCAATTCCGCGGACCTGGGTCTGGAGTGGTATTTTGCGGAGGAAGCGGTACTGGCGTTGACCGTATTCCACAAGCAGATCGACGGCTTCACTACCGGCGAAACTCTGGAAAACCAGTACCTGCCTGCGGATATTCGCGCAGTGGTTGCCGCCCGTCCCGAGTATGATCCCAATAGTCCGTTGTACGAGCCGAATGCACTGCAGCCGGACGACAACGGCTGGAACATCTCCACTTCCGTCAATGGTGAAGGTGCGGACCTGAATGGCTACGAAGTTTCCTATCAGCAGCCGCTGCGATTCCTGCCGGGTTGGGCGAGCAACTTCGGCGTGCTGGCGAACTTTACCCACGTGCAGTCCCGCGCTGATTTCGGCAATGGTATTCGCGGCTCTCTGGAAGGTCTTTCCGAGAACAGCTACAACGCCGGGCTTTACTATGAAACCGATATGTTTGGCGGTCGTGTGATGGTCAATGGTCGTGACGATTACGTTACCGACCAGACCGGGTCCAACGGCAATGCCTCGCACGGCACTACCGGGCCAACCCGTGTCGATATGTCGGCGTTCTACAACGTGACGGACTACGCGACCATTACCCTGGAAGCGATTAACCTGACCAATGAAACCGAACGCCTGTACACCACCGGTCCCCTGGGCGACCTGGATCTGGTGCGTGAGTACAACAGTACCGGTCGTGAGGTATTGCTGGGTCTGCGGGTGAATTTCTGATCCCGCGATAATCCGGTCTGGTGGTCGCGGAAATTAGTATCGTCCGCGATCGCCAGCGTCAACATCGCGCAGTCCCCACCCGAACGCCTGGGGGGGGGTGTTTAGTTGTAATCAGTTGTAATTCTCATTTCCTTTTAGCCGGGCCTATGCCCGGCTTTTTTATTGGCGTGTTTTACCAATCGCTGCTCTCTTTCCCTCCAATTACTGACGTTAGAAGACCTGAAGGCTGCAAATATCCTTGCTGGATCTACACACCTTTCTAGACTGAAGACATGTGGGCTGAATTGGCGTTGCACTATACCTGTTGCAATTTATCGTCCCGATCATTCCGGAGCGGGATATTCGGTATAAGGCGTCCTGGCCTAATTTCTTCCGGTAATAAACTCCGACATTCATGAGGGGTAAACCCGTTGACTGAAGAGCAACTACCTTCGACCAGGGAGCAGCGCCGCAGGGAAGGTCGCCTGGTGCTATTTATTCTCGTATTTCTGTTCCCGATCCTGGCGGTGGCAATTGTCGGCGGTTACGGATTTATCGTGTGGATACTGCAAATGATTTTCGGGCCGCCAGGGCCTCCCACCTGAACTCGATACTTCGACTGCCCGCTTTCAGGTGGGTCAATGATTATCAGCGCCGTCTAAAGCGACCGAACCTGTCGAAAGTTTCCATTGTGCAGATACAGTCAAATCCGGGTATTTCCGGGCTGAGACCACGCCGAAATGGCTCCGAAAAAATGTGGACAGAGTATGAGAGAGCACCATTACCGAAACCGTGACTACGATGACCCGGAAACCGGTGAAGATGGAACCCTGCACATTGCGAGTCTGCTCGTGCATGTGCGTCCGGTACATATTCCGGCGGTTTCCGCCTGGGTCGAAACCTGTCCGGAGCTGGAAATACATCTGGGCAATGATGAAGGCAAGCTGGTGATGGTGTTGGAGACTGCGGATCATCATTTTATCAACACCATGATCGAAACCATCAAAGACCAGCAGGGTGTGCTTAATGTCGCCATGGTTTACCACGAAGAACTGAAACTGTCCGAGGTGGATCATGTACTGGAAGAACAGGCAGCTGCTGCGGACAGTGCGCAGCCGGTAAAAATTGTGGGAGAACTGTGACATGGCGATCACCCGACGTGATTTTACCAAAGCGAGTGCGGTAGTTGCCGCCGCCGCCGCTGCCGGGCTGGCGATACCCGCAAGGACCCAGAACCTGGTGAGCAAGGGCGGCGCGAATGAGCTGAAGTGGAACAAGGCTGCATGCCGGTTCTGCGGCACCGGTTGTAGCGTCATGGTGGGTACCAAGGACAACCGTGTTGTTGCTACCCACGGCGATATCAAGGCAGAGGTCAATCGCGGTCTCAACTGCGTCAAAGGCTACTTTCTGTCGAAAATCATGTATGGCAGCGATCGGCTTAAGAAGCCTCTGCTGCGCATGAAAAATGGCAAATACGACAAGACCGGAGATTTTGCTGAAGTTTCCTGGGATCAGGCCTTCGACGTAATGGCACAAAAATACAAGGAGGCGATCAAGAATCACGGGCCCGAATCCGTGGGCATGTTCGGCTCCGGGCAGTGGACCGTGTGGGAGGGCTACGCGGCCAGCAAGCTAATGAAAGCGGGCTTCCGCTCGAACAATATCGACCCCAATGCGCGCCATTGTATGGCATCTGCGGTGATGGGGTTTATGCGCACCTTCGGTATTGATGAGCCCATGGGCTGCTATGACGACTTTGAAGCCGCTGATGCATTTGTGCTCTGGGGCTCCAATATGGCGGAAATGCACCCGATCCTGTGGTCGCGGGTAACCGATCGTCGCCTCTCCCACCCCGGCTGCAAGGTTGCCGTGCTGTCTACTTACGAACACCGCAGTTTTGAGCTCGCGGATATACCGATGGTGATGACGCCGCACAGCGACTTGCTGATTCTGAATTTTATTGCCAATTACATTATTCAGAACAACAAGGTCAACAAAGACTTTGTCAAAAAGCACACGCGCTTTGTACGCGGGCAAACCAATATCGGTTACGGCCTGCGGGATGAGGACCCGCGCGAGCAGAAAGCTGCCGGGCGGGACAAGGCGAACACCTGGGAGGATATGAGCTTCAAGGAGTTTGCAGAATTCCTCAAGCCGTACACCCTGGATCGTGCGGCCAAGGAGAGCGGTGTGCCCAAGGAGCGTCTGACCGCGCTCGCGGAACTGTACGCGGACCCGAAAATCAAGGTGATGTCCCTGTGGACCATGGGGTTCAACCAGCACACCCGTGGTGTGTGGGCGAACAATATGGCTTACAACATCCATCTGCTGACCGGAAAAATATCCAGTCCCGGGAACAGCCCCTTTTCATTGACGGGACAGCCTTCAGCCTGTGGCACTGCGCGCGAGGTGGGTACCTTTTCCCACCGTTTGCCGGCAGACCTGTTGGTGGCCAATCCAAAACACCGGGCTACCGCAGAGAAAATCTGGCGGCTGCCCGAGGGCACTATCCCGCCGAAACCCGGTTTCCATGCTGTCGCCCAGAGCCGTGCGTTAAAAGATGGCAAATTGAAAGTCTACTGGACCCAGGCTTCCAACAATGCCCAGGCCGGTCCCAACCTGATGCAGGAACTGCTACCCGGCTGGCGCAATCCCGATACCTTTGTGGTTGTTTCGGATGTGTATCCAACGACCTCTGCCCAGGCCGCAGACCTGATTCTGCCCACTGCAATGTGGGTGGAAAAAGAGGGGGCATACGGCAATGCCGAACGCCGTACCCAGTTCTGGCACCAACAAGTAAAAGCACCGGGAGAAAGTAAATCGGATCTTTGGCAGCTGGTGGAATTCTCCAAGCGGTTTAAAACCGATGAGGTGTGGCCGGCGGAACTGAGCAAGACACGCGGCTACAAGGGCAAGACCCTGTACGAAGTGCTGTTTGCCAATGGCCATGCCAATCGCTTCCCGAATTCTGATCGCGAAAAAGAATATGCCAACGACGAGTCCGATGCGTTTGGCTTCTACATCCAGAAAGGGTTGTTTGAGGAATACGCAGAGTTCGGCCGCGGACACGGTCACGATCTGGCCCCGTTTGATGTGTACCACCAGGTGCGCGGGCTACGTTGGCCGGTGGTGAATGGCAAGGAAACCCGCTGGCGTTTCCGCGAAGGCTACGACCCCTACGTCAAGAAGGGAGCTGGGGTGCAGTTCTACGGCAATGACGATGGCCGCGCGCGGATTTTCGCCCTGCCCTACGAGCCACCAGCGGAATCACCGGATAAAGAATATCCCTACTGGTTGTGCACCGGTCGTGTGCTGGAGCACTGGCATACGGGATCCATGACCCAGCGTGTACCAGAGCTGTTCAGTGCCGTGCCCTATGCGCTGGTTTACATGCATCCCGATGATGCACAGGCACAGGGGTTCCGTCGCGGTAGCGAGGTAAAGGTTATCAGTCGTCGCGGCGAGATGATCGCCCGCGTTGAGACCCGCGGGCGGGCGAAGACACCGAAGGGGCTGGTGTATGTGCCCTTCTTCGACGCCCAGCGCCTGATCAACAAGGTTACCCTCGATGCCACCGATCCTATTTCCAAGCAAACCGACTTCAAGAAATGTGCGGTAAAGCTGGAGCTGGTATCCCTGGCCTGATAATGCGCAAAACCGGTAGCGTCAATCAAAGCTGAGTAGCGATCATGAGCACAAAACAGGTATTCACCATCGTCGTTGCCCTCATCGTATTTGTGTGCGGTCTGGCAACGGTGGCGGAGCAATTTCCCAATACACCGGGGCCGGACGGTATCCGCAAGGGTGGCACCTTGTTTGAAACTGAGGATGCGCCGCAACTTGCGGATCCGGTGAATGCCGATGGCAAGCGGGTGCGCGCCTATCCGGAGCAGCCGCCGACTATCCCGCACACCATTCGCGACTATCAGATCGACAAGAACAACAACCGCTGCCTGGAATGCCATAACCGTATCCAGACCGGTGTGAGCGGCGCACCCATGATCAGCATCACCCACTTTATGGATCGCGATTTCCAGGCGCTCGCCGATGTGGCACCGCGCAGATATTTCTGCCTGCAGTGTCATGTTCCGCAGACCAACGCCAAGTCTTCCGTAGGCAACACCTTTGAGGATGTGGATATCCTGCTGCGCAAAGAAAAAAAGTCGCAGGGTGAACGGTAATACATCCGACAACAATCGATCCGGGAACTGAGTGATGATTGACTGGATAAAAAGCTACTGGCGTACGCTGAGCCGCCCTGCCACGGCGTTCAGCCTTGGCTTTCTGTTGCTGAGTGGTTTTATCGCCGGGATCATATTCTGGGGTGGTTTTAACACTGCCTTGGAAGCGACCAATACCGAGAAGTTCTGTATCAGTTGCCATGAGATGCAGGACAACGTCTATCAGGAATTGAAAGGTACCATTCACTGGACCAACCGCTCCGGAGTGCGCGCCACTTGTCCGGATTGCCATGTGCCACACGAATGGACCCACAAGATTGCGCGCAAGATGCAGGCTTCAAAAGAGGTCTGGGGCAAGATATTCGGGACTATTAGTACCCGGGAAAAATTCCTCGACAAGCGCCTGGAACTGGCGCGCCACGAGTGGGCGCGACTCAAGGCCAACGATTCTCTGGAATGCCGCAACTGCCACGACTTTGAATATATGGATTTCAGCGTACAGAGCCCGCGCGCGCGCAAGTTGCACTCCACCCAGCTGGCCACCGGCAAGGCCACCTGTATCGACTGCCACCGGGGCATCGCGCACCACCTGCCCAATATGCAGAACGAAGACGCCTGGGGGCCGGATAACCCCGCTCACGATGCCAGCCGTTTCGGTGAAGATAATCCTCTGATGTTGAAGGATGGCAAGGAATCTGGAAGCGAGGAACCTGAAAAAGACTAGCCTGAAAAAAAGTAACCAGAGGGAAATGATTGAGGAGAGGGCTGGGGGATCTGACACCCAAATTCCAGGCAAAAAAATCCCGCGGTTTTGGCCGCGGGATCAGAAAAGGTTTCCAAGGGAGATCCTTAAACAGGCATGGAAACTTAGCGAGAAAAACTAAAAAACAACATTAAAAAACAAATCAAACAAACTAAAACTGTGACAAACAGTGCCTGTATCAGGCGGATAACGTAATCTTCAGGGCGCCATCACACAGAGAAATACTTCTCTGCGCAGGCCAGTGTGCCTTCCGCTCCCAGCTTATCCAGCCAGTCGCTCAGCGCACTTTGCAGGCGATCGCTGTTGCGCAGATCCTCGCCGAACACCGGGGTATAAGCGAGGAACGCAGCAGCCAGTGCTGCGCTGCCTTCAGGCTTGTACTGATCGCACAGCGCTTTCAGCTCCGCCGCCAGCGGATCGGAAACCTCGATGGTGTTTCCCTTCTCGTCCACTGCCGATACATAGCGAATCCAGTTCGCCAGTGCGAAACTCAACACCTCGATGGGGCCATCGTTTTCCAGCTGATGGCGCAGAGTGCCCAGCCAGCGCTGCGGAATCTTCTGCGAACCGTCCATGGCAATCTGCCAAGTGCGGTGGCGCAGGGCGCGGTTTTCGAAGCGCTCGATCAGTTCCGCCTGATATGCGGCGATATCGAAGTCCGCCGGCACATCGATGGAAGTGGTCGCTTCAGACTGCATAAAGTGGAGCGCCAGCTTGTTGAACGCCGGCACCGCCATTACATCCGCTACGGTTTCACAGCCCGCGAGATAACCGCTGTAGGCCAGCATGGAGTGGCTGCCATTCAGCAGGCGCAGCTTGATCAGCTCGTAGACTTCCACATCGTCCACAAATGTCGCACCGGCCTTGTCCCACTCCGGGCGTCCGCGCAGGAAATTGTCTTCAACTACCCACTGGGCGAAGGGTTCTGCCATCACCGCCGCCTCATCGCGGCAGCCGATCAGCGCTTCCAGCTCTTCGCGGTCGGCATCGGTGGTGGCCGGCACTATGCGATCCACCATAGTGGACGGCGTGGTGGTGTTCTCGGCAATCCATGCCGCCAGCGCGCTGTCGACTTTTTCCGCGTACTGAGCGAGAACATTGCCCAGCAGCTTGCCGTTGGACGGCAGGTTGTCACAAGTCAGCACGGTAAAGCCCGGCAGGCCGCGCTCCTTGCGCAGTGCCAGAGCGCCGACGATATATCCCAGTGCAGACTTGGGCGCCTGCGGGTTGGCCAGATCGTGGAGCACATCCGGGTGCTGGGGGTTCAGGTCACCGCTTGCCGGGTCGTGGCAATACCCTTTTTCAGTGATGGTCAGGGAAACGATACGCACGCTTTCCTGGGCGAGTAGTTCCAGCAACTGCTGCGGGCTTTCCGGGCCCACCAGCACATCGCTCACTGCGCCGACGATCTGTACCTTGGTGCCCGCGTTGGACTTTTCCACCACGGAGTAGAGGCCGTTCTGCGGCACCAGCTGATCGCGCACACCGGCGGAGCGCAGGCTTGCACCCACAATACCCCAGTCCTTTTCACCGGCGGCAATACGGTTTTCCGTGTACCACGCCTGGTGCGCGCGGTGGAACGCACCAATACCCAGGTGCACGATACCGGTGGTGATTTCGTTGCGGTCGTAGGCCGGCTTGATCACCTCCGTGGGGAGGCTCTCGAGAATGTCGTTGTTGAGTCTTTGTTGGCTCATTTCTTTCTACCTATCAAAGCTTGTAAGCTTTCTTCGCCAGGTTGTAGGCGAGGTCTGCGGCCAGTTCGAAGGCTTCGTCTTCCTGCAGGCGGTGGTCGGAGACCAGCTGTGACAGCCATACACAGTCCATGCGGCGCGCCACATCGTGACGGGCGGGGATGGACAGGAATGCGCGGGTGTCATCGTTAAAGCCGACGGTATTGTAGAAACCGGCAGTCTCGGTCACCTGTTCGCGGAAACGACGCATACCTTCCGGGCTGTCGTGGAACCACCAGGACGGGCCCAGCTTCAGTGCCGGGTAGTGACCTGCCAGCGGCGCCAGTTCACGGCTGTAGCTGGTCTCATCCAGGGTAAACAGAATAATCGACAGGTTCGGCTCGTTGCCCACCGCTTCCAGCAGCGGCTGCAGCGCGTGCACGTAATCGGTCTGGGAAGGAATATCGCAGCCCTTGTCGCGACCGAAGCGATCGAACACCACCTTGTTATGGTTGCGGAAAGAGCCCGGGTGAATCTGCATCACCAGGCCATCCTCGATACTCATGCGCGCCATCTCGGTCAGCATCTGACCGCGGAACAGCTCAGCGTCTTGCGCACTGCAGTTGCCGCCACTGACCTTCAGGAACAGCGCCTCGGCTTCCGCCGTAGACAGGTTCGCGGTGGTCGCGGTCGGGTGGCCGTGGTCGGTAGAGGTCGCGCCCATCTTCTTGAAGAACTCGCGACGATTGCGCAGTGCTGCCAGGTAACCGGACCAGGAAGATGTATCTTCGCCAGTGATCTCCGCAAGCTGTGCCAGGTTATCCACAAAGCCTTCGAAATCCGGGTCCAGCACCGGGTCCGGACGGAACGCGGTGATCACACGACCGTTCCAGCCACTGTCCAGGATTTTCTGGTGGTGACGCAGATCGTCCAGCGGGGATTCGGTGGTAGCAATGACTTCGATATTGAAACGCTCGAACAGCGCGCGCGGCAGGAATTCCGGCTGGCGCAGGTAGCTGTCGATACGCTCGTAGTACTGATCCGCGGTGTCGGCATTCAGCTGTACATCCAGCTCGAATACGTCGTGGAACACGGTGTCCAGCCAGGTGCGGGACGGGGTACCGCGGAACAGGTAGTAATTCTCGGCGAAAATCTGCCAGATCTTGCGCGGATCCTGTTCAACCGGGGTGCCGTCCTGAGTGCGGATACCCAGGCTCTCCAGGGGAATACCCTGAGAGTAGAGCATGCGGAATACATAGTGGTCCGGACGGATCAGCAGATCGGCCGGGTTGCCGAACGGCTGGTTTTCTGCAAACCAGGAGGGATCGGTGTGGCCGTGCGGGCTGATGATCGGCAGGTCCTTTACGCTCTCGTAAAGTTTGCGGGCAATATCCCGGCTCACTTTATCGGCCGGAAACAGGCGGTCGGGATGCAGGATCAGAGGGCGTGTCATGTGGATGCTTCCAGATTTCGGGTTTGCCATTCGGGGCCGGGATCGGGTCCAGGCCCACCTTATTCTTGTGTGAGTTCACCATCGCCACGACCGTTCAGGTCGTAGTCTCCATAACGAGAAAAAGCCCGGCTCGCCGCGCAACAGGCAGTGCGAGGGAGCGGGCGGCATGCGCAAAATAAAGGCCAAGGGGTCCAAACCAGCCCCCTCGTGCCTGGTGCGCCAGGCGATGGAGAAAACCTCGCTGCTGAGTAAAAACGCGGTTTCAGCAGCGATTGTTGCCATGTTGCCAAAAATTGGTTATACCAGTCAACCATTCTGGTAAGGCATTTTGATAATTGCTACTGTAACCGCCAGCAGCAGGCGATTGACCGCTTGGAAAATAGCGCGCCGCGAACGCTAATATAGTAAAAAAGACTATTAGGTAACATCTCTGAGTACCTATCGATACCTATTTGGGAGAAGCGAGTGAAACTGGCAGCACTGGGAGAAGTCATGGTTGAGCTGGCGCCGCAGGCGTCGGTTCAGAAAGAGGGGCAGAGACAGGACGTTAAGGCGCTGTTGGCGCAGTCCTATGCCGGGGATACCTATAACACCGCCGTGTATATTGCCCGCGGCGGTGTCAGCGTTAGTTACGTAACCCTGCTGGGCGATGACCCCTACAGTGAGGAAGTGCTCACTCGTCTGGCCGGTGAGGGTATCGATACCTCAGCCATCGTGCGTCTTCCGGGCCGCTGCCCAGGCCTGTACATGATCCAGAATACCCCGGATGGCGAGCGCTACTTTACCTACTGGCGCGGCGAAGCGCCGGCGCGGGAGCTGTTTGCCGATCCCGCCCGTCGTGACGCGCTCAAGGCGCATCTGTTGCAGATGGATTGTCTGTATCTGTCCGGGATCACCCTTGCCATTATGAGTGAAGAGGCCCGCGCCGAACTGTTGTCATTCCTCGGGGAGTACCGTGCCCAGGGTGGTCGCGTTGCATTCGACAGTAACTACCGTCCACGCCTGTGGGCATCAAAGGACGCGGCGCGGGATGCGGTGGGGCAGTTCCTGCAGCAGGCAGATATGGCGCTGCTGACATTTGAGGACGAGCAGGCCCTGTGGGGCGACAAGCGACCGGGCAGCTGCGCCAAGCGTAATGCTGGATTCGGTGTGGCGGAGCTGGTCATCAAGCGCGGAGCGGAGCCGGTGTTGCTGCAGCGCGAGGGCGAGCTGACCGCCATCGATGTGCCGCCGGTGAGCAGTGTGGTGGACACGACCGGTGCCGGGGACTCGTTCAATGCGGGCTACCTGGCTGCTCGCCTGCAGGGGGCGACGCCGGAACAATCGATCGCTGCCGGCAACCGCTGTGCGGCGCGGGTGATCGGCCATCGCGGTGCGATTATCCCCCGGGATGAATACCTCGCTGCCGTCGCTACCGATGCGCTGGCAGATGTCGCCTGCTGAGGGTGATCGAATACCCGGCGGCGCGTGGTGGTCGCGTTGATACGCGACTGGCAGGTTAAAAATCCACCGTTTTGGCGTAGAATTCCCCGCTTTGGTGGGGCTTACCGGGCTGGTTACTGCTTTACCCGACAGTGTGGCGCAGTGGTGTCTGCACTGGGTGTGGATAAATCTGCAGCCCCGGATTGCACCCTCTGACCAGTTGTTGGTAGCATGGTATGACCAGTTTGGTCTGCCATGCGTGCGCGGTTCCCATGCCCAGGGAGCAAGAATTAAGAAAGCACTCAGGTAAGGCCGATAAACCTGTACCCGATAAGAAATAAATCGCAGGTCACAATGATGATAACGAGAAAGTTTTGGCGGCAGCTGCGCGCTGCGGCCCTGGCGGGCACCACTATTCTGTTGGCCAGCTGTGGATTCCAGGAAGACCAGGTCGCGCTCAAGCTGGCGCACACCCTGGATCAGCAGCATTCGGTGCATCGCGCCATGGTATTTATGGACGAGCGCCTGCGAGAGCTGTCTGGCGATTCCATGCGTATCGACATCTACTCCGGCGGCCAGCTCGGCAGCGAGCGCGAGTTGATTGAGCTGCTGCAGATCGGCAGCCTGGCCATGACCAAGGTTTCCGCCAGCCCTATGGAGGGCTTTGTGCCGGAGATGAAGGTCTTCAACCTTCCCTACGTTTTCCGCGATTCCGAACACTTCTGGAATGTGCTGCAGAGCCCCATTGGCAAAGACCTACTGGTGGCCTGTGAGCGCGCGCGCCTGCGCGGCCTGGGTTACCTGGACGCCGGCAGCCGCAGCTTCTACATGAACGACATTGCGGTGCAGACACCGAAAGATCTCAACGGCCAGAAGATCCGCGTTCAAAACAGCCAGACCGCGATCAAGATGGTTAACACCCTCGGCGGCGCCGCCACCCCGGTGAGCTGGGGCGAGCTGTACACCGCGCTGCAGCAGGGCGTGGTCAATGGTGCGGAAAACAACCCGCCCAGCTTCTACCTCTCCAAGCACTATGAAGTGTCCAAGTACTACACCCTGGACGAGCACACCTATGTGCCGGATCTGTTGCTGATCAGCACCGAGGTGTGGAACAAGCTGGAGCCGCAGCAGCAGGAATGGCTGAACCAGGCGGTGGATGAGGCTGTGGCCTACCAGCGCAAGCTGTGGCAGGAGTCCACCGAGGAATCCCTGGCGGCAGTGAAGGCGGCGGGTGTGGAAGTGATTTACCCGGACAAGCAGCCCTTCATTGACGCGGTGAAGCCGCTGCACGACAGCTATAAAGGCACTGAAGTCGGTGATCTGCTGGACCAGATCAAAGCCATTAATTAGTTCTTGAAAATAAAAGCCCACTAAAAAAATAACAGTGGAAGGCAAAGATGATGCAGAAAATTGAAAAGGCCCTGGGCTTTGTGCTGGGTGCACTGCTGGCGCTGATGGTGCTGGATGTGACCTGGCAGATCCTCACCCGCTTCCTGCCAATGCAACCGAGTTCCTACACCGAAGAGGTGGCGCGCTACCTGCTGGTGTGGATCGGGCTGCTCGGCGGTGCTTATGCATACCGCAAAAGATCCCACCTGGGTATCGACCTGCTGACCAACGCACTGCATGGCGCCAAACGTCGCGCACTGCAGATTTTTGTCGTGCTGGTGTGTTTCGCGTTTGCCGCCCTGGCGATGGTTTACGGCGGTGCCAAACTGATGCTGCTGACTTTTGAGCTGGAACAGTATTCGGCGGCGCTCGGCTTACCGATGGGCTATGTCTACAGCGTACTGCCGCTGTCCGGTCTGCTGATCTGCCTGTTCTCCATTGATCATCTGATCGAGCTGGTGACGGCGAAAGAGGAACTGCCCGCGGATTTCGACTCCGAAGTGCATCCCTACACCGACGACGCGCAGCCAGTGGAAGCGCAGGGTCAGAAAGAAAAACAAAAGCAGCCTGAAGCTGCCGTAGAAGCCTAAGCGAGGAGAATCATCGTGGAAGTTGCAGTTATTGTATTGCTGGTCAGTTTTCTGATCCTTCTCGCCCTGAACGTTCCTATTTCCATCAGTATTGGTGCGGCCACCGTGCTGACCATGCTGTGCACCATCGATTTTGATCCGGCCATGATTACCATGGCCCAGCGAATGGCCAGCGGTATCGACAGCTTTGCCCTGCTCGCCATTCCCTTCTTTATTTTTTCCGGCATGTTGATGGGTAGCGGCGGTATCGCGCGGCGCATCATCGATTTCGCCAAAGTGCTGGTGGGCATGTTGCCCGGCGGTCTGGCGTTCGTGAACATCATCAGCTGCACCCTGTTCGGTTCCATTTCCGGCTCAGCGGTTGCCGCCACTTCGGCTATCGGCGGTTTCATGATTCCGTCCATGACCAAGGCTGGTTACGACAAGAACTTCAACACCGCGGTGACAGTGGCTTCCTCGACCACTGGTCTGCTGATTCCGCCGAGCAATATCCTGATCGTTTTCTCCCTGGCCTCCGGTGGCGTCTCCATTGCCGCACTGTTTATCGCCGGTTACCTGCCGGGCCTGTTGCTCGCCCTGGGACTGATGATGGTGTGCGGTATCTGGGCCAAGGCAAAAGGCTATCCGGTCGGTGAAAAGCCCACCATGAAAGAAGCGCTGCAGAAAACTGTGGACGCGGTGCCGAGCCTGTTCCTGATCTTTATCGTGATCGGCGGCATCATCAGTGGTTTCTTCACCGCCACCGAAGCCAGCGCCATCGCCGTGCTCTACTCGCTACTGTTGTCTTGCGTGGTGTACAAGGAAGTGAAATGGGGTCAGTTGCCAGCTCTGCTGACCAAGTCTGTGGAGACCACGGCCATCGTGATGTTCCTGATCGCGGCGTCCTCCGCCATGAGCTGGATCATGTCTTACCAGAACATTCCGCAGACCATCAGCCAGGCGCTGATCACCATCAGTGACAACCCGCTGTTGATCCTGCTCACCATCAACCTGATTCTACTCGCGGTGGGTGCCTTTATGGACATGACCCCCGCGGTGCTGATCTTTACCCCGATCTTCCTGCCGGTGGTTGCCGAGCTGGGAATGTCGCCGCTGCAGTTCGGTATCGTGATGATCCTGAACCTGTGTATCGGCCTGTGTACCCCACCGGTGGGCAGTGTGCTGTTTGTCGGGGCAAGTATTTCAAAAACATCAATCACGGCGTTGATCCGCCCGCTGTTGCCCATGTACCTGATGATGTTCGTGGTACTGGCACTGGTCACCTTGGTGCCTGCCATCAGCGAGTTCCTGCCGCGGGCGCTGGGATTGATCGAGTAACCCTTCGGGGTTGCCCGTATGAGGTAATACGCGGCAGTTCTTTCATTGATTTCCTCGCATCCTCAGGATGGCATTGCCGGGCTTTAAGCCCGGCTTTTTTTGGCCTGTCCAACCCTGCCTTTCTCGTGCTCTTCATACCTACCTAAGACTTTCTAAACAGTGTCCTATACACACTGGAGATAGCCCTGCTTCAATCGATTCTTGGCGTGTTTTCTATCTTTTTGGGCGCGATAGGCTTCTCAAATTGGTCTGCCGATCTTTAAATAGGCTTTACATAACTTTTTAATGTGGATAACCTCTTCTTTGTTTTGGTATTGCCAATTGTGGTCTCAGCAGAAGGCCGAAATTAATAATAATGGCAAACCAATATTGCGGGCCGTCTGTCCCTTGAGGCCCATAGCGATGATGATTGGTCTCTAACTAAAAGTTGTTCCCGTTAGTCCTGAATGCCGTACGTGCGATCGGGCCGTGTTTCTCGGGCGTTGTGCCTGTGACTAGTCGTCTGACTAAATCTTCTAAATAACCATAAATACGGAAGGTCACATGCAGATCATGCTGAAGAGAACAGCGATGCTGAGTGCATTGCTGGGCACCTTTGCGGCCGCGGATGTTTCCGCGCAGGCCACAGGGTTTGCCACCCAGAACGGAGGTACCACTGGCGGGGCCGGTGGTGAAGTGGTTTACGCCACTACCGGTACCGAAATCCACGCTGCCTTATGTAATCGCGCATCCAGCGATACTCCCATCATTATTCACGTCGAAGGCACTATTAATCACGGTAATACCAGCAAAGTGTCTGGTGACAGTTGTAATACCGCCGAAGATAAAATCGAAATTAAAGAAGTGAGCAACGTGTCCATCATTGGTGTGGGCAACGGCGCGCTATTTGATGAGCTGGGCATTCACTTGCGCAGTGCTTCGAACATCATTCTGCAGAATCTCCACGTACGAAATGTAAAAAAATCCGGCTCGCCGACATCCAACGGTGGTGACGCGATCGGCATGGAAAGTAATGTCTACAATGTGTGGGCAGATCACTTGACCCTGGAGGCTCAGGGTGGTGAAAGTGATGGCTATGATGCGCTTTTCGATATGAAAGCAGAGACCAAATACGTCACGCTCTCCTACAGTATCTTGCGCAATTCCGGTCGCGGTGGCCTCGTTGGTTCCAGCGATAGCGATAGCAATAACGGACCGGTGACCTTCCACCATAATCTCTACGAGAATATTGATTCCCGTACACCACTGCTGCGCCACGCCACCGCGCATGCATACAACAACTACTACCGTCAGTTGAACAAGTCCGGTATGAATCCCCGTATCGGCGGTGTAATGAAGGCGGAGTATAACTACTTCGAAGACTCTAAAGATCCTCTCGGTACTTTCTATACCGATGATATGGGTTACTGGGAAGTGAACGGCAACATCTGGTCCAACATTACCTGGACTGCGGATGACACCGACAATCACCCGGCCGGCCCGAATCCGGTTTCCACCACCAGTGTAAGTATCCCCTACAGCTATAACCTGGACGATGCGGCCTGTGTACCGCAGATCGTGTTGGCCGCGGCCGGTGCCAATACGGGACTGCTGGTTTCCGATGGTGCTTGTCAGGTTGAAGGTGGTTCTTCCAGCTCCTCTTCGGGCGGCAGTTCTTCCTCCAGTAGTTCGAGCAGTTCGTCTTCATCCGGAGGTTCCAGCAGCTCCTCCAGCAGTTCCAGTTCCTCCGGCGGTACCGGGAGTTCCGGCGGCAGTGTACCTGCAGAGCTGGGTTCCAATCTGGCACTGTCCGGTGACGCCGATGGCAGCAGTAAGGGCGGCGGCAGTAGCTATGGCAATGCTGTCGATGGCGACCTAACGAGTTACTGGCAGCCGGGATCATCCAGTGGCGAGCGCATCTCTGCCAAAAACTTTGGCAGTAACTTTAACACCGTCATTATTCGTGAAATCGGTGACGTGGTGCAGGCCTGGCGACTGGTGAATAACGACACCGGCGCAGAGCTGGCGTCTGGTACCAGTATCGGCTCAGAGCTCCAGGTTTACCTCGGCGATGTGAGCATGGACAAGATCAACCTGATGATCGATTCCGCTTCCAGTGCACCGCAAATCGCCGAATTTGAAATCTATAATGCCACCGGCGATGTGAGTTCCTCATCTTCCTCTGGCGGCAGCAGCTCCAGCAGTTCATCGAGCTCTGGTGGCGGCACGGTAGGAAGTGTCGATCTCGCGGTAACAACTTCGGGTTCCGACGCCAACCTGAACTGGAATGTCAGCGATATCGAGATCCAGAACCAGGAGGTATATCGGGATACGGATCCGGATCCGAGCGGCCGCGTGCGCATTGCCACCAGTGTGGTGGGTAACAGTTACACCGATGCTGGCCTGGCCGATGGTACCTATTATTACTGGATCAAAGTAACAGATACCGCTGGCGCGGTGACCAACTCCAATGGCGACGATGCGGTGATCCTCACCGCAGTATCCACACTTCAGTTGGAAGAAGCAGAAGCGGGCTTTTGCGCGGTGGATGGTGCACTGGAAACCGAACACGCAGGGTTTACAGGCTTTGGTTATGCCAACACCGATAACGATACTGGTATGGGCGTGGACTGGTCTGTAGTGGTTCCCGCCGCGGGTACCTATACCTTGCAGTGGCGCTATGCCAACGGCTCTGGCGATCGCCCGGCCGCCGTAATTGTCAACGGCAGCACTCAGACTTCTGTGGATATGGGGGTATCTGGTGGTTGGGCTTCCTATGTGGATAGCGGTTCTGTATCGGTAACACTGGATGCTGGCTATAACACGTTGCGGCTGGAAGCGACCGGAGGTAGCGGTCTCGCAAATATCGACAGTCTGTCGATCACCGGTGTCTCGCCGGAAGCGGGTGACTGTGCTGGTGGTTCTTCTTCCGGTGGCTCCTCGTCGAGCAGCTCTTCATCCGGTGGTTCCAGCAGTTCCAGCAGCAGCTCCTCTTCGGGCGGAACCAGCAGTTCCAGCAGCAGCTCTTCATCTGGCGGTACCAGCAGCTCCTCGTCCAGCTCTTCCAGCGGGGGTACGTCTTCCTCTGGCGGAGCCTTCCCGTCACCGGAAGTGAGCAATGCCTGTTATATCCTGGCCACGGACCCGAACGTAAACTGGCGCGATTCCGCTGAGCTGGATACCGACCAGGAAATTGTCGAGTGCCTGTTCCAGACCCTTGGTCGCGCGGTGGGCTACGGTGAAAACGCCATGGGTGGATACGACCCGAACGGCAACAGCCAACTGACTGTAATCACCAAAAACGATCCTCTGGGCCGCTCGGTTGAGCAGCAGATTCTGGATGCGGTAACCGGTGATGACTACAACTGGATTGTTTTCGACAAGTTCGAGTTTGCGAACGAAAGCGAGATTTCCATGCACCGTAATCACTGTTCTGACAGCTCGGTACAGACCGCGATCGGTGGCAGTGAAGCTCAGTGTATCGATTATCGCCAGTGGTGCGCCGATAACGGCTACGGTGACGAAGAATCCTGTATGGATGAGTTCTTCAACAACCGATTGAATGATGGCAACCTGCCGATCCGCAATACCAAGATCGGTTCCCATAAAACCCTCGACGGTCGCCAGGCCAACGCATACTTCCGTTTCAATGGCTTTGCCATCGGTGCGGATAGCAGTGGAGCGCCGACCCAGACTGCCGAGCATGTGATCCTGACGCATCTGGACTTCCGTGGCGCCGGCCACACCGAAGACCACGGCCTCGACCCGGATATGATCCGTAACACCGGCGCATCCCACGAAATCTGGATTCACAAGAATACCTTCGACACCACCGGTGACTCGGCGTTTGATGTGAAGGTGGGCGCTTACAACATCACCATGAGCTTCAACAAATTGGTGAATGTGAAGCGCGCGGCCCTGCATGGTTCCAGTGACAGCCGGACCATCAATGAGCAGATCCGCACCACCATGCACCACAACGCGTTTATCACCACGGACGATCACTACGATTCGCTGGGTAACACGTTGCGTCGTATTCCGCTGATTCGTCGCGGCACATCGCACATGTTCAATAACTTCTTTATGAACTATCGCAAGGACATTCTCAGTGTTCGTGTTGGCGCGAGTGTTTTGTGGGAAGACAACATGTTCATGATGAATCGCGATTTCCAGGAAAAAGACGATGTGGTGCAAGCGTTGACCGAGCGCGGTGAACAGCTCGCGCGGGATGTAGACGGCGGTAACTTCCGCACTGATGGCTCCCTGGTCTGGTTCTCCGATGCCGCGTGTAACCTGGATCCATCGCTGGTGTATGAAATTACCAACGCATCCGGATCCGTCGGTGATCTCTCGCAGGATTACACCGCTTACTCACGGGAAGTGATGGCAGCGCAGAACCTGCCGGCCAGTCAGGCAATGGCAGACTACATCATTGCCACTGCCGGTGTGGATGGCGAGATACCGTTTAACTCTCCCCTGGGTTATGAGCAGAGCTATGTGATTGGCCTGGGTGGTGCGACGTGTCAGTAGTCACGGGAAGTATGTTCAGTAGCTGTTAACGGTAATAGCCCATCCACCGTTTGGTGGGTGGGCTTTTTTGCCTTGATTTCACTGCCCTGCGAGGAGAATTCCAGCGGCACTGAATCAAGCGGTGATTAAATTTTTTTGACGAGATCCGGGCCGGATGGCCCGGTTTATTTTACGCGTAAATCATTTGTCATACCGTAGTCCCACATTGGTGCGCGGCGAGGCAGTGAAGAAGTACCGGCGTGTCCACTGCGTCGGGTAACAACAATAAAACCATAACTCAGGAGTATTCGATGAGAGTACACAGCGCGTTTGTAAGGATGTCCTTAAGGGTATCGATGGCGGCATTGCTGGGCAGTCTGCTGGCAGGCTGTAGCGATGATGGCGAGAAAAAGGAATTGGATAGTCTCAATCCCATTGTGGCCGAGGACCCTGACCCAATAATCCCCTCGCCGGATCCTCAACCGGAGCCTGATCCGGAACCGGAGCCGGTCACCTTCACCTGCCCGGATACCGGTCTCTATTTCTGTGACGATTTTGAAGACGGCGAATTTTCCAGTACCTGGGACGCACTGATTGATGGATACGGCCTCGCCGATCCCGGTGTATTCGATATTCTCGACGAGGGGGACAGCAAGTCCCTGCGCTTCACTGCCGGTACACGCGGCGAAAACCTGAGTGAGGGCGAGCTGATCCTGGTCAAAGAAGGCGCCTTTGGCAGCGTGCCCGCGGATTATTTTGTCGAGTACCGTATTCGTCCCCGCGCCAACGGCAATACTGGCAATAAATACCTTTATGGTATCGGCCGTTACCAGAGCCCGCTGCAGTGGTATTTCGGCGGCCTGAATATGCAGAACAGCAGCGACTCCACCCAGGTGGAAGCGGGCTTTGCCGATGGCGATTCCGTCATCCGTGAAGTGCAGGCGAAAAAGCCGATCCTGCTGGGGGAGCAGGACGCAACCGACGGTAGCTGGTACACCGTTCGTTACGACATGGTTGGCAACAATGTCACCGTGTATCTGGATGGCGAGGAACTCGGTACCTATACCGATGCGGACAGCAAGTACTCCACCGCCGGACGTATCGGTTTCTTTACCTACAACCGCTCCTTTGAGGTGGATTACGTAAAAGTCGGTGATCCTTCCGTAAAACCGGTGCAGTTGACCATTGATTATGTCGAGCCTTCATGGGCCGCGACTGCCGGTGACCCCGCACTGGAAATCAACGTGACTGCTGTGCAGAGCGATGGTGTTACCGCGGATACCTTCGATGTGGTTTCCAGCGATAGCAACGTGGCGTCCGTGGAGGTCGTCGATAACCTGGTAAAAGTCATTCCCAATGCCGAGGGCAGCGCGGAAATTACCTTTATCAGTGGCTCCGACAGCAGTCTGCAGCGCACC
This sequence comes from Microbulbifer mangrovi, assembly GCF_002009015.1. Classification (GTDB taxonomy): domain Bacteria; phylum Pseudomonadota; class Gammaproteobacteria; order Pseudomonadales; family Cellvibrionaceae; genus Microbulbifer; species Microbulbifer mangrovi. Next base: position 25,765 of record NZ_LZDE01000332.1, on the reverse strand, counting down.
ATCAGTATCGATGTGGCCAAGGCATTTGCCATGCCTAGCGCAACCTACGGGGATATCGGTGCGCTGGTTACACCGATGCCCGGTGCTACCGGTGAATACGAAGATACCCGCCTGAGCATCACCTTCGACAATGCACCGGCGCTGAATCCGAGCGTGGGCTCCGTGCGAATTTTCCGCGCAGATGACAACACCGAGGTGGATGCGATCCGCGCAGGCGGTGAGACCGATATTCTCGGTTACAACGGCCAGGCGAGCACCCGCGTGCTCAATGCCAGTCCGTTCCATTTCGATGGCAACACCCTGACGGTATCGCCGCACACCGACTTGCTGGAACCGGGCGTGGAGTACTTTGTCGCGATCAGTTCTGACCTTGTAGAGGGGGCGAAGCTGAACGGTAGTGATTTTGTCGGTATCGGCAAAGACGCCGGCTGGACCTTTACCACCCGCGCAGCGCTGCCAAGTGGTGCTGATGTGACTGTCGACGATGACGGCGCCGCGGACTTCCGCACGGTACAGGGCGCACTCAATCATGTGATGGAGAATTTGGGCGCGGACGATGCCGCAACCATCACCATCGCCGCCGGTGACTACCGCGAGATGCTGTACCTCTCCGGTAAAAACAATCTCACCATCAAGGGCGCCGGTACCGACCAGACCCGTATTCACTATGAAAACTACGAAGGTTTGAATGGCGGCAGCGAAGGTCGCGGCCTGTTCCTGGTGAAGGGCGGTGACATGCTCACCCTGGAAGACCTCACGCTGGAGAACACCCACCGTCGCACCGGTGCGGGCGACCAGGCGGAAACCATTTACTTCAACAGTGAAGGTCGCCTGATTGCGCGCAATGCCGCGTTTATCTCCGAGCAGGACACCCTGCTGCTGAAAGGCTACAACTGGTTCCACAACTCGCTGGTCGCCGGTAACGTGGACTTTATCTGGGGTTACAGCACGGCCACGGTATTCGAGGACACCGAGATCCGCTCTCTGGGTGACTCCAAGAGCAGTGAAGCGACCAGTAGCGGCGGCTATGTTCTGCAGGCGCGCACACCGGTTGAAACTGCCCCCGGTTTTGTATTCCTGAACTCGAAGCTGACCCAGGGCGCAGGCCCCACCGGTGTCACCATCGAGCAGGGCACTACCCACCTGGCGCGCAGCGGCGGCAGCAACAGCTACTACGACAATGTCACCTTCATCAACACCGCCATGGACACCCATGTGGCTTCTATTGGTTGGGCCTACGAGGGCATTAACAGCCAGCCCGCACCCAACCCGAAAACCGCGAGCGCGGATGCCGGTTGGCGTGAATACGGCAGCACCGATCTGGCCGGCAGTCCGCTGGACCTGTCCCAGCGTTGCGACAGCAACGGCAGCTGTTATGTGTTGAGTGAAGAAGAGGTGGCCAGCCGCTTCTGCTCTCGCGCACAGATCTTTGCCAGCTGGAACAGCGGTGAGGGTTGGGATCCGTATCCGGAAGATACCAGTGACGATCACTGTGTGATTGCCAGTGGTAGTGACGAAACCTGGAGCGGTAATGGCCTGCTGGTGGGTGACAGCAGTCAGTCCTCTGCCACAGTTGCTTCCGGCAGCATTACCGAACAGACCGAAAACAGCGTCACCTTTGTTGCCAGTGACGGCAAGTTCGAGACCATGGCGCAGTCGTTCTATCTGGTATCCCAGCAGGTGGAAGGGGACTTCGTGCTGACAGCGAAGCTGAAAAGTGCCGGCACCAACTATGCGGCCAACCAGTTCCCGGTGGGCTTGATGATGTGTGAGTGCGATGCCACTGCAGGCACCACTTCACCACTGGTGCATGTGGGCATGCATATGTCCGGTACGGAATGGGTCACCCAGTATGGCCACATTCTTGCGGCCGGTGGGGGTTGGGGCAAAGACAGCGGCAGCGCTGTTACTGCTGGAGACAACCTGTATTTCAAACTGGAGCGCGTAGGGCAGGCGTATTACGCCTACGTTTCTACCGATGGTGGTGTCAGCTATTCCCAGCTTGGAGCGAATACCTTCACGGACCTGCCCGCTTCGGTAAAAGTTGGCCTGTTCGCCGCGCCGTATAACGACGATCAGTCCTTCACGTTTGAAGATATCCAGCTGACCCAGTAAACAAATCCGTAACCCAAAAAGCCCCGCGAAAAATCGCGGGGCGCTTCAGATCTTTTAATCAGGAATAATTGATATGCAAAGTTCACTACACGCTTTGCTGGCCCTGGTGCTTGCCGCCGGTCTCACCGCCTGTGGCGGTGGTGGCGGCAGTGGTGACAGCGGCAGCAGTTCGTCCAGTTCATCTTCGAGCTCGTCTTCAAGTAGCTCGTCGAGCAGTTCTTCCAGTTCCTCATCGGGCGGCAGTTCATCCAGCAGCTCGTCGAGCTCTTCCGGTTCCTCCAGCAGTTCCGGCTCCTCCTCCGGTGCAGGTAGCGAAAGTATCGACGGTGGTTTCGCAGGCTACGAGTACAACCTGACCGGCGGCGCCGGTGGCCTGGTGTATACGGTCAACAACGGTGCCGACCTGCAGGACAAGCTGGACGAAGCCAGGAGCGCGAGCCAGCCGGTGACCATCTATATCGACGGCACCATCACCGACTTCAATACCGGTACCGGCACCAGTATCCAGATCAAGGATATGGATAACGTTTCATTGATCGGGGTGGGGGAGAACGGCGAGTTTGATGGGATCGGTCTCTCTATCCGCCGCGCGAACAACATCATCGTGCAGAACCTGCTGTTCCATGAGGCCTGGCCCGGTGAGGAAAAGGATGCGATCAGTATCGAAGGGGACGACGATGGCTCCACTACCAGCCATATCTGGATCGATCACTGTGAACTTTACAGCTCGCTGAATGTAGACAAGAACTACTACGACGGCCTGATTGATTCGAAGAGCGGTGCCCGCTACATCACCCTGTCGTATAACTATCTGCACGACTCGTGGAAAACCTCCCTGCACGGACACACCGAGAACGACACCAATCCGGATACGGACCGACTGATCACTTTCCACCACAACCGATTCGAAAACCTGGAATCCCGTGTGCCGCTGTACCGTCACGGTAAGGGCCATGTGTACAACAACTACTACAACAACATCCGCTCCACCGCGATCAACTCCCGCGCCGGTGCCGAGATGCTGATCGAAAACAATATTTTCGAAAATACCCAGAACCCGATTGTGTCGTTTTATTCCGACGTGATTGGTTACTGGAATCTCAGCGGCAATGTTTTCGGTAGCGGCGTGACCTGGACCAGCGGAGGCGGAACCGATATCACCGCCGAAGATGGGGAATCCACATCCTCCTATACCGTACCTTACCCCTACACCCTGGACGCTACAGATGGACTGAAAGACTACGTTATTGCCAATGCGGGAAGGGGCAAGCTGGACCAATCGGATTTGGAGATTCCCGACCCGGTTACTCCGCAAGATGACGTGCCGGTAGAGGAAGAGCCGATCGCCGAGGATGTGGCGCTGCCCTACGCGGAGAACTTCGCCACCGATACCGCGGGCTTTTTCAGCAACAGCTACCGCGATCTTACCGGTGCCCCGGGAGAAGGTACGCCCATGTACTACCGTGTCACCGGCACCGCGGAAATCCAGAGCGGCGCGCTCAGCCTCACCGGCAGTCGGGTTTCGATCGGCAACACCACGCCGGAAGTAAGCACCACCAGTGGCGACAGCAATACCGGTGTGTTCGACCTGAGCGTGCCCTGGCAGATCACGTTTACCGTGGTCAGCATCGGTGACGATACCAGCCGCAACTTCCAGATCTACGTGGACAACAACACTCCGTCCAGTGGCAACTCGATCTGGGGCAGCAGCTCGAAGTTCCATCAGGTGCTGATCAGTGACCTGGTGCCCGGCCAGACCTACACCGTGCCTGGCCTGACCGCCAGTGCCAACTCATTTATCACACTGCGCACTGAAAGCGGCGCCACAGTCGTAGTGGATGATCTGTTGATTGAGACTGCTCCCTGAATCCGCTCTTTTGGTCAGGCGCACCAAATTGTGGCCTGACCGCATTTGCTCAGAAAAGCACCGCTTTGTGTGGTGCTTTTCTGCTTCCGATACCCCGCTACAGCTCACCACCAATGTAGTTAAACTACAAAAAACGGTGTTTTTGCCCACTAATTGTGCGGAAAAGAGCGAAATTCCGCCTGTCTGACCCAAGTCACAAATATCTTCATTACCAATTGGTACTAACGGTTGTATATGCCAAACCAATCTGGTTAGATTGCCAAACCAATAAGTATTAGAACTGGGCCTGGGTGGTTACCGCACCAAATAAGTGCGGCATCCGGGGGATGTAACCAGGCTCATAAAAATAACGACTGACAAAGAGAGAGAAGGGGTGAGCATGAAACCTTTACCTTGGGCAAAGTCCGCACTCGCACTGTGCATTATGGGGACACTGACCGCGTGTGGCGGCGGTGGTGCTGATGAAAATAACCAGGGGGACGTGGTTACCACTCCACCGCCGGTTTCCAGCAGTTCTTCCGGTGGCAGCTCTTCCAGTGGCGGCTCATCCGGCGGTGGCGCCGAAGGCCCGATCCTTTCCGAAAATTTTGGTGACGACCTTTTCGTCAACTTTGACGAAGCGGATACGCAATTCTTCTTCAGCCAGGAATACAAGGCGCTCGACGCCAACAATGCGGAAGACGCGTGGCCGTCTTTCTACTATCCCACCTGCTGTTTCTTCCTGAATGACAACCCTGCAGACGGCGTTGAAGTTTCCCTGGATCAGATGGGGATCGTCAGCGACAACGGCAACCCGGCCATGCTGCTGGATACCGGTCGTTTTGCTGTGGGCCAAACCCGCCCGGATATCGACGATGCGGATCCGAAAAAAGACACCACCACTTCCGACGACGTAACCACCTGGGGTGAACTGGACCTGAGCCAGCCATACCGGATTTCGTTCTGTGTGAAAGATGCTTCCGGTAGCCGCAACATGCAGGTGTATGTGGATAACAACACCTCCGGCGAAGCCAACTCCGTGTGGGGTGGCGGTGGTTCCGGTTCGCGGATTTTCAACGTACCGGCCGCAGACCTGATCCCGGGCAAGCGCGTACAGATCAATGTGCCGGGTGATATTACTTTTGAGCAGGGCGGTGAAGTAAAAGACGTGCGCCCATCTCAGGTAGGTACCGCGACCTCCTTCCTGCAGTTCCGCGTGGAAGGCGGCAGCTCGGTAATCTTCGACGACCTGCTGGTTGAGCGCCAGGAAGACGACACCCAGGGCGACCTGCCTGCTTGTACCGTATTCCAGCCGGCTACCGCGCCGGATGCGCCGGAAGCGCCGAGCCTGTTTGCTACCGACGCGCAGATCGCCGTCAGCTGGGCTTCCGCCATTGGTGCCATCAGCTACGACGTGGCCTACAGCACTGGCGACGATGTGACCGTGGCGGACACCGTTGAAGGCCTGACCGAGACCAGCACCACGCTGACTGAGCTGGAAAATGGCAGTACCTACAACGTATGGGTACGCGCGGTGAACAATGTCGGTGCCGGCGAATGGAGTGAGGCCGCCATGGCAACTCCGGAAGCACCGGTTGGCGATAACTGCTCCCCGACCACCTCTGTCGATCCGTCTGCGACCAACAGCATCCTGTGGAATGTATACGATGGTTGTATGCACCCGGGCGAGCTGGGCGCTGTGGTAATCAACGGTAGTGAAGCGACCAGCTTCGAATTTGGCGAAGACGAACTGCCGTTCTTCACCAGCGACGATCTGGGCATCATGACCCTGGATACCATTGGCGCGGACGCCAAGCCGGTTGGTGACCTGAACGACGTCATCGTTGGTGATGCCACCACTTATCCGAAGCACTTCACCTTCGTAACCCGTATCGATACTTCCTTTGCGGCATCCCAGGGTGCGCGTGGTTTCGAAATCGAAACTCACCTCGGTGACGGCGGCATTGTCGATCGCGGTCCCGCGCGTATCAAAACCATCCTGCGTCCGGACGGTAGCAAGATTCAGCTGGATAAGTTCCTGTCTGATGACTCTACCGCGGAAGTGGATATGGACATGAGCGATGGTTACCACACCTATCAGGTGGCCTTTACCGTGGTTGATCCGGCCACTACCACCGACTACATCACCGCGACCATCTACCGCGACGGTGTGGAAGTTGCCAGCTTTACCGGTAACGGTCGCGACGGTGGTTCTTCCAGCAGCCGCATGCGCATTGGTGAAGGTTCCAGCAGTGAGTTCTACGCAAATGTCGACTGGCTGGTTTGGACCGACAACGCTACTGCCGCGGGCCTGACCGCCGAAGAGCTGGTTGGTGAGCTGCCCGCAGGTATCGGTGAGCTGGACGTTTACGCCGGTGCTGATGCCTCTGCGGCGTTTGAAGAAAACTTCAACGGCGTTGGTCTGGTGGAAGACTCGGAAACTGAAAGCACCAACTTCTTCACCGCTGAGTACCGCGGTCAGTCTGGTGACGCGAGCAAGCCAATGTTCAACGTCACCAGTGGCAGCTCTCGTATCACCGTTGCCGCTGGCACCCTGGCCCTGCACAACGCGCGCTTCTCCATCGGTGATGCCACCCCGGATGTGGACACTGCGGATACCGATACTACCGGCCGCGGCGATCTGGATCTGAGCAAGCCCTACGTGATCACATTCGAGGTGACAGAGAACCCCAACACCTCGGTGGAAAGCGGCAAGTGTCAGGTATATGTGGACAACAATACCTCAAGCTCCAGCAAGTCCCTGCACGGTGGCAGCTCCAAGCTGGTAGAGAAGTACGCTTCCCAACTGGCTGACGGCGATCAGCCGCTGGGCATCGTCACCATCGAAAGTGATCTGGGTACCGCCAACTCCTTCCTGCAGGTTCGCTGCGACAGCGGTACCGAAGGCATGCCGGTCGTGATCGACAACTTCAAGGTGAGCTACCAGTAAGCTGCGTGAATCGCCCAGCTAAAGGTGAGCCGCCGGTCTAAGTGTCAGGCCGGCGGCCTTCAAAAAACATCGAAGTGGACCCAACGGACAAGGGGCCTATTAAAACCGATGGGAGAGTCAAAATGACTTATAAGAAACAGATTCTCGCCATGGCCATCGCCATGGCTACTTCCGCCTCGCTGGTAGCCCAGGAAGCGGAGCAGGAGCAGCAGGAAGAGTCTTCCAGTGCTGCTGTGGAAGAAGTTTATGTAGAAGGCGTGCGCAATGCTGACCTGAACGCACGTGCAGCCGAGCGCGGTAAAGACAACTTCAGCTCCATTGTCACCCAGGACGATGCCGGTAACTTCTCTGACCAGAACGTGGCCGAATTGCTGCAGCGTATGCCGGGTATCACTCTGCAGAAGAGCGAAGGTGAAGGTAAATTCGTCAACCTGCGCGGCCTTGGCGCCGGCATGGTGAGTGTACGTATGGACGGCGGTGCCATGGCAAACGCCGGTGGCGGTACCGACGAGGCTCTGGAAGACCGCGCCTTTTCCCTCGATAGTCTGCCGTCCGACGTACTGCAGTCCATCGAGGTGAACAAATCCTTAACGCCGGATATGGAGCTGGACGCGATCGGTGGTTCCATCAACGTGAAAACCCTGTCCGCGCTGGACCGGGGTAAAACCAGCCTGAAGTTCCGCGCGCAGAACTACTATCAGGACCAGGTCGAAGCAGACTCTCCCAAGGTCACCCTGCAGGGCACCAACCTGTTCCTGAACGATACCATCGGTATTGCCTACACCGGTTCCTGGGAAAAGCGTAAAACCCGCGGCTTCCAGACTCGCCACCACAGCTCCACGCTGCCCCAGTATGTGGAGCTGGGCGGCGAGCAGATGATTATTCCGTGGGAATTCACCACCTACGAGGAAAACGCCGAGCGCGAGCGTATGGCCGGCCTGCTGAACGTTGAGTATCAACCCAACGACGACAGCCGCTACCACCTGAAGTTGAACCACACCAGTTACTCGGACAACGATATCGCCATGCGCGAATACTATCGCTTTAACTGGGATAACGGTGACGAAGACCTGGCCTTTATCGATAAAGACAATCAGGTATTTGGTGGCAGCAGTGTCGACCTGCAGCAGCAATTCTTTATCCAGGAATCTGAAGTCACCACCGACACCGTGGCACTGGGCGGTGAGAACCGCTTTGGCGACGGCTGGGAAATGGACTACGAAGTAGTTTCCTCGCGCAGTGAAAACGCCAAGCCGGACGGCCGCCGTGTGCAGTTCCGCCTGCGTGAACTGAACGCTCTGGGCAGCTACGGTGATGAATTCCTGAATGGCCAGCTGATTTCCGGCCCGCAGCTCGACGAGCTGGTTGAGAACGGCACCATCGCCTCCGGCGCCGTATCCGGCCCGAACGGTTACCAGTACGGCAAGGTAAAACAGCCCAACCTGAACTACGACAACCTGTTCCTGGAAGACTCCCTGCGTAAAGACGCCGTTGACCAGTTCTCCTTCAACCTGCGTCACGACTGGGATGCGGGCCTGGTGAACTACGTGAAAACTGGTGTGAAGGTCAATCAGCGCACCCGCAGTAACGACAAAAACCGCGCGAGCATCGTGCCGTTTGACCGTGCGGTAGCCGGTTGTGCCGGGGACCTGGACTGTATCACCCTGGCGGGTGCCCGCCTGGGAGACTTCACCACTTATGTTCCGGTCAACGACAACTTTGACCACGCGGTAATTACCCGTGAGGATGCCGAGCGCCTGATCAACGGCACCCGCGCTATTGGTGACAATTACGACCCGGAACAGAAAGAGCTGGATTCCACCAGACTCGACTACGAGCTCACCGAAGACACTGCTGCGGCCTACCTGATGGCTGAAATGCAGGTGCTGCCGGAAGCGACGCTGATCGCCGGTGCGCGTTACGCCTATACCGATTTCACCTCTACCGGTTATATGGCGCTGCGCAACGACCGCAACGAAGACAGCCAGGGCCTGACCTCGCTGGATATCGCCCTGCCGCTGGAGCAGACCGGTAACGACTACGGCATCTTCCTGCCCGCACTGCATTACCGTCACGAACTGAGCGATAACCTGCTGGGCCGTGCATCCATCTGGACCAGCTTTTCCCGCCCGGACTTTGGTAAAAGCCGTGCCTTCTTCGAAGTCACCGATCGCGTAGTGTTCTGTAACACCGATCCAGACTCCGAGTTTGTCGGCCAGTGTAACGAAGACCCGAACGATATCGGTTCCGCCCGCGGTGACCTCGATTACCAGCGCGATAACTTCGCCATGTCCGGTGACAACACCGTACGTATCGGTAACCCGTCGCTGGATCCGATGCGCGCGACCAACCTCGACCTGTCCCTGAGCTATTACGGCGAGAGCACTTTCCTCGAAGGCGCGCTGTTCTATAAGGACATCAAGGACTTCATCGTTGATGCCAACGGTATCCGCATGAATATTGCGGACACCCCGTTTGCGCTGCCGATCGATCAGATAGACCTGTTCCAGATCCCGGCGGATCTCCAACTGACCAACGTCAATACTTACCTGAACGGTGAATCCGCCAAGGTATACGGTATGGAGCTGAGCTTCAGCCACTATTTCGACGGTCAGTGGGAAGATCACAACATCGGTCGCTACCTGGACAACATTTTCGTTCAGTCCAACCTGACCCTGCAGAACAGTGACGGTAATGTAGGCGACTCCGTGCGCGCCGGCTCCATTCAGCTGCCGGAGACTGCAGACACCGCCGCTAACCTGACGCTGGGCTGGGAGAACGATGACTTCTCCGTACGCTTTATCGCCAACTACACCAGCGAAATCCTGAAGCGTATCGGCGGTTGTACCGCGGCAGATATTTCTGCGGACGCCGAGCTGGGTTACGCAGCGAACTGTCGCGTGTGGGCGGACATGTACCAGGACGAGTCCCTGACTTTCGATATCAAGGCCACTTACCGTGTAGCTGACGGCGTTCGCGCCTACTTCGATGCGGTGAACCTGTCCGATAACGTTGACCAGCAGTACTTCTCCGGCAATGCCGATTCCGGCGGTCGCATCCTGTACAACGTGGAAGCATACGGCCCCGCTTACCAGCTTGGCCTGACCGTGGATTTCTAAGTCCCTCTTGTACCCTTTGCCATTTTTTGCCCCGCTTGCGGGGCTTTTTTGGCTCTGGGGAAAGAAAAGTAACAGCGCACAAGGCGGTTGGCGGTGCGTTCGATAAAAGCAGGTGCCCGAGCTTACTGCCGGGCGGCGCAGTTCCTTCAGCCTTACAGGTATAGTTATGTTCAATATGAAATGGATGCCGTTTGCCGCAGTCACACTTTCTGCACTACTTACCGCATGTGGGGGCGGCGGTGGAGACGGTGGCAGCTCCTCTAGTTCTTCCAGCTCCTCGAGTTCCAGCTCTTCCAGTAGCTCGTCCAGTAGCTCGTCCAGTTCTTCCGGCGGTAGCTCCAGTTCCTCGAGTAGTTCCTCTTCCTCCGGTGGTTCCAGCTCTTCCTCCTCTTCCGGTGGCTCGGACGCGGTCATCCTGCCGCAAACCGGCAACCCAATTTACGGTGAGCTGGATAACTACAAGTCCTGGCTGGGTAGCAGCCTGGCTGCAGACCAGACCCGCGCAGACAATATGATCACCTGGCAGATGGAACACGGCGGATTCTACAAAAATGATGAATCCACCTACGATGCGCCGTGGAATGGCAGCAGCGACCGGTCCGGTTGGACCGGGGAAGGTGGTGTGGAACTGGGCACCATCGACAACGATGCCACCGTGACCGAATTGATGTTCCTGGCTGACGTCTACCTGCGCAGTGGTGATTCCAAGTACCGCGACGCTGCCCGTGATGCGCTCGAGTTCCTGCTCACCATGCAATACGACAGCGGTGGCTGGCCGCAGGTTTATCCCAAGCGTACCGGCACCACTTACTCCAATCATGTGACCTTCAATGACGGCGCTATGGCGCGAGTCCTGATCCTGCTGGATCACGCCACGCGTCTGGAAGCACCGCTGGATGGCGACCTGTTTACCGATGAGCAGCGCACCCGCATGCAGGCCGCCATCGGTAAAGGTGTGGAATTTATTCTGCAGGCGCAGATAGTACAGGCAGATGCCAAAACCGTATGGTGCGCCCAGCATGACCCGGTCACCTACGAGCCGCGCGGTGCACGCAGCTACGAGCTGGAATCCAAAAGCGGCAAAGAGTCCATGCTGGTAACTGCCTTCCTGATGTCGCAGCCGCAGACAGAGGACGTGGAAGCGTCAGTGCGCGCCGCACTGGCCTGGTACCGCAGCCCCGCAGTACAGGTTGCCGATACCGCTTATGTAAAGCGCGCAAGCAGCAGTGACGACGACACCTACAACCCGATCCAGAGTAAACCGGGTAGTACCATGTGGTACCGCTTCTACAACCTGGGTGACGATACCGGCTTCTTTGCCGATCGTTCCGGTATCAAGCAGTACGACATCATGGCAATTGATGCGGAGCGCCGCTATGGCTACGAGTGGGGCGGCAACTACGGCAGCAAGCTGATCAGCTACGCTGACAGTGTTGGCTACTATTAAAAATCGAGAAGTTATTTTCGTGCTTAGAGGGTAAGGATAATCCGTCCCGTGCGCGAGATTGTTTAGAAACGTAAGATGAAAACGCCGGGCAATGCCTGGCGTTTTACGTTTGGCCGAACGATAAAGCGCGAGGTATATTCGATAGCGAACAATACTGAATAAGTCGGTCGTACTGGCCGGGAAATGATTAACTCAAACTTGGATGGTGTGCCATTAAAAAAATCCTCATATTGGCTGACGTCCAGAATGTCTACTACACCACCAGGCAGGCGTTCAGCCGGAACTTTGATTACAACGTATTCTGGGCCCAGGCTACAGCTGGCAGGGATGTGGTTAAAGCGATCGCCTATGCCGTGGATCGCGGGGACCAGAAACAGCAGGCCTTCCAGAAGATACTGCGTGCAATCGGCTTCGAGGTGAAACTGAAGCCGTTTATCCAGCGCGCGGATGGATCAGCCAAAGGGGATTGGGATGTGGGTATCACCATCGATGCGCTGGAAGAGTCTGCGGATGCTGATGTCGTGATTCTGGTTTCGGGGGATGGAGACTTCTCGATTCTGGTGGACAAGCTGCGTACCGCCAAAGGAAAGCGGGTTGAGGTCTACGGGGTCGAGGCCCTCACCGCGAAATCGCTGATGGATGCTGCCGATCAGTTTATTCCCATTGAGGGGAAGTTGTTGCTCGAGTGATTGACGCTCTCCTTTTTTGACTTATTAGTCGCATCTATCAGGGCGAGAGAATCAATGGTGTTTTATAAATAAGAATTATTCTCAATAATGTGTGTATTGAATACGGCTGCGCGGAAAGTTGCCAGCGCAATGACCGCCACACTGAGAGGATGCTAACACCATGAAAAAGACCTGTAGCTTCGCATTTGTGCACATGGCCGTGGCTTTCACCGTCGGGTTTGTGATGACTGGTGACTTCTGGGTCGGTAGCGCTCTGGCACTGGTGGAGCCGGCGTGCAATACGGTGGCTTTCTATTTCCACGAGCGGTGGTGGAACCGCCGGGCGCGCACCAGCGATGCTATTGATCGCACGGCGGTGACCGCGTAAAGCTGTCGCTCATGCCAACCGCTTTGCCCACTTATCCAGCGCTGTCACCAGATCCCCGATAAATTTTCTGGTGTCCTCATCCGTCAGCTTGCCGCTGTCATCAAACTTCTTGTGCGCAAAGCTGATCATCACTTCCGGCTTATTCACAAAGTGGGCATCCAGGTAAATCAGGATCCGGCGCAGGTCATACTGCGCCCGCGCACCGCCGAATGCACTCATACTCGCACTCATCACCGCAACGGGCTTGTCCGCAAAAGGTTGCGGGTCTACACGCGATAGCCAGTCGATGGCATTTTTCAGCACTCCGGAAAGCGAGTAGTTGTACTCCGGGGTAGAGAACAGAATGGCATCGGCGTCCAGCACCTGCTGCTGCAGGGTTTCCACCGCTTCGGGTACGCCCTTGTCACGCAGGTCCTGGTCGTAAAGCGGGATGGCGGACAGGTCGACGAAAGTGAATTCAGCGCTGTCGCCGGCAATCTCCGCCGCGGTTTCCAGCGCGGCGCTGTTGAACGAGCTTTTGCGCAGGCTGCCGGAAATGGCGAGAATCTTTAACGGGCTGGATGCCATGGCTGCTTTCCCCGGACGTTGAATGGATGAGCCCAAAAGATAGCAGCCGTTTGCCGAGTACGGTTTCCGGTTCGTTCAAATAGTGCTAAACCGTGCACATCAGTGGGAATGTCGGCCCACCGGATGCTCGTCCAGAATCCGCACGTACTCCTCTTTGGTTTCCATGACCGCGCCGCTTTCCAGCTGGCTGACCGTGTTGCGATAGATCTCCTGCCATGGAGTCTGGTTGTGCAACGTCGGTTGTTTTAATTGAGCGCGTCGAGCCGCGAGCTCCTCGACGCTAAGTTTCACATCCACCCGGTGCGCTTCCAGATCTACCTCGATCATGTCACCGGTCGCGAGCAGGGCGATACCGCCGCCGGCGGCAGCCTCCGGGGAGATATGCAGAATGGAGGGGCTGCCGGAAGTGCCGCTCTGGCGACCATCTCCCAGGGTGGGCAGGCAACTGATACCGGCCTTGACCAGTCGCTTGGGGGGCAGCATGTTCACTACCTCCGCAGAACCTGGGTAACCCACCGGGCCCACATTGCGCACCACCAGAATGCAGTGTTCGTCGATATCGAGAGCCGGGTCGTCGATGCGTGCGCGGTAGTCTTCCGGTCCCTCGAACACGATGGCGCGGGCGGTAAAGCAGTTGGGGCGCTGCGGATCCTGCAGGTACTTGTTGCGGAAGTCGTCGTTGATGACGGATTTTTTCATCAGTGCCGAGTCGAAAAAATTGCTGCGCATGATCGCGAAACCGGCCTTTTCCATCAGCGGGGTTTCGGTGGGGAAAATCACGTCGCGATTGCGTACCGAAAAATTCGCGCAATTGTGCTCGAGGCTGTGCCCGGTGACCGTTTTCTGGCTGCCGTCTATCAGGTCGTTTTCGATCAGCTGTTTCACCAGCGCAGGCACTCCGCCAGCGCGGTAGAACTCCTCGCCCAGATACTTGCCTGCCGGCATACAGTTCACCAGCAGGGGGATGTCTTCACCGTACTGCTGCCAGTCATCCATGGTCAGCTCCACGCCTTTCAGGCCCCGGGCCAGGGCCAGCAGGTGCACTACCGCGTTGGTCGAGCCACCGAGCGCACTACAGGCAACCACCGCATTGAGGAAAGACTGCCGGGTAAGGATGTCTGACGGTTTCAGGTTCTCGAATGCCATTTCCACGATACGCCGACCGGTGTGGTAACCCATCTGCGCCCGTTCCTTGTAGGGGGCGGGAATTGCGGCACACCCGGGTAGCGACATGCCGAGTACTTCCGCCAGTGCGTTCATCGACAGCGCGGTTCCCATAGTATTGCAGTGGCCGACGCTGGGCACAGATTCCGCCGAAGCATCCATAAAGCCGGCGTAATCCAGTTCGCCCCTGGCCATGCGTTCCCGGTTCTGCCAGATGGCGGTACCCGAGCCCACGCGCTCCTCGCGCTCGGATTTGTCGGTATCGCCCTCACAACTGACCGGCCGCCAGCCGTTTAGCATGGGGCCGCCGGAATAGACGATGGCGGGAATATCCAGTTGCAGCGCGGCCATCAGGGTCGCGGGTGTGGTCTTGTCGCAGCCGGTGGTCAGTACCACCGCATCCACCGGGTAGCCGTGCAGGATCTCGATCAGGCCCATGGTCGCGAGATTGCGGTCCAGCGCGGCGGTAGGACGCCGGCCCTGCTCGAAAATCGGGTGAACCGGGAACTCCATGGGAATACCGCCAGCGTCGCGGATACCGTCTTTGACCCGCTGTGCAAGATCCTTGTGATGGCGATTACAGGGGGTGAGATCGCTGCCGGTCTGGGCGATGCCGATGATCGGCTTGCCGGACTGCAACTCCTCACGGGTGAGACCAAAGTTGAAGTAGCGCTCGAGATAAAGGGCGGTGTGATCCGCATGGGCCTTGTCGTCGAACCAGCGGGCGCTGCGCAGTGGCGATGAGGGTTTTCTGGACGGTCTGTTTTTAGAGTCAGTCATGGTCAGGGCCGCGTTGGTTATCGTTATCTTGTATCGCACCGCTTTACAGATTCATATCTGTGCTGGCGACAGTATCTGTGTGCCGCCCGCGCCAGGCAGCGGGTGCAGTTATGCATTCCAGTTATGAAGCGGACGGGGTTATGTGAAACTGGTTTAAACCAGAATTAACTATTCTGTGACGGATCAGCATCGAAAAAAATCCCCGCCGTAGCGGGGTTCAAGTCCAACTAAACCGATCAAAATGATCGGGAGAGAGAGTCGAAAATCTAAGCCTGTACTGTCGCCGGGCAGAAGGGACGCGGATGTGTGGTCTCAGTTATTACCCAGCACAAAACAGCGTTCCAGCTCTTTCGGGTATCGTAGCCCCAGATTTGCGCGACTTCGACCGGTATTGGTGCTCGATTCCGCTTTGCTCGCCTCGGGCTCATGTTGCGCCGCGAGCACGGAGGTTTTGGCGGGTGTCGGGGATTTAACCGGTAGCTGCGTATTCATCTTGGTGACCTCTACTGCGTTATACGCGCGATTCCCTGCGTGGCCTGAAATATTCAGGCCGATGTGTATGCTGTTTTAACTGTAGTGTAAAACTCGCGGGCGTAGCTGCCCTGTTCGCGCGAACCGTAGCTGGATCCTTTGCGACCGCCAAACGGAACGTGATAGTCCACGCCGGCGGTAGGTACATTCACCATCACCATACCCGCCTGCGCGTGGCGCTTGAAATGGGTGGCGTGCTTGAGTGACTGGGTAACGATGCCGGCAGAGAGCCCAAATTCTGTATCGTTGGCCAGCTCCAGCGCGTGTTCGTAATCCCGCGCCTTGATGACGCTGGCGACCGGTCCAAACACTTCTTCCCGGTTGATCCGCATCTCGGGCGTTGTATCGATAATCAGCGCGGGCTGTTGGAAGAATCCATCGGTTTCAAGCTGCAGCTGCTCACCACCGAATACCAGGTTGCCGCCTTCTTCCTTCGCTATTTCCACATACTTCAGGTTTTGCTGCAGTTGACGTTCGTCCACCACCGGACCGATATGTGTTTCCGGGTTGAGCGGGTTGCCAATCTTGAGTGTCTTCAAGCGCTCCAGTACGGCTTCCACAAAACGGTCGTAAATACCTTCGGTGACGATCAGTCGGCTGGAAGCGGTACAGCGCTGGCCGGTAGAGAAGTAAGCGCCGTTGACTGCGCATTCCACCGCAGTATCCAGGTCGGCATCGTCGAGTACCACCAGCGGGTTTTTGCCGCCCATCTCCAGTTGCACCTTGGCCATACGGCCGACCGCTGCCGCGGCGATGTTACGGCCGGTGTTCACCGAGCCAGTGAAGCTGATGCCATCCACACACTTGTCGTTGACGATGGTGTCGCCCACTACCCGGCCCGGGCCCATTACCAGGTTGAAGACACCCGCGGGTATACCGGCTTCGACGATGATCTCAGTCAGTGCGTGGGCGGAACCGGGCACCAGTTCCGCGGGCTTGAACACCACGCAGTTGCCGTAGGCCAGAGCCGGTGCAATTTTCCAGGCGGGAATCGCGATGGGGAAATTCCACGGAGTGATCATACCGATGACGCCCAGAGCCTCACGGGTGACACTCGCCTCGAGACCCGGACGTACCGAAGGCTGGATGTCGCCGCGCAACTGCAGAACTTCGCCGGAAAAATACTTGAAGATCTGGCCTGCGCGGCCCACTTCGCCGATGGCCTCGGACAGGGATTTCCCCTCTTCCCGGGCGAGTAGCTCTCCCAGCTCCTGTTTGCGGTCTAGGATTTTCTGGCCGATACGGTCCAGCAGTTCACTGCGCTGCTGGATCCCGGCCTGGGACCAGGCTGGAAATGCGGCATATGCGGCGGCAATAGCGGCGCGGGCCTGTTCCGCGTCCGCGGTCGCGTACTCGCCGACGATGTCGCTGGTATCAGCCGGATTGATATTGCGCGTGGTGCCGCTACCTTCCACCCACTCTCCGGCGATGTAATTTCGTTTGATGGTCATGACTTACTCCTAAAAAGAATTTTTCGATGCGCGACGGCTTTGCTCACGTGTCCCACTTATCGGGATTGTCACAGCAACCCGCGCTGGCTCAGGTTTCTCATCAGCGCGGAGATCCCAAATTCCCATTGCGGTGCTTTATCGGTGTGCGTCACGGTATTCGTCAGCGCACCCAGCTTGGGGGTGGCTATCGTCACGACATCGCCCAACTTGTGGGTAAAGCCCTGACCTTCGTGGTCGCGATCCTGGGTGGGGGCAAACAGGGTGCCGGTGAACAGCGCGATGCCGTCGGGGTACTGGTGGTTCTGGTTGAATGTCTGCTCCACCAGATCGAGTACGTCGCGACTGATCGCGCTCATAGGGCTGACTTCATTCAGCTCGAACCCATCGTCACCGCGGATGTTGAGGGAGACTTCCGCCTTGCGGACATCGTCGATAGAAAATGTCTGATCGAACAGTCGCACCAGTGGACCGATGGCACAGGACGCGTTGTTGTCTTTGGCTTTGCCGAGCAGCAGGGCGCTGCGGCCTTCGATATCCCGCAGGTTCACATCGTTACCAAGCGTGGCGCCGACCACTTCTGCCCGGTTGTTAACCAGTAGAACGATTTCCGGCTCCGGGTTGTTCCACTCAGAAAAGGGAAGTACGCCCACCTGCTGACCACTGCCTACCGCGGAAAGCACCTGGGATTTGGTGAAGACCTCGGCGTAGGGACCAATGCCAACTTCCAGGTACTGGGACCAGAGCCCTTCTTTCTGCAGTACTTCTTTCAGTGCTTCCGCGTCTCTGGAGCCGGGCTTGATATCCGCAATATCCCCTTCGATTTTTGAGGAAAGCTGGGAGCGAATATCGGCGGCGCGGGCACTGTCGCCGCCGGCACGCTCCTCGATAATGCGCTCGAGCATGCTGCACATGAAGGTTACACCGCAGGCTTTGATCGCCTGCAGGTCGACAGGTGCCAACAGGTAAGGCAATTCGCTGTCGCGGCTGTCGGTGTGACTGTTATGCAGCAGGTCTTCCGTACTGCATAAATAGCGAACGTTGCCCGGATCCAGTTGGGAGCGGTGAAAGCCGCAATTGATAAGCTCGGCAATCGTGGGAGCGATGCTGCTCAGGTCGAATACTCCGTCCTCTGCTACCAGCACCGGACTGGGGCCCGCAATCTTGTTCTGGCTGCGGGCAGCGGGAATCCAGGCGCGACCAATCAGGGTGCCGGTGGTTCCGTCTGCGGGCAAAAAGTCTTCGCTGCAAAATATTTTGTTCATGACAATTTGTACTTTTCGTAAGGGGAATAATTTCGCTGATACTCAACCAGCAAAGATTCCGGGTTTCAGTCCGCGGACTTTTGGCTCGAAGCGGAACAGGCCGCCGGCAAGTGGCTGCTTTTTCAGTTGCTCTGCATTGAGACCCTTGCGCGCGGTGGTGATGTACAGGGTTTCCATTTTGTCACCGGCGAAAGTGCAGCTGGTGACGTTGGAAACGGGCAATTCAATGCGCCCGACAATATTGCCCTTCGGCGATACGCGCGTGATGCCCCAGCCAAAAAAGTGGCATACCCACAGGCACCCTTCCTGATCGACGGTCATGCCATCGGGGAAACCGCTGCCGTCATCAAATTTGAAAAACAGGCGCTTGTTGCCGATACGGCCATCGTCGGCCAGGTCGAATGCGTAGATGGTTCTGGCAAGAGTGTCGGTGTGATACAGGGTGCGGCCATCCGGGCTGAAAGTGGGGCCATTGGTGATGATGTATTGGTCATCCATTTTCTGCCATTTGCAGTCACCATCGAGCCGGTATAGTGCTCCGCTGGCTTTACTCTCCGCATCATCCATACTGCCGGCCCAGAAGCGCCCCTTGCTGTCGACCTTGCCATCATTGAAGCGATTACCCGGACGATCTTTTTCCGGGACGCCGAGCAGTTTGATATGGACGGTTTCTTCCAACTGGGGAATTTCCAGCAGCGCGAATCCCTGACGCAGGGTGGCAATGAAACCGCCGTTTCTGCGCGGCGCCAGTGCGGTGACCTGCTCCGGAATGTGCCAGCTGCGACGCTGGTCGGTGACGGTACACAGGCGGTGTAAAAGGAATTCTTTGATGTCCACCCAGTAAATGGCCTGCTCGCGCGCGACCCAGCAGGGGCCTTCGCCGAGTGTGGCCTTGGCGTCCCACACGCAATGCACCCTGTCCGCAGAACTGTTTCCGTGCGTATTGTTTCGCGCAGGATGTTGGATAACTTTACGCTCGGCTTTTATTTGATTGTCATCACCCGCGTCACGTGGCGGGGTTTGATCAGTCTTGGTTTCACTCATGCTCGCTGGGCCCTTCGGGGCATTTTTATTTTCTGGGGGTCGCACTTGAACGATTACGGTTTCAGCCTAATGTAAACGTTTACATTTTGCAACGGGCTAAAGCCGGGATTTTGTGTGGTCGAACTGCATAGCTGGGAAAATGCGTGGATTGGGATACGGGAGTGATTGGCGACGCTGTGGAAACAGCGCCGCCGAAGCTGCCGTCAGCGTGGCGCGTTGGCAGTAGACTTCCTGACGATCAACTTGTGCGGGACGATTTCCGCTTCACTGTCCCCATCGCTTCCTTCGATGGCCTGGCACAGGCGCCGCATGGTGCGCTCGCCAATTTCTTCCGCCGGCTGGGCAATGGTGGTCAGTGGGGGATCCATGATTTCGGCGTAGCGGATATCGTCGAATCCGATTACCGAAATATCTTCGGGAACTTTCAGACCGGCATTTTTGATTTCGTGTATTGCACCGAGGGCCATTTCGTCGTTGGCACAGAAGATGGCGGTGGGGCGCTCCTTGTGCGACAGAAGTCGGCGGGTTGCGCGGCGCGCGCCTTCGAGCGTCTGCTCACCTTCGACCACCCAGCCACTTGCCACGGGCAGCTTGGCCTTGCGCATGGCCTTGCGGTACCCCTTCTCCCTGTCGTGCGTCAGCAGCGAGTTGCGTTTGCCGGCAATAAAGCCGATACGCTGGTGACCCAGTTGAATCAGGTAATGGGTCCCATCGGCAGCTGCGGCGACGTTATCCACCCGCACACTGGGAAACTGGTTGAGTTCAGCGGTTACACTTTCCAGCCCCAGGACAATGGGCGGATGCACTTTATTGCTGGCCCTGGGTTTACCCGTGGGTTCCTCAAACGGGGAAATACTGGCGAGCAGCAGAATCCCGTCCGCCTGTTTGGAGAAGACCATGTCCGTATATTCGTCGAATTCGTGTGAGTTCGACTGGGTGTCGCGGATCAGAATGCTGTAGCCCTGCTCATCCGCTACCCGCCAGATCCCGCGCATGACATTTTCCAGGAAGGGGTCGCCAACGGTGGGTAGCACCACCACGATCAGGCTAGTGCGGCCGCGGCGGAAGTTGCGGGCCAGGGTATTCGGGGCATAACCGGTTTCATCAATGGCCGACTGCACCTTGAGGCGGGTGCGCTCTTTTACCTGCTCTGGGTTGTTGAGGTAGCGGGAAACCGTGGCGGTGGAAACACCGGCGAGCTGGGCGACTTTTTTGATGGACACCGGAATACCTGTTGTTGGTTTTATCTGTAGCTGGCCGCTTTAACCTGAATTTGGGGCTGAACAGGGCGGAATAATTACGCTTCCCCGCCGCGGCAATGCACGGATGTTAACGTTTGCATCGCCAAATTGGTATCTGTTGCGGTTTCGCAGAATGATGGTGCCGCGCGCTCCTGACGTCACTATTCATTTCCGGGATCTCTTGCATGATAAAATGTAAACGTTTACATTTGTGCCCGTGCGACGGGCCAGAAGCCCGCGGTTAATCAACACATCGACCTGCAGTGACAGGGAGACGCACCGATCGCCGCGCAGCGGTGACACGGGTGAACGTGGAAAACAGAATAATGAAAAGTGACAAGAAGTTGGCTGTGGTCACCGGGGGAACCGCGGGGATTGGCCGCGAAATCGCTTTACAGCTGGCGGCTGAGGGCTGGGATCTCGCGGTGAATAACCTGCGCGAAGATACACAGGCAAAGACGCTGGTAGCAGAGTGTAGAGAACTGGGGCGGGAGTGCTTTTTCTTTCCCTGCGATGTCGGCGATAAAGCCGCGGTTCAGGAATTTTACTTGGGCGTCCAACAGCGGTTTGGAACCGCACCGAATCTAATTGTAAACAATGCCGGGGTTCAGACCTGGGCGCCGTTGCTGGAGCTGCAGGAAAGTGATTGGGACAAAGTCATTCGCACAAATCTGAAAGGCACTTTTCTGAATATTCAACTGGGTGCACGGCTGATGGTCTCCCACGAGGTAAGAGGTTGTATCGTAAATATCGGAAGTGGCTGCAACAAGCTGGCGTTTCCCAACCTGGTTGACTATGCCGCATCCAAGGGGGGTGTCGAGATGCTGACCAAATCGGCGGCGGTTGAATTGGGAGAGTTTGGTATCCGCGTGAACTGTGTGGCGCCAGGAGGGGTCCTGATTGATAGAACACGGGACGAGGCACCGGACTACGAAAAAGTCTGGGGACGCATTGCCCCTATGGGGCGGGTGGGCTTGCCCTCCGATATCGCCAATGCGGTTGCCTATTTCGCTGACGCCCGTGCGTCTTTTGTCACAGGTCAGACCCTGTGGGTGGACGGCGGTGTTTTTTCAAAGGCCAACTGGCCCTACTGAAGCCCTGAATCTCGGATTTGTATTTTTCGCGTTATTGGACGTTTTTTTTCGCAGCAAAAAAATTATGTGAATACGGTTTATTTCAAGCAGCTGGAGAAACCTTTTTATGGAAGTTGTTGCGATTGTTTTAATTTGATGTTTTTTCTGTCACATTGTTGTAAACGTTTACATCTGGGCGTAGCGTAATTGTCACCGGTAACCCGCGAACAGACTGCGCCAGATGTCCGAAACTTCCGGTAATTTACCGAGGTTGAACGAGTCAGAATTACTCTCAGGATGGTGTTTCGTCGATTGCGGTATCCGGGCTAGCCCGGGTGCCGTTTTTTTTGGTGCTTGCCGGCTAGTCAAACATAAAAGCAGTAAAAAAATAATTGTTACGGCAGGTGAGAGAAACATGAAAAAAATCTTCGCCCGGGCGCGAGGCCCGGCTGCGTTTGTATCTGCATGCACGGTAAAGACACAATCCCTTTGCAGCGCTGGAAAGGCAATGGCAAAAGGCATGGCTGCGACGATGCTGCTGTGCGGATTTCCGCTATTGGCCAGTGCAGCTTCTGGTATTCAGGCGACCGGGAGCAGTGACGGCATCATCTACTTTGACGACCAGGGCTGGACCGGCAGCTGGAATTACGTGTGTCTAGGCAGCAACTGTGTCCCGGGGTCCCTGGAGAATGGCCAGTGGCAGCGCCCGGTCAGCGGTCTTGTCGACGGCAACCAGTACGAAATCCAGCTGAAGGTGCAGGACAATACTACCGGCCAGTACATCTCGCCGATGCAGACGGTGCTTTTTTCCGCGTCGTCCTCCAGCTCGTCTAGCTCATCCAGTTCCTCCTCGAGTTCCGGTGGATCTTCCAGCAGTTCATCTGGCAGTGGTTCCAGTTCCGGGAGCAGTTCCAGCTCGGGATCCGGTGGCAACCTGCCGCCCAATGTCTCGCTGGCGAGCGTCCAGAACGATCTGGTGGCGGGTGACAGCGTGACCATTTCGGCTACAGCGACGGACGACGATGGCAACGTCAGTTTCCTCGAGCTGTTTTATTCTGCACCTGGCGCAGGCAGTGAGGTTTCCGCCGGTATGGTCAGTAATATTCCTTATACGTGGACCCTGGATGATCTACAGGAAGGGAGCTACGGCCTGCGCGTTGTAGCCACGGACGATGATAATGACACCGGTCAGGCGAGCACATTTGTCGACGTGGCTGCCGCAGGGCAAGCGCTGGAGGGAGACGATTTTGCGGTGGTATCCACCGGATCGAATTCCGCCATCTACTCTTTCAAGGCGCAATCAGGTTGGCCAACAACAGGAACCTTCTATAACTGTAAAGACCTGGAATCCGAGTGCTATACCGCCAGTCTCGTGAATGGCCGCTGGGAGCATGAGCACACCAACCTGGCCGCGGGACAGAGTTACACCGCGCAACTGAAAGTCCCGGGCATGTCAGCGGACGATTTTCCCAAGTACACCTTTGAGTGGGACGGTACTGGCGCGGGTAATCCAGGGGAAGGCGAAAACCCGGGGAATCCGGATTTTGCCTACCTGGACTGGACCAGTAATTCACTGACCAGCCACAAGGTAGGGCCCCCACCCCGCGTCAATGCACCTGCGGCACTGCGCACACCCATCAATGGCGCTGCACCCACTTCTCACGGTTTCGCATTTGATATCAGTGGCGGCCAGCTGACCTGGCGCTGGGGACCTCAAATCGTCAAAGGCAGCGGTGACTCCGGCCTGGAAATGCACTGTTCCGACGACGGTAACATGACGTTCAAGCAAGTGGCGGTGAGCGGCGGAAGTGCAAGCATTCCCTGCACTGGGGAGTACAACTATTTCTTCCGCTATCTGCATCCCAGTCACTCGCTGAACGACAATCCCGCGCATCGCTGGATCTGGACCGGCCTGTTTACCACTGCAGGTAGTCGTGTTGATGCGCATAATTACCCGTCGTTTACCGATGGTTCGGCCAACTGGATGCGTTTCCGTCATCCGGTTTCCCACGATGGTACTACCGCAGCGATTCTCGACGCACAGCACAATAACGACCTGCTGCGTAACCTGGATCGCTATAACATCTGGGTGGATGATTCGCCCGGCAATATACAGGTCGGATTCGATGTGGACGGTAACGTGATCCGCAATGAGTCCATGCGCAATACCGCCGGTGGACCCAACGGGCAGCAATTTTTCGCCCTGACACAGAACCCGGGTTTTGGTGGTGTCTATTCCTACGGGCAGGTGATCCAGTTTGAAATCTCCGCGGTGGCCGGAAATACCGGTGCGCAGACATACAATGATTTCTCTTATTACACCGTAGGGCTCGGTTGGGGTAACTATGGCGACCCGCGCTTGAACCCTGCGGGCAAGGCCACTACCAGCATGATCCTGTCGGATAGCGGCACATACTCGGATCTCGAGTACAACGCCATCTTCACCCAGCCCGTCACCACGTTGCACTCGGAAGACATGGTGGATGATTTCCTGCTGGGTCATCACTTGTTCCATGGAATCGATCCGAACAAGCAGGGCTCCACGGATTTCGACGAGGTAAAAATTGGAAACCGCACCTGCGGTGGCTGCCATTTCCGTGATGGCCGGGGATCTGAAATTATTCAGACCGCAAAAGGTCCTCGCCTGCCGCCGCCCACCTATGGTGTGAAACTCCTGGAGATGATCGAAGGGCGCGAGGCTGGTTTCAGCTGGGATGGTTCCGCCAATACCGTCGCTGAACAGGTGCGGAATGCGCTGGTGGCGGATCACGGTGTAGACCCGGATGCACTCCCCGGACGTGTGCTCGAGCTACTGACAACCTATACCGAAGTGCTGACAGTGCCGGCGCGCAATCCGGGAAGCTACGACTTGCCCGGCGTGGCCGAAGGTGATGTGCTGTTCAATGAGATCGGCTGCGCCGGCTGTCATACGCCGGTGCAGAAAACCCGCAGTGACGCTCCGACGCACCTGCGCAATCTCACCCTGCGGCCCTACACAGACATGAAACTTTGGGATCTGGGCGATGGTGATTTCCGTACGCCCGCGCTGTGGGGGCTGGGCCACAACATCCGTATGCTGGAAAAGAACGGGCGTGACCTGCTCTATATGCACGATGGTGCCTCCGCCAGCCTGGAGAGCGCTATCCAGCGTCACGGTGGCGATGCCTCCGAAGTACGGGATGCCTATAACAGTCTGAGCGGTACCCAGCAGTCTGCGGTGAAAGCGTTTATCGAGACACTGTAATCTGATTCCCAGAGGTGCATTCTGCAGATGCAGTAGATGTACCCCTGAATGCCTTTTCAAACAGCGGCGCCCCGGGATTTTGTCTCGGGGCGCTTTTGTTTTGGGTGGGCTTACCTGAATGCTGGGATAGCTCAACAGCGGAACCCCTTCACTTCGGATTTGGCAACTAAATCACACTGAACAATTCAATAAAAAAATATTTCAGAAAAATTTTTTCGGTAAATACGACAGAAGATTCGTCGTACAAACCACAAAAAAATTATGCGGCCATTTACTTATTCGGGAAGTCGAGCAACAAAATAATATAGTCAATTTGACCAAAAGTGAGGGCGCGCCGAGAGCGCTGAAAATGCCGTTGTAAACGTTTACATTAATGGTTAGTCTGATTTTGACGCTCGAAAACGGGCGCGAAAAAAACAATAAAGCGATGGCCAATTGCCAGGCGGGAGAAGACTATGCACAACCCTTCTATGCATTTCTTGCGAATAAATTCTTATACCGATTCTGGTTCCTGACTGGGTTGCCCTTGCCCCGTTAGTGGAAGTTTCTTTCCGCTGTACAGCTTCCGGGGATATGCAGCTCACAAAAGTGTAAACGTTTCCATTTTGGCGCAAATAACTCCCCTCATGAAGGGTGGTACTCTTAAACAATAAAGCCTATTCGGGAGGCATAATAATGATGCGAAAGACTACTTTGGGCCTCAAGCCCCTGGTGATCACGATAGCGATGGTGAACTCTGGTGCCGCACTTGCCCAGGACAATACCGAAGCGTTGGAGGAAGTTGTGGTAACCGGTATCCGCGGTTCACTGCAACAGGCAGCGGACATTAAGCGTGATGCCAATGGTGTGGTCGACGCGATTTCCGCAGAAGATAT
>NZ_LZDE01000331.1 GCF_002009015.1 Microbulbifer mangrovi | reverse complement strand
TCCCTGGGGGCTCGGCTGCGGCCATGCAGGCCGCAGACGGTCCCGCAAGTTGTCCCCGGTCATTGGATCCTTCATATCGCATATTGTTGTCACTGGAAGGAGAGCCAGCCAAATTTAGCCGCAGTCTAGGTCCCCCAATTCGCCATTTCCAGCGATTCCGGTGCGCCAGACGTGTATAATGCGCGCCTGTTTTTTATCCAGTCTCAAGTTGCATTATGGGTCAGTCTTCAAACTTGGCGGGCATCAATGGCCGCCGTACCTTTGCCATCATCTCCCACCCGGACGCCGGTAAAACCACGGTGACCGAGAAGCTGCTGTTGTTCGGAAATGCGATCCAGCTGGCGGGGTCGGTCAAGGGCAAGAAGGGCCCCCACGCGCGCTCTGACTGGATGACCATGGAGCAGGAGCGGGGTATTTCCGTGACCTCCTCCGTGATGCAGTTCCCCTACAAGGAGCGGGTGGTGAACCTGCTGGACACCCCGGGGCACGAGGACTTCTCCGAGGATACCTACCGGGTACTGACCGCGGTGGACTCCGCATTGATGGTGATCGATGGCGCCAAGGGTGTCGAGGATCGCACCATCAAGCTGATGAACGTGTGCCGTCTGCGCACCACGCCGATCCTGTCGTTTATCAACAAGCTGGACCGGGATATCCGGGATCCCATTGAGGTGATGGACGAGATCGAGGAAGTCCTGAATATCCAGGCGGCGCCGATCAACTGGCCGCTGGGCTCCGGTAAGCAGTTCAAGGGTGTGTACAACCTCTATACCGACACCATTCACGTGTTCAAGCAGGGGCAGGGCCACACCATTCCGGAAGACATCCAGATCAAAGGGCTGGATTCTGACGAAGCGACGGCACTTCTGGGTGAGGACGCGGACGAGATTCGCGAGGAAATCGATCTGGTGCGCGGCGCGACCCACGAGTTCGACCTGGAAGCTTACCGCGCGGGCGAGCTGACACCGGTGTTCTTTGGTACGGCGCTGGGTAACTTTGGCGTGCGCGAGATGCTCGACGGTTTTGTGGAGTGGGCGCCGGGTCCGCAGTCGCGCGCCACTAACGACCGCGAAGTGCAGCCCAATGAGGACAAGTTTTCCGGCTTTGTTTTCAAAATCCAGGCAAATATGGATCCCAAACACCGCGACCGGATTGCGTTCATGCGTGTGTGCTCCGGCACCTATAGCCGTGGTATGAAAATGAAGCATGTGCGTCTTGGTAAGGATGTAAAAATCGCCGATGCGGTAACCTTTATGGCCGGTGACCGCACCCACGTGGAAGAGGCGATTGCGGGCGATATTATCGGCCTGCACAACCACGGCACCATCCAGATCGGCGATACCTTTACCGAGGGCGAGAGCCTGAAATTTACCGGTATCCCCAACTTTGCGCCGGAGCTATTCCGTCGAATTCGCCTGAAAGACCCGCTTAAGCTGAAACAGCTGCAGAAAGGTCTGCAGCAGTTGTCCGAAGAGGGCTCTACCCAGGTTTTCTTCCCGCTCGACAACAACGACATTATTGTCGGCGCGGTGGGGGTGCTGCAGTTTGAGGTGGTCGCGTATCGCCTGAAAGACGAGTACAAGGTGGAAGCCATTTACGAAAATGTAAATGTAAACACCGCGCGCTGGGTCGATAGTGAAAGTGCCAAGGAGCTGGAGAACTTCAAGCGCAAGGCCAGCATCAACCTGGCTCTGGATGGATCTGGTCATCTGACCTATCTGGCGCCGACGCGGGTGAACCTGCACCTGGCGGAAGAGCGTTACCCGGATGTGCGCTTCTACGCGACGCGGGAACACTGATTCCCGGTATTATTCCCTGGAGTTTTGATTCCTCGGCATGATTGTGTGTCTTTAGCAGTACTTACGCTGTAACCATTGAGAAGAGACGATGACCGTGACTGTTGCCAAGAAAACGACCATTCCCACGCAATTGCCAGAAGAAATGCCACGTAACGGCAACTGGTTTACCCGTGGCACTGGCCTGCTGATCGTGAAAGCACTGGGCTGGCGTATCCATGGTGAGTTCCCGAAAGAAAAGAAGGTGATGGTGGCACTCGCGCCGCACACGTCCAACTGGGACTTTGTGGTGGCAATGCCGTTTATTATGGCGCTGGGTCTCAAGGCGTCCTGGTTGATGAAGAAGGAAGCGTTTTTCTTCCCGTTTAAAAACCTGTTCAAATGGCTTGGAGGTATTCCCACCGATCGTTCTGCCGCTGGTGGTATGGCCAAGCAGGTGGCGAGTCAGTTTCGACAAAATGAGAAAATGTGGGTTGCCATCACCCCGGAGGGAACCCGCAAGAAGACCGCAAAATGGAAAAACGGTTTTCTGCGTATAGCCTATGCGGCCAATGTACCGGTGGTTCTGATTGCGTGGGACTTCCCCAGCAAGCAAATCTGCGTGGACTCCGTTTACCGACCCACCGGTGAACTGGAAACCGACATGCGTGAAATCCAGAGACGTTTCCATAAATACAAAGGTCGCAACCCGCAATACCAGACGGATTTTGACGAAGCGGCCTGAACCAGACCGGAGAATACGTGATTCAACTTGCCGGTGATCTGACACCAGCTGTTTATCTGATTCTTACCATCGTCGCCTTTGCCGCCGGCTTTATCAGCTCTATAGCCGGCGCTGGTGGCATGATCACCCTGCCGGCACTGCTGTGGGCCGGCATGCCACCACTGGATGCGCTGGGTACCAACAAATTCCAGAGCGTATTCGGCACCCTGTCTTCGACCCTGAATTTCTTCCGCAAGGGGCACCTGGATTTTCGCCCCCTGTGGCCGGGTTTGCTGGCGGCTACGGTCGGGTCCTGTCTGGGCACCTGGTCGGTAACCCGGCTTGGGGGAGCGCAGCTGCAGGCGCTGCTGCCGGTACTGCTCATCGCAATCTCGCTGTACTTTGCGTTCTCGCCGCGTATTGCCGATATCGATGCAAAGCCGCGACTGACTCATGGCTGGTTCAACCTGTTGATTGGTGGGGGTATCGGCTTCTACGGTGGATTCTTCGGGCCGGGGATGGGCTCCTTTTACGCGCTCGCATTCGCTGCGCTACTGGGTTACAACATGCGCAAGGCCACGGCGCACACCAAACCGCTGGTGCTGGCCACCAATGCCACATCCATGTGTATATTCATCGCCGCCGGGCACCTGCTGTGGACACTGGCTCTGTGCATGTCCGCGGCCCAGTTTGTCGGGGCCAGATTGGGCTCGAACCTGGTCATCGCGCGCGGGGCGGCACTAGTGAAACCCGTGATCATCGTGGCCACGCTGGTATTGGCAGTCAAACTTTTACTGGAGGCATGAGCAGTGACACTCGTCATAACCCTGTTCCTCTCCTTTGCAATCTTTGCCCTGATTATCTGGGGGCTGATGCATATGCGGACGCCGCGTTTCCGGATGGAGAGGGCAGACTTTCAGCGTGGACTGGAAGATGTGATTGCCGGACAGGCGGATGAAAACGAATGGCGGATCCTGACGGGTTACCCGATGCGTCATGACCCGCCTCTGGAAAAGCTGCGGCTCGAGTGCCTGCAAATTGAAGAAGACGAATACACCGGTAAACTGCCGTATCTGTTTACCGAAGTGGGCCTGCACATGCTGCGTGACCTGCGGGAGCGCTTGCTGGCACTGCCATTGCAGGAAGAATCCGAATAACTTTGAATTCGAATAAATCCCGATAGCCAACCTTTATAACAACCCCAATGCTGTAACTGGAGAAATCATGTTGAAACCCCTGAAGAGTGTTGCCGGCGGGCTGGCCGCCGCGCTGGTGGCGGTCGTTGCCCAGGCGACTCCCCTGAAGCAGGAAGATCTGTCTGTAGCGGAAGTGTTGCGCGATCGCGCGCTGGAGTCCTCCGATGCCTACAGTCTCGTCGAGTCCCTGACCGTGGAAGTGGGACCGCGTCGTGCCGGTACCAAGGGGGATGAGCGCGCCGTGGCCTGGGCGCAGGAAAAGATGAAAGCACTGGGTTTTGACCGGGTCTACACCGAACAGATCGATGTGAAGCGCTGGGCCCGTGGCCATGCGCACGCGGAAGTGACCGCACCTTTCCCCCAGCCGCTGGTGGTCACCTCCCTGGGCTACGGCGCTTCCACTCCGGAAAGGGGGCTTACCGCTGAAATCGTGGAATTTGCCGATGTGGAAGCGTTGATCAAAGCACCGGCACGCAAGGTAAAAGGCAAGATCGCCTTTATCAACAAGCGTATGGAGCGCGCCCGCACCGGCGAGGGCTATGGTCCCGCCGTTCAGGGACGCAGCAAGGGGATGCGCGCCGCTGCAGAAAAAGGCGCTGCTGCCATGCTGCTGCGCTCCGTTGGTACCGACTCCGATCGTTTCCCGCACACCGGCATGATGTCTATCGATGGCGTTGAGAACCCGGTGCCCGCGTTGGCCCTGTCCGCGCCGGATGCCAACCTGCTGGAGGCCATGCTGGAGCGCGGCAAGCCAGTGGAGGTGAAGCTGAACGTGCATAATGAAGCACTGGCGGACGGCCCTTCTTTCAATGTAATTGGCGAAGTGGTTGGTCGCGAGAAGCCGGAAGAAGTGGTTCTGATTGGTGCACACCTGGATAGCTGGGACGAAGGCACGGGCGCACTGGATGATGGTGCCGGCGTTGCCGTGGTGATGGAAACTGCACGTCTGATCTCTGAGTTACCGCAGCGCCCCCGTCGCACCCTGCGCGTAGTGCTGTTTGGCGCTGAGGAAATTGGCCTTGTCGGTGCCAAGCAGTATGTGGAAGCCCATCAGAATGACCTGGAAAAAATCATCATGGTATCCGAGTCCGACTTCGGTGCCGGCAAGATCTGGCGCTTTGACACCCGTATCCCGGAGAGCAAGTTCGCCATCGCCGACCAGATGATGCAGCTGCTGGCACCGCTGGGTATTGAACGCGGTAATAACAAGTCATACGGTGGCCCGGACAGCAGTGTATTTGTCGCGCAGGGCGTACCGGCCATGGGTCTTTACCAGGACGGTACCGACTACTTCGATTACCACCACACGCCCAATGACACGCTGGATAAAGTGGATCCGGACAATCTCAAGCAGAACGTTGCTGCGTGGGTAGTGATGTCGTTCCTGGCGACCGAAATGGAAGGTGACTTTGGTCGGGTGCCGACCGAGCACTAAGCAAGTCGCTTCTTCGCACACGAAAAGCCCCGCAGATTGTGGGGCTTTTTTGTGTTCCGAAATTGTCTGCGTTTTACCCGCCACTTGATTGACAATGCCATACCCCATCGTCATGCTGCCTTCACTTTCATCAGGCAAGTCAAGGAATACGCAATGGCCAATATCACCCTGAAAGGAAACCCGATTACTACCGTTGGTGAGCTGCCTGCCGTAGGCAGCCAGGCGCCGGCGTTTACCCTGGTGCAGGGGGACCTGTCCGAGATCACCCTGCAGGACCTCGCGGGCAAGCGTGTGGTACTGAATATTTTCCCGTCCGTGGATACCCCGACCTGTGCCACTTCGGTACGCACTTTCAATGAAAAAGTATCCTCCCTGGATAACACTGTCGTGCTGTGTGTGTCCGCGGATTTGCCGTTTGCCATGACCCGCTTCTGCGGCGCCGAGGGCATTGAGAATGTGAAGCTGGGTTCCGCGTTTCGCGCGAGCTTTGGTGACGATTACGGCGTAGCGTTCGAGACCGGTCCGTTGAAGGGGTTATTGTCCCGCTCGGTGGTTGTGATTGATGAAAACGGCAAGGTGGTTTACACCGAACAGGTGGCAGAAACTGCGGATGAGCCGAGCTATGAAGGGGCGATCAGTGCGCTTTGATCGCCGACTGACAGATATATGCTGGTAAACAAAAACGCCGCGACAGTTGTCGCGGCGTTTTTTTAGTGGGATTACAAGCGATATCCTGTTCCTTTATCGGTGCTGTCCGCGCAAATCCAGTACGGTTTCCTGTAGCGCGTCCGCTTTGACTTCCGTCGCTGCCAGCGGATTTCCGGCCACCACGCAGACACGCGACCAGAAGCGCCGAGGCAGGGTGCTGAATGCTGTGCCATCCTTGTGACTGAAGAAACTGCCCCACAGGCCGCGCAAAGCCATAGGGATTACCGGCACCGGGGTGCGTTGCAGAATCTTCTCGATCCCTGCTTTGAAAGGTTGCAACTCGCCATCTTTGGTCAGCTGGCCTTCCGGGAAAATACACAATAGATCCCCATCTTTCAGCCCTTGTTCAATCTCCGCAAATGCCTGTGCATAGCCTTCTGGATCCTGCTGTTTGGAGCAGATGGGAATGGCGCGGCTGGTTTTGAAAATAAAGTGCAGCACTGGGATTTCGTAGATCGGCTTGTACATGATAAAGCGGATAGGGCGGCGCACCGCACCCGCCAACAGTAGTGCATCCACGTAGCTCACATGATTGCACGCAATAATTGCTGCACCTTCCGCGGGGATCTTGTCGAGCCCCTGGTGTTTTACCCGGTACATGGTGTGTGACAGCAGCCAGATCAGCAGGCGCATGGCGAATTCCGGTACCCGGTTGAACACGAAAATTGCCACCGCGGCATTCATCAGCGCAATGATCAGGAAAAACTGCGGAATGGTCGCATCGAGCACATTCAGGAACACAATCCCGAGCACCGCAGCCACCACCATAAACAGCGCATTCAGAACATTGTTTACCGCAATAATCCGTGCGCGAATGGTCGGATCCGAGCGTTCCTGCATCATGGAATACAGTGGCACGATAAAGAACCCACCGAAGATCCCGATCAGGGTCAGGTTGATCAGAATCCCCAGAGCACCATCATTGGCCCAGAAGGCGGCAACCGTAGACTCTACCGGTGGTTGGTAGTTGCCGGTGGTGGACGCCAGGAGAATACCCACCACGGTAAGTCCGGCCGCACCGATGGGAACCAGCCCGAGCTCCACGCGTCCGCCAGAAAGCCGTCCGCAAAGCAGCGAGCCGACCGCCACGCCGATGGTAAAGCAGCACAACAGCAGGGTAACCAGGGATTCACTGCCGCCCAGTACATTGCGGGTGAGACTTGGGATCTGGGTAAGGTAGGCCGCGCCCAGCAGCCAGAACCAGGAAATGCCGATAATCGCGTAAAACACCGAGGGTGTTTTCGCTGCCTCTTTCAGAATCCGGCGAGTCTGGGTGACGGGGTTGTAATTGATTTTCAGATCCGGCGCAGGCGCCTCCGCGCGGGGGATATTGCGCGCGGCGAGATAGCCCAGGGAAGCGGTGATCATGATGATGGCAGATATCCACCACAGCCCGGATTCTCCTTCCCCGGTGCGACCCGCCAGCAGGCCACCGACGATGGTGCCGAGCAAAATGGAAACAAAGGTACCCATTTCCACCAGTGCATTGCCGCTCACCAACTCGGTCTTTCTCAGGTGCTGGGGGAGGATGGCGTACTTCACCGGGCCGAAAAAAGCCGACTGCACACCGAGCAAAAACAGTACTGTCAGGCACAGATAATTATTGCCACTGAACAGCGCCCCGACCCCGAAAGCCCCGATACCGATTTCCGCGAGCTTGATTCGCCGGATCAGAATGCTCTTATCGGTCTTGTCCGCCACCTGGCCGGCAGTGGCGGAGAACAGGAAAAACGGCAGGATAAACAGACCCGCGGCGAGGTTGATCAGGAAGTTCGCTTCAGTGGCGGCGAGGCGGAAGGCGATCATGACGATCAATGCATTCTTGAACACATTGTCGTTGAAGGCACCGAGAAACTGGGTACAGAAGAAGGGCAGGAAGCGTCGGCTGCCGAGCAGCTGAAACTGGTTATCGTGGGCCATATTGGTCTCCCCAAAGTCCTTTGCGAACTATGGTAAGCCATAAAACAGGAAGGGGCACAGGGGAAAGAGAATTTAGGCGAGGTGTCTCGAGATTAATTCGAAGTCACATGTCTGGAGCGAAGGTACCGCTACCGGGTACAGGTTCACGGTGTGTCTCGCGAACCTGTACCCGGTAGCGGTGCCGCCCATACACCAGAACAGTGTAAAGGCGGATCAGGACAGTAGAAGGAGGGGGTTACCAGATAACCACACGCTCCTCTTCCGGCAGGTACATACCGTCGCCTTCCTTCACGTCAAACGCGGAATAGAAAGCCTCGATATTCGGCAACACGCCCTGTACCCGGTATTCCGCCGGGGAGTGCGGGTCGGTTTTCAGGCGCTCGCTCAGGGCCTCATCGCGCATCTTGCTGCGCCATACCTGTGCCCATCCGAGGAATACGCGCTGGTCGCCATTGAAGCCATCGATGACTGGAGCCTCTTTACCGTCCAGGGACATTTTGTAGGCTTTGTAGGCGATACCCAGACCAGACAGGTCACCGATATTTTCACCCAGGGTCAGTTCACCGTTCACGTGCTCGCCTTCCAGCGGCTCAAAAGTGTTGTACTGGGAAACCAGTTTTCCGGTCAGGTGTTCGAAGTTTTCCAGGTCGGAGTCGGTCCACCAGTTGTTCAGGTAGCCCTTGCCGTCAAACTTGCTGCCCTTGTCGTCGAAGCCGTGGCCGATTTCGTGGCCAATCACACCGCCGATACCACCGTAGTTCACCGCATCATCCGCGTTCATGTTGAAGAACGGCGGCTGCAGGATGGCTGCCGGGAACACGATCTCGTTGCGCGCCGGGCTGTAGTAGGCATTTACGGTCTGCGGAGACATGCCCCACTCGGTGCGATCCAGGGGCTTGCCCAGCTTGCTGCGGTCGTGTGCAGAATCGAACAGGTTGGATGCCAGCACGTTACCGGTCAGGTTGTCGGCACTGACTTCCAGCGCACTGTAATCACGCCACTTGTCCGGATAACCGATTTTGGTGGTGAAGTTGGCCAGCTTGGTCAGGGCTTCCTGCTTGGTGGTATCGCTCATCCAGGTGAGTTCCTCGATCGAGCTCTTGTAAGCAGCCTTGAGGTTATCTACCAGCTCTACCATGCGCGCCTTGGCTTCCGGCGGGAAGTACTTTTCTACATAGCGCTTGCCCACCAGCTCGCCCACAGATCCGTTTACGAACTGCACACCGCGTTTCCAGCGGGGTTCCATTTCCTTGGTACCGCGCAGGGTGGTACCGTAAAAATCAAAGCGGGCCTGCGCCAGTTCGCCGTGCATGTACGGTGCCATGGCAGTCAGTACCTTGATCTTCAGGTAGCGCTTCCAGGTCGCGATATCGGTATCGGCGATTATCTTGTTGGCGGCTTCCAGATATTCCGGCTGGCCCACGGAAAAGTGGCTCTCTCCGTCCAGCATGGCGTCAGCCAGGTAGATGTCCCAGTTGATCGCGGGCATCAGTTTGGCCATGTCGCTGGCCGCGGTTTTGTTGTAGTACTTGTCCGGATCGCGGTTTTCTACACGGGTGCGGTGGTGTTCCGCCAGACTTTTCTCCAGCAGGTAAAGGGTTTCCGCGCTGGCTTCAGCATTATCCAGACCGGCGATGCCCTGTACTTCTACCAGGTAGTCTTTGTAGGCCTGCTGCAGCTTCTGGCCCTTTTCCGAATCGTCGAAGTAGTAGTCGCGGTCGGGCAGACCGAGGCCCGCCTGCCAGAAGAAGACCATGTAGGACTCGACGTTTTTCAGGTCCTGGTAAACAGTGGCTCCAAACGGCACGTCATAGCCGGCCATATCGGCGTAGGCGAAGTAGCGGGTCAGGTCGTCCATTGAGACGATCGCATCAATCTTGTCCAGCTCGCCGGAAATGGCTGCCAAACCTTTCTTCTCGATCAGTTCCTCGTTCATGAAGCTGTTGTAGAGATCGCCAATCTGCTTGGCGTCGGCGCTTTCAGCATGCTCGCCGGCTTCCATGATCAGACCTTTAACTTCCTCGGTGGCCTTGTCACGCAGGATGCTGAAACCGCCCCAGCGGGATTTGTCCGCGGGAATCTCAGTGTTCTTCATCCAGTTGCCATTGACGTAGCTGTAGAAGTCGTCCTGCGGACGGACGCTGGTGTCCATGGCACTGAGATCGATACCGGAGCCCAGCGCTGCGACCTGGGAGGTGCTGGCCTCGGCCGCGGGGGCATTCTGGGTGTTATCCACAGCCGGGGTCTCGGACTTGGAACAGCCGGTCAGGGTGGTTCCGGCAATAGCACCGGCAATCGCCAGGGGAAGAAGCAGTTTTTTCATAGTTGGCCTTTTGGGCTTGTTATATATGGTCTGTGATTGGACCGGGTGAAAATCGGGTCAATCCCATAGTATGCATCGAGATTGCGCTGGGGCAAGCGCGCATGCGGTCAGTTGCAGGGGAGGAGCGATGGATTTCGGGCAATAAAAAACCCCGCAAAGCGGGGTTTTTGGGGCCGGTCCCGGGTCAGTCTGGGAGGCGGAAGGTAATGGGTACCGTGAAGTTGTACTCTTCGATGTTCAGCTGGGCTGGGGTGGCCGGGTAGGGCCCTGCGCGTTCAACGGCTTCTACCGCTTCGCGGTTGAGGCTCGAGTAGCGGGATTCCTGTAGCGTGCTAACCGTTTTCACAATGCCCTTGTTGTCGATAGTCACGTTCAGGCGGACACTGCCCTCCTGACCGCGCTCCTGGGCGCGCTTCGGATAGCGAATGTGCTTGAAGGTGTGACGCAGCAGCATGGAATGGTAGATCTGGCGAGCCAGAATCATGTCGGCAGTCAGCGGTGCTTCCTCTTCTTCCTCTTCCAGCTCCTCATCCAGCGGGCTGGCCGGGCGCGTGGTAGTGGGCTTCAAAGGCTTGGGCTGCGAGACCGGCGCGCTAGCTACCGGCTTGGGTGCGGGCTTTTCGAGAGCCGGCGTGCCGATGGCGGCGAGCGATGGCGGCGGGATATCGGCGGAGAGATTCGGCTTCGGTTTTGGTGCGGCGGCTACCTGGGCGGGCTTGGGTTCCGCCTTCTGTGGAGCAGGCTCAGCGGCGGCCTCTTCTTTGGCTTCCTGCGCATCGACCATGGCTGTAACCTGGGCAACTCGGTCCGCGCCTGGCTGCAGGGCTTCATACTTCGCCAGCAGTCCGGAATCTACCTGACCGGACCCCATGAGATCGTCACGGAAATCTGTGGATGGTGGCACCGGGCCGATCCATGCGCGCAACAGGGTATTGAAAAACTCGCGATCCTCGATCATGCCCAGCATGATGTCATTGAGGGATACGGAGGTAGTGCCGGTGTCCGCAGCGTAGTCGATACGCAACTGGTCTCCCGCCACCAGGCGACCCTTGAACATGTTGGCGAAGGTCACCATGTTCTCGGCCTGGCCGGTAAGTACGCTGCCTGGGTTATTGATAGCAATGCCTTCCATCCACTGGTTGCGGAATCGGCGGGCTGACAAGCGATCGGCGATAATGCGCACCTGCAGACTGCGTGGCAGATTGTTGTCGAGTAGTGCGTTGGCATCGCCGGAGAGTCGCTCAGAATAAACGGCGGCTATATAGCGATCTTTATTGAATTGTTGTTCCAGAGCCAGACCGTTCAGCAGCGGGGCCGCATTTGCAGTCAGGGCCGTAGCGAACAACAGCAGGGCAATGACGAAGTTGGTCGATTTCATTTTTGCTTTGGTATCTATTTAAAGCCGGATGGGCAGAAACCGGCAGATAAAGTGCTGAAATATCAATCAAAATACCCCAGAGAAATTTCCAGCGACTTCATATAGCACCCTCCCCCCGAAAGGTGCGGGCTTCAGTTAGACTCAGCACTAGACCGGTGGTTAAAAATTCCCCGGTAACTGGTACGGTATAAGCGAAGCTCTGCTCAACTCTACTGTAACTGCAATGGAGTTCAACCCTGAAGTGGGTAAAATGTCTCGTTTTTTCAAATCGGGGAATGGACAGGGCAGACAGCCGTCACTTTCCGCCTAGAATGTGGCATCGGATGGTGCACCGTCGACAGGCAGGGCTTTCGATGCACTGTTCAGGTACTGGCGGGGACTATAGCTGTCCAATTTTCTTCCCGGGCAGCGCGAAAACTGGCCGTGCCACCACAAAAATCACTAAACGATTAAGCCAAGAGTTTCATGAATTACAAGCCGCTTAGTGACTACCCACGCGATGCCGTGGATCGTCTTCTGAATGTCATTCATCTATTTCGTGATATTCGCGCTACCAGTGATTGGCAATACGATGTTTTGCTGAAACGTTCCCGTCTGTCCACGCTGGCGCCGGGAGAGGCGTTGCTGCATGCGGGAGACGTGGACCAGTGGGTGTATTTTCTACTGCGCGGAGAACTGCACGTGCATGTAGATAATGCCGCGGCGGCTGCGGAAGAGCGACCACTGGCGGTGATTCGTCCAGGGGAGGTGTTTGGGGATCTCTCGATGCTGCTAGCAGAGCCTCGCAGTGCCACCATTGTTGCGGCACCCTCAGGCCAGGAAAATCAGGTATTGGCTGTCGACTGTACCCTGTTTGGTGACCTGGAGGATTTCTCCCTGTTGCACCTGCCCACCAAGTTGGTGTTTTACCGCAATATGGTGCACTCCCTGCGCTGGAAGCTGGAGGTGTACCGCTCCAAGTACCCGACACACGAGCTCGCCAACAGCCACCGCCGGCTCAAGCTGTACACTGGGCCAAAAAACAGTAAGGAAGAACTGGCGGCCCTGGCGGGACAGGCGCGGGATTTAGCGCGTATCCTGCTGGACTGGAATGCAGAGTTCGGAAGCGGCCAGCTCGCCGCGGAAGAATCTGATATGACGGACTTCCTCGAATCCATCCTCTCCTGATTTGTCTCACCCCGCAAAGCGTGGCCGCCTGGTCACGCTTAGTGTTCTCTGTTTTGCTCGCATTCTGAATCCGGCTTATCACCGAATTTACCTTTCTTTCGCGACTTTCACGGGCTTATCTGCTGTGAATTTCGCAATTCGGCAGCATTCGCCCCTGTGCTGTAATCGCTTTGCACATAAAATACGTATCTCTCCGTGGTCTTCCGGTACTTCGGATACAAAAAATAGATACTCGCAGGAATTACAGGTATGAATTTTCTGGTAAATCTCTGGCGGCAGCGTAATTACCGTTTTGCCGCCGTCGTCGCCTTTCTGGCAGTACTGTGGTTGCTGAGCGGCATTGTGACGGGTACTGGGGATTCCGAAATGGTCGCCAGGGAGAGTGGTGTAAAAAATACACGGGCTGCCGAAGCCATGCGCGTCAAGGCGCGGCAAATGCAGGCGCAACCCTATGTGACCCGGGTTGTGGTTAACAGCCGTACCGAGGCGAATCGCAGTGTGCGTCTGCGGGCGGAACTTGACGGAGTGATCGCAGCCTTGCCTGTGGCAGAGGGGCAGCGGGTAACCCGAGGCGACGTCATTTGTGAGATTGCTGCGGAAGATCGACCTGAACAGCTGACGCGGGCGCGGGCGACCCTGCGCAAGGCAGAACTGGACTTTGCCGGCGCGAAAAAACTGAAGGGGCGCGGGCTGCAATCGGAGGCTGCCATGGCCCAGCAGGAAGTGGCGCTGGCCAATGCCCGCGCGGAGCTCAAGCGCGCTCAGTTAGATGTGCAAAACCTTAAAATCCGTGCGCCATTTGATGGTCTGGTAAACAGCCGTGCAGTGGAGCTGGGGGATTTCATCCGCCGCGGAGAAGAGTGCGCGACGATTCTCGACCTGGATCCGATTCTTGTGGTGGGCGAGGTCTCAGAGTCCCAGGTCGCTAACCTGAAACCGGGATCAACGGCCAGTGCCCAGTTGCAGTTGGGGCAGCTTGTTGAGGGACATTTACGTTACGTGAGCCTGGAGGCGCACCCGGTTACCCGTGCATACCGGGTGGAAGTCGCGGTGAGTAATCCCGATAGCGCGCTGCGTAGTGGGATCAGTGCGCGAATGGCCCTACCTACTGGAGAAGTGCTGGCTCATCGAATCAATGCCTCTCTACTAACTCTCGATGACCGGGGGGATTTGGGGGTGCGGATCCTGGATGAAGAGCAGCGAGTGCGCTTTGTAAACGTGCGCTTGATCAGCGATGAAAACGAGGGTGTGTGGATCGCAGGGCTCCCGTCGAGCACAACCCTGATTACCGTGGGGCAGGAGTATGTAAGCGAGGGTGAAAAAGTTGAGGTGGAGTTTGAAGAGTCCGCTGGCGACCTGCCTGCGCCGATAGCTGGTGCACTGGACGCCGAGGATGGGAAGGATACCTCAGTTGATCCCGCGATTGAGTCGGCCACAGACATAGCGGCAGAGCGAGTCCAGGAGCCCCGTCCATGAAGTTACTGGAAAGTGCCGTAGACCGATTCCGCAGTAGCATCAGCTTGATGCTACTGATCGTGATCGTGGGCATTGCTGCCCGAGGGGCGATGACCGTGGAATCGAGCCCAGAGGTAAACCCGCCTATTGTGATCGTGCAGGTGATGCACGAGGGAATTTCGCCGGAAGACGGGGTTCGTTTGCTGATTCGCCCCATGGAGCAGGAGATCCGGGCGATCGAGGGCGTTGAGGAGGTAATGGCCACTGCCCGCGAGGGCCTGGTGTATCTGGTAATCGAATTTGATTCGGCACTGGATGTCGATCTGGCGGTAGATGAAGTACGTAACGCGGTCGATCGCGCCAAGGCGGAATTACCCCGGGATGCGGAAGAGCCGATCGTCGAGGAGGCATCTGCGCAGCCTTTTCCGACAATCGTCGTGACCCTGGCGGGGGACGGTATCAGCGAGCGCGAATTACTGCGCAGTGCGCAGTTGCTCAAGCGCAAGATCGAAAATATCAGTGAAGTTCTGAGTGCGGATATCACCGGTAACCGGGAAGAGGTGGTGGAGGCCATCATCGATCCGGTTCGCCTGGAGCACTACCAGGTAACCAGCGGCGAACTGATCAACGCGGTGCTTGGTAACAACCTGCTGATTCCCGCCGGTGAGATGGATGTCAGTAAGGGGCGTTTTTCGGTCAAGGTGCCTGGGCTGATCGAGTCTGCCGATGACGTTTATCAGATTCCGCTCAAGCAGTCCGAGCGCGGTGTGGTGACCCTGGGGCAGGTGACGGATATCCGCCGCACCTTCAAGGATGCCACTACCTTTACCAGTGTGAACGGTCGCCCTGGAATCGCTATTAATGTGGAAAAACGCACAGGTGCAAGTTCCGTGGATCTTGCAGACACCGTGCGCGCTGTCGTGAATGCTGAGCGTGACTATCTGCCTCGCGGGGTCGAGGTCAACTTTGTATTTGATCAGTCTCAGGTGGCGCGGGATATGGTCAGTGAGATGGAGGGCAATATTCTCACGGCGATGTTGCTGGTAATGATCATTGTGGTCGCAGCGCTCGGTTTTCGCTCTGGCCTTCTGGTGGGCTTCGGCATTCCATTTTCGCTGCTGTTCGGTTCCATCATTACCTGGTATCTGGGTTACTCATTCAACTTTATGGTGATGTTCGGCATGCTCCTCGCTCTGGGCATGTTGATTGATGGTTGTATCGTGATTACCGAGTTCGCGGACCGGAAGATGGCCGAAGGGCTGTCTGCGAGAGTTGCGTACTCTATTGCCGTGCGGCGGATGTTCTGGCCGGTGGTGGCGTCTACGGGTACGACCCTCGCGGCATTCCTTCCGATTATTTTCTGGCCAGGTGTGGTCGGTGAGTTTATGCGCTACTTGCCGGTAACCGTATTTTCCGTACTGGCGGGATCCCTGATCTACGCACTCTTCTTTGCGCCGGTATTGGGTTCCGTTTTCGGCAAAAACAATATGGATCTAGAGATCCAGCAGGATCTTAAGCGGCTCGAAAATGGAGACCCCACCGAAATGCGCGGAGTTACGGGGCTCTATGCGCGCATGCTGGATCCGGTGGTGCGTCATCCATTTGCTTCTTTTGGCGCAACCATCCTGGTGTTGGTCGGTATTTTTATCGCTTTCAATACATTCAATCCCGGTGTGGAATTCTTTACTGAGACAGAAGAGCAGTATGGCAATGTCGAGGTGCGGGCTCAGGGGAACCTTTCGCTGGAGGAGAAAAAAACACTGGTGGCCCAGGTCGAATCTGCCCTAATGGAGGTGCCGGAAGTACGTGTAGTGTATTCGTCCATCGGCGGCGGCGGGATTTCCGGGAATTCTGAAAAATCGCCGGACCAGATCGCGAACCTGCTGGTGGAGTTGCAGCCGTCGATGGAGCGGGAACGCAAAAGTCGGGAAATTTTTGCCGATATACGCCAGCGCACGGCCAATTTTGCCGGGATCAAAACCAGTGCCAACCCGTTTGAGGGCGGACCACCGGTGGGCAAGGATATTGTGCTCGAGTTGCGCAGCCGCGATTACGACCGCTTGCTGGCCGAAACCTGGCGCCTGCATCGGGCGATGGTCTCCGAGTTCGGTGGCCTGAGGGACATCGTCAACACCGCACCATTGCCCGGAATCGAGTGGGAGGTCCGCGTGGATAGGGCCAAGGCCGCGCTGTACGGCGCGGACCTCACCGGAGTGGGCCGTGCGGTGCAGCTCGTCACCAACGGCGTGCGAATGGCAGAGTACCGTCCGGATGATTCCGATGAGGAAGTGGATATCCGCATCCGCTACCCAGATTACGCGCGAGGAATCACCGCACTGGATCAACTCAAGGTAAACACCTCCGGTGGTGCGGTTCCGGTCAGCAGTTTTGTGCGTACCGAGGCTGGACCCAAGGTAGACAAGATTGAGCGCATCGACGGTATTACCCGCATGCAGCTCAAAGCAGACGTCGAAGATGGTGTGCTGGCGGACGACAAGGTGCGGCAAATCCGCGCGTGGCTTGCGCAACACCCCGTAGATGATCAGGTCGAACTGTTGTTCCGGGGCGCGGATGAGGATCAGAACGAGTCTCTGGTGTTCCTGCTGGGGGCCTTCCTGCTCTCTCTATTCCTGATGTTTATCCTGCTGGTAACCCAGTTCAATAGCTTCTATCAGTCCGCGCTGATTTTGTCTTCGGTCATCATGTCGACTGCCGGTGTGATGTTGGGCCTGACCCTGACACAGAGTACCTTCAGTGTGATCATGACGGGCGTTGGGATCGTCGCGCTGGCAGGGATTGTAGTTAACAACAACATCGTGCTGATCGACACCTACAACTATGTGCGCAAGGCAGAGCCTGAACTGGGGCACGGCGCTGCGGCGGTGAAGGCTGCTGCACAGCGACTGCGGCCAGTGTTTCTCACCACAGCAACTACCATTCTCGGTTTGTTACCCCTGGCACTGGGGGTGAGTGTGGATATGGTGGGGCGCACGGTGGTTGTCAACGGCGTGATTGCGTCATTCTGGGTAAAGCTCGCCAGCGCGATTGTGTATGGACTGTCATTCTCCACCTTGCTGACCCTGATTGTGACTCCGGTGATGCTGGCACTGCCTCCGGCAGTGGCAGATATTGTTCGAAGGGTTCTGTCTTCGCGGTTACGCGAGAAGCCCCAGACCTGATCAAGGTATTGAACTTGTTTGGATCCAAAACGAAAAAACCCCGGCAAGCCGGGGTTTTTTCGTTCTATCTGCCAGCAATGACAGCTTAGGCTTTAGCTTTCGGCGGACGACCGCGACGAGCTGGTGCTTTCTTGGCTGCACCGGACTTGGCCGGACGACCCGGCTTTTTCTTGGCTGCAGCGGACTTGGCCGGACGCCCCGGCTTTTTAGCGGCAGTTTTGGTGGCAGCTTTCTTGGCCGGACGACCAGGCTTCTTCTTAGCTGCAGTCTTGGCTTTAGCCTTGGTCTTGGCAGCGGTTTTCTTGGCTTTTTCAGCAGCCTTCTTTTTGGCAGCAGCAGCTTTTTGCTTCTCGGCAGCAGCCTTCTTCTTGGCTGCGGCTGCGGCCTTCTTCTTAGCGGCGGCGGCTTTCTTTTTAGCAGCGGCAGCGGCTTTCTTGGCGGCAGCAGCGGCTTTCTTCTTGTCTGCAGCGGCCTTCTTCTTGGCAGCAGCGGCAGCTTTTTTGGCTGCGGCAGCAGCTTTCTTCTTCTCAGCAGCGGCCA
Organism: Microbulbifer mangrovi; assembly: GCF_002009015.1. GTDB lineage: Bacteria > Pseudomonadota > Gammaproteobacteria > Pseudomonadales > Cellvibrionaceae > Microbulbifer > Microbulbifer mangrovi. The sequence goes on along the minus strand of NZ_LZDE01000331.1, from coordinate 31,416 downwards.
GCTTCTTGGAGATGGCGGATTCTTCCTTGGCTACAGCCTTGGCAATTTTGGTGGCCAGCTTGTTATCGGCACTGATCACGGCCAGCTTGGACTTGGCATCGGTAGCTGCGGACTTGGCTGCGGTGGCGGCCTTTTTAGCGGCAGCGGCGGCAGTCTGGGCGGCTTTCAATTGCTTCTGTTGAGCGGCGGATTTCTTTTTCGCCCGTGCTGCTTTTACCTTGGCGGCAGCTGCGGCAGCTTTCTTTGCTGCTGTGTCAGCTTCTTTGGAGGCCTTATCAGCTTCCTTTTTAGCGGCAGCTTCTTGGGTGCTGCGCGCTTTTTCCAGCTGGGCTTTCAACGAGGCGAGTTCAGCTTCCAACTTCGCAACGGCATTCACTTTTTTGGCAGATTTACGTGCGGCCATAAAATATCCCTGTATCTAAATTTAGTATTTAGGTGTTATTTTGGATGAGTGGAATTCATCGCGCTAATTGCAGCTTATTTATATGCTTGAATGCAAGTGTTTTAAGGGTGTTTTTACTCTGTAATGAATAAATTTAAGGTTTTTTTTACATTTATCGCGTTTTTCTGGATGTTGCTCTGTGGATTCGGTGCTATTTACGCGATTGCGAACGGCGGTGGGAGCTCTTCTTTATTCGCCTGGATAGGGCTGTTAATTAATGCATGGGCATTACCTGTATGGATGCTGCTACGTTACCTGAAACCGGAAACATTAACCGGCGATTTGCGAGAGCCGGGGGCTTTTTCCGGTGTGCTGATCGGCCTCGCAATCGTTTTATTGACGGATACGGAGCGCGGGCTACCGATATACCTGTCGCTATGCAATCTGTTCGTCCTGCTGGTTTACCTTTATCACCTGAGTGCGGTGGGCCATCCCCAAATGCCTTTGGTTGATACGAAGTTCCCTGCAATTGCGCTTGCGGGTGACAAAAAATGGCAGGCTGAGAACTTTTGTCGTGAGCGACAGTTACGCGGTGTACTGGTGGTATTCATGCGCGGAAGTTATTGCGCTGATAGTCGCGTGCAGTTGCACCAGATCCGGGCGCTGCAGCAGGACCTGGTTCGACAGGGTATCGGCTTGGTCCTGTTTAGCACGCAGCCTGAGCATAAGTGGCCGGCGCAGGGCGGCGGGCTGGACACTGAGGAAAAGGGCGCAAGCGGTAATGGATCTGGGGGAAGTACGGGACGCAATTTGAACCTGGTCCCACCGCGGCAACTGGATGTAGATGGCGAAAATGCTTCTGCATTTGTTGCCCGTTCTGCGGCACCGCTCATTCTGCGTCCATGGGTGCGGGATGCTGCGCGTCCCAGTGCCTGGTTGATGGATAATGAGGGCTATGTCCTATGGCGGGATCTGTCGACGAATTACCGGGTTCCCGCGAGTGCGGGTGTGCTGCGCGGGCAGCTGTTTCGAATCGATGATTGAGTAGCATTGTTGCGCTGGGCGTTAATTTGACGCGGCGTTAATAAGCGGAAGCTGGTGGCAATAAAAAAGGCGTAGTGGATATTTCACTACGCCTTTTTTATTGGGCAGAATCAATTGCGGCTCTGTGGGGATTTCCCAAACAATAGCTCGTAAGAGCTGGCACACTAAGCAAACTTGCCCCGACTAAAGCGGTCCGTACGGCAGGTAGCGGTTGTCGGAATGCTGGCGAATCCACAGCAATTGCTCCCGCTGAAGCGGCGTCTTGCGCTGGCGCAGAGATTTGGCCAGGGGAATGACCGGTGACTCGGCGCCCCCCTGCCAATCCTGTAACTGCATTTCTGCCAGAGTGAAGAAACGGATCAGTGCCCAGATCTGGGTGCTGTCCCAGCGGGATGCTTCTTCCAGCCACTGGGTGGCAGGCAGGCCCGCAAGCCAACTGGCGGAAAGTAGTTCCTGCTCGAAGGACTTGAGCTCCGGTGCACGGTTCCCATCTGTGTCCGCACTGTCCGCTTCATTTATTGCATTGATGATGCGGTTTATCAGCGCGTGATCGATCTCCGTACGCGGTTGATCGTTGGAAGCTTGGTTGTCTGGTTCCCAGGCACCGACACTCATAATCACTCCTATATAGGTAGGCATGTGCACAACAGGCCATGCATTCTCAGTGGGGCGGATTATACGCACCACGACGGGATGCTCTACCCGGTATTAGCCAGTATTGTCAGGCCGTGTCTCCCGGCCGATTAGCTGTGGCAGGCCAGCGGATAGCGGCATCGGACTCTTGCGATGGATGCAGGACGCGGAATTTAGCATAATCAGTGAGTGCCCCCGGCATATTTGGGGGGCGCAACCGAATAGAGCAGATTCCTCTGGGGGCTATGTGGATTATATTGATCAGCCGATTGCCGCGCAGAAGCGCATTGCGCTGGTGGCGCATGACAACCGCAAGACCGCATTGATCGAGTGGTGTCGTCAGCATAAGAGCATACTCGAACAGCACCACTTGCTGGGTACCGGGACCACTGGCAGCAAGATTGAGGCCGCTACCGGCATGCCGGTGGAGCAGTTGTTCAGCGGCCCTATGGGGGGCGATCAGCAGCTCGGCGCCAGGATTTGTCAGGGCGAGGTGGATATCCTGGTGTTTTTCTGGGATCCCTTCGAGCCGATGCCCCATGACCCCGACGTCAAGGCCTTGCTGAGGATAGCGGCGGTGTGGAATATCCCGGTGGCCTGCAATGCCAGCAGTGCCGATATGATGATCCATTCCGAGCTGATGACCCGCAGTTTTCCCCGTCAAGTACCTGACTATCAGGGCTATCTGGCGGCGCGAAAGGACGAATTGGCTGTGTGATTTTTGAGCTTTTGCTCGATTAGTGTGATATAAGTCATTGATTCTAAAGGGGTATATGTAGGGTGCACAGGTTGCACTTGCATTGATGGCCATTTCCCGGCAATCTTCCCCACCTGATTAGACCGGTGTAACCGGCGAATTCGAATTAAAAAACAGTACGGTGTTTTATGAGTAGACGACGCGGTAAGGCCGTAGAAGAAGAAAAGGCCGATATTGATCTGACGCCCATGCTGGACGTTGTGTTTATCATGCTGATCTTCTTTATCGTGACGGCATCCTTCGTAAAAGAGAAGGCGCTGGACGTGAACGTGCCTGATCCGGATCAGACTGAACAGACTCCGCCGGACCCGGATAAGCAGAACATCCTGATTACAGTGAATTCTGCTGACGAGATCTGGATGGGGCAGAATCGGATTGATAGCCGTGCTGTGCGTGCCCGTATCGCACAGATGTTTGCGGAAAACCCGCAGGCCATCGTGATTGTACGCGCGCACAACAAATCGAGCGCGGACACTTACGTGACCATCGCCGATGCAGCGAAAGAGGTGAACCCGAATATTCAGGTTTCATTGGTACCGTTCGACGACAAGAGATAACTCTCTGACGGTATCTCCCTCACAGGATAAAAAAGCCAGCAAATGCTGGCTTTTTTTGTGTCTGTAGCTTGGTCTTCAGAACTCCGAGCGAATGGCCCACAGGTCCGGGAACACGGGCTTGAACAGAGTGCTCTGCAGATAGCCAACTCCGCTGGAACCACCGGTGCCCATCTTGCTGCCGATGGTGCGCTCCACCATCTTTACGTGTCGGTAACGCCACTGCTGCAGGGATGTATCGATATCTACCAGTGCCTCGCAGATATCGCTTACCAGCGGGTCATTCCTGTACACGTCGATCAGCACCTTCTGTACGGCGCTGGATGGGGCTGCTACCAGGCTGAAGTCCCGCTCCAGTACAGCGGTCGGAATCTCGTGCCCCTCATGGGCCAGGAAGCGCAGGAAGGCATCCCACAGGGTCGGTGCCTGCAGGCGCTTCTGCAGGCGCTGGTAGTGTTCTGAACCTGGCTCGTAATTCTCCAGCTTCTTCGCATCTTTCGCGCCGTACAGGAACTCCAGCTCGCGGAACTGGTAGGACTGAAAGCCGCTGGCGGTAGAGAGGCGGTCGCGAAATGACATGAACTCAAGTGGGGTTAATGTCTCCAGGATGTCTACCTGCTGGATCAGGGTGCGATAGATGGCATCCACCCGTTTCAGTGTGTGCAGGGCGCGATTGCGCTCGCCGGCATTGAACAGGCGCACCAGGAAGTCCAATTCGTGCAGCAGTTGTTTGAACCAGAGCTCGTAGCTCTGGTGAATCACGATAAACAGCAGCTCATCGTGCTCCGGGCCCTCCGACAATGGCTGTTGGCACTTCAGTAGATCGTCTACCTTGAGGTAGGAGCTGTAGGTCACGGTCATATTGAGAACTTTCCTCGTCTTCCCCTGCGACCGAAATGGTTATACCGGTTTCTGCAGGCTAGTGAATCTGAAATTGCATAAATTAGGCAAAGTTTGGTCACATTATAAGGTCTGTGTCGTCCAGATTGGAAAAGTCTGTTTGTCGAAGTTGTTTCAGAATCCGTAACCCAAACTGGTCGAATTGGACCTCGTGTGGGAGGGGGGAGTGGCTAAACTAGTGTCTTTCGGTCTGTGACCATAATTGTTTATTTGGGTCATACCGCCTGCCCGCTGGCGCCTGCTCGCCGGGGCTATAAACCTGTGATAACCAGCAAAAATGCGGAGTCCGCTATGCAGAGTACATGTGCAGAAATTCAGGCCCAGGTATCCGACCGGGTACTGGAAATCACCATCAATCGGCCAGAGCGCAAGAACGCGCTGACCATGGCCATGTACTCGGCCATGGCGGAGCTGCTCCATAGTGCTGCCGATGACCCCGGTATACGGGTGGTTATCCTCACTGGCGCCGGCGGCGCTTTCACCAGCGGTAACGATCTAAGCGATTTCTTGGGTGGTTCGGCGACAGGAGAGGAGTCGCCGGTATTCCAGTTCATGATGGCGCTGTATAACTTCCCGAAGCCGGTCGTGGCCTCGGTCAGCGGGCCGGCAGTGGGTATTGGTACCACCATGCTGTTGCACTGCGATCTGTCGATTGCCGATGACGACGCGGTGTTCCAGATGCCTTTCGTCAACCTGGGCTTGTGTCCAGAGTACTGCTCCAGCTTCCTTTTGCCGCGGATCATGGGGCAGGCCAAGGCCTCCGAGCTGTTGCTATTGGGCAAAAAATTTGATGCGCACACCGCAGCCGATGTAAATATTCTCAATGAAGTTGTGTACTCCGGTGAGGCGCTCAGCCGTGCGCGAATTTACGCCCGCGAGCTTGCGCAAAAAGCACCGGAGGCGGTGCGCCTGAGTAAAAAATTGTTGCGTCAGGGGACCATGGAGAGCGGACTTGCGGTCATTCGACAGGAGGCCGGGTATTTCCAGGAGCGATTGCAGTCGGAAGAATTTCGCGAAGCCGCCACGGCATTTATGGAAAAACGTGCCGCAGACTTCTCCAAGTTTGATTGATTTATCCGATTAGATTTATGGGGTTGGAATTTATTCTTATATTTAAAATGTAATTTGGAATTTAATTCTTAAGGCTGCTTCTGTGCAGCCTTTTTTTTGGTGTGATCTATGTCGGAAGTGTGACGTATTTCTCTTTAGCGCCTCCAATAATGGCTCTTTAGGGCTAATTTGGTGGCCTGCTTTTCTGGGAGCGGGGTTATTGATGCGAGATGCAACTCCGAAAACCCCGAAATCTTCTGCAGCGCCCGGTTCTGTTGGGGGAAAGGGACATGATAAAAATTTTACGAATCGGTACACTCCTCAAATATTTCCCCGGTCGGGCAGCCCCCGGCTTGCGGCCCATTGTGGCGGGCCTCAAGAATAACAGTCGATAATGAACCGGGATTCTCCGTGCGTGCAGTCATGCTGCGGCAACCTGGCTTTCAGGACAATGATGACAACATCTCTAATTCCCCAGGCTGTATCTTCGCTTGCGCGGGTTACCTTTCTGCTGATTACCCTGCTGCTATCTGTTGCGGCCCATACTGAAGCGCTTGCGCCAGCAGCGGTCGCTCCGATTACCGTCGATACCGATGAGAACGGCGACCAGCGTACCGGCCAGCAGGTCATCTGGCACGATATCAGCGGGGCTGCGGAGCTGGTTGATGCGCGGCAAGCGTTGGCAGGTGGTGCCTTTCAGCCACTGCCTGGGGCGGGTTCCACAGGACTGCAAAAGGGCAGTTACTGGTCCTATTTTTCGTTGGAGAATTCCACGGGTAATCCAGTGCCCCTGAACCTGGAATATGTGGATCATCAGTTGATCCGATTGCAGGCGTTTGCGCGTCGCTCGGTCTTTGATGATCACCGCAGCGGCGGTTTTGAAAGTATTGCCGAACTGGAGATGGGGGAGGCGTTTTCCAACCGCCCGGTCTCCCATAACCGCTTCGTGGTGCCGGTTACCCTGACCCCCGGGGAAACGGTGGAGTTTCTGGTGCGCTTTGACTCGGAAGAAGCCGGTTTTGTGTTTCCGTCCATGCGGATCTGGAGTCCGCAAAAACTGAGTCAGACCCACACCGGGGAAACTGCCATCGTCGCATTCCTGTTTGGTGGAATTGCCCTTATCTCACTCTTCTCCCTGATCGTCGGTATGACGACCGGTGAAACAAGTTTCTTTGCGTATTTCGTCTACGGTCTTTCCAAAATCCTGGCATGGGGAACCATCCTCGGTTTTACCCACCAGTATTTACTGCGCGACGCTTTTCACTGGAGTTATATGTCCGCCGCGGGTGCGGTGAGTATTCTGTGCGGAGTCATATTCGACCGACTCTTCCTACAGACTCGCAAATACACACCCAAGCTGGATTACATCCTCATTCTGATGATGATCAACGCCGCCGTCCTGCTATTCAGTGCACTACTGCAGGTGAAGGCCGTGGCGTTGATCAGTATTACCCTGGCGCTTTTGCTGTATCCCGCTTCCACTGTCATCGCCCTGGTGCGTTGGCGGCAGGGTTCCAGCGAAGCGGCGGTATTTGCGGTTGGCTGGACACTGCTGTTGATGGGGCTTTTTTACCAGGCCCTGCGTGATCTCGGGTTCGTCGAGCACAATCTGGTCAATTACTACCTGCCGCCACTGAGTTCATTTATCGAGATGGTCACCATCATGGCGGCGATGGGGCTGAAGTTGCGTCGGGTGCGTTTGCAAGGGCTGGAATCGGAGCGTCAGTACCGCCGTCACCTGGAAGAGTCCAAGGTCAAGCTGGAGGGCGAGGTGCGCGCGCGTACCGAGGAGCTGGAAAAAGCCAAGCTTCAGGCGGAAATGGAGGCGCGTACCGATCCGCTCACTGGCGTTCGTAATCGCCGCAGCTTTCTCGCAGAGGCAGAGTTATGTATCAAGCGCGCCGAGCGAAAAGGGGACCCCATCAGCCTGTTAATGTTCGACATCGATCATTTCAAGTCGATTAACGACAACCACGGACACGGTGTCGGTGACGAGGCTTTGCGTCTGTTCAGCCAGACGATCCAGACGAAAATTCGTGAAACCGACGTATTTGGCCGCCTTGGCGGTGAAGAGTTTGCGCTTTTGCTTACCGAAACCAAGCCCGACTCGTTGTATACCGCCGAGCGTCTTCGGGACAATATTGCAAGCGTCCGCCTGCCCTGTCTGGATGGCTTTATCCAGTTTACTTCCAGTATCGGTGTTGCCCACGGGGCGCCTGGTGATCCGGTAGAAAAGCTTCTGCGACAGGCTGATCGCGCCCTTTATTGTGCCAAAGAGCGAGGGCGCAATATTGTGGTTGAGTATCACCCCGAGCAGGAGCCCCATGGTGACAATGCCTCGAGGCAGGCGCGCGTTGAAATGGTGGATGGTCCTGAAACGGAATCCACGGTGGTTGTTCCAAACCCCGAGCCTGCCTGAGGGTAAGTTTGCTTAGTGCCCTTTACGGTGTTTCCGAAATCGCGCTTTGCCTGTCAATGAACTTTCGGACCTTGTCCGGGTGATCAGTAAAGACCCCATCGACGCCGATATCGTTTAGATACAGCGCCAGTAACTGGTCGAAGCTCTCCATATTGTCCGGCAACTGTTGTGGATCAGCGCGAAACGTATAAGGGTGGACTTCAAGGCCGAGCTTGTGAGCTGTTGAGGTGAGTTGGTTGGGCGCGTAAGGGGCGTCTCCTGGTACTTCATCTACCAGCATAGGGAACCAGGGGCCGATGCCATCGGCGTAGCCCGCTATTTTTTTCAATCCCTCCGGCGTACGCATCCAGTCGTAGTTGTAGCTCACCCACTCACCATCTTTTTGTACGCACTTCTCCTCCCACTCGGTTTCTGCGATCAACTGTACCAATGGAAGGTCCATTTCCAGCTCCGGCATCAGCGTATTGTGAATATGCTGCAATTCCTCCGCGTCGAAACTCTGCACGAATACTTTCTGGTCGCGGCTGACATACCCGTAACGTTTAAGGGTAGTCAGCACCGCGTGGGAAATATCCCGTCCCTCTGCGCGGTGGAAATAGGGCTTTTTGATTTCGGGATAAATACCTGTAGCGTATTGCAGGGAGCTATTCAATCCCTGGATCAGTTCCAGCTCCTGCTCAAATGTCACCAGTTCAAAATGCGATTTCCACAGGGGAAAGCGTCCTGCATATTGCGGAAAATTCCGGCTCACCGCTGGTACAAAAGGCCCGCTGACCTGTAGCCGCTTAAGTTCCGCAAGTGTGAAGTCGATGGTGTAGAAGTGTCCATCTGTACGGGCGCGCCCGGGAAACTTCTGCGCTACGTCCGTCACGTTATCCAGATAGATATCGTGCATAACGATCAGGTGATTGTCTTTGCTCAGAACCAGATCCTGCTCGATATAGTCCGCGCGCATTGCATAGGCCAGTGCCTTCGCCGGCAGTGTATGTTCGGGCAGATATCCGGAGGCGCCGCGGTGGGCAATGACGATAGGTGTGCTGTCCGTCTCACTCGATGCTTCAAGTGGTTGAAAGCAGGTAAAGAATATCGAGACAAGGAAGAAAAGGAGCGGTGACTTGTTGTGTTCGGGTAGCATTGGCAATCCAGCAGATAGTCTGTATTGCATAAACATACCGTTACTCGTAGACGGAGAAAACCTCGGGCCAGTGAATCGACCATTTTGTCATGCGTTTGAAATATTCAGGCACTGCAAAAATACAGCGTTATTGCTGCCAGCGAGCGATCGTGGTTGTAACTCTCGCTGTGGTGGGCCCGGGTTTTACCCCGGGCGTGGGGGAAGGGACGTTACTGCACAATCTTGATCCACTCGCCGGGCTTGGGCTCACCTCGCGGGTAATACCCGTTTAGCAGCCGCAGCTGTTCCTCTGCGTATTCTCCAATCTCCATATGTCGGGCAAGGGAGGAAAATGTGGTTTTATCGTTGGCCTGTACATACTTAACCCGCTTGATATCCGGCTTGACCACATCAGTTTTGCGCAGTGGACGGAAGCTACGGATACTGGTTAGAAACAGGTTGTCGTACTCGCTGGCCTGTTCGCTATCTTCCTTCTTATCCGTGACTCGCCCTTCCAGAATGTACTGGCGACTGCCATAAAACAGTACTGCCACACGATCCGGTACGTTCTCGCCAGCTACTGGCAGTTTGCCGGTGTGTCCCTCGAGGCGATACTGGCTCAATGCCTCGTCCTGCTCCAGACTGCGCACATCGTACACGCCGCGTAATGCCATATCCGCGGGCTGGTTACCCTCCCGTTTGTCGACTTTGATTGTCAGGGTTGCGGACTTGTCCGGTGCCATACCCACGATTGCGGTGCGCTGGTTTTCCACTGTCCAGCCCTCGGGGAACAATAGCGAAAAACCCAGGCTCTTGTGATTGAAACGGTTTTTCTCGCTCTCCTGGGCGTTCTGTCCGTAGACAATGCCCTCGGTCTTTTCCCGGTAGTACTCGACTTTGGTAATTTTCTTGTCTTCGGGCAGTGCACCTGCTGCTTCTACCACCTCACGCAGGCGCACGTCGTTGCGTGGGTGCGATGAGAAGACGCCGTGATAGGTCTGCTGCTTTTTACCCTCCACACGGGCGCGGCGGCGGGCAAAGGTCTCCTGGTCTTTGAGCAGCGCAATAACGTTGATCATCGATTGCGGATCGTAGCCGGCGTTGTACATGTACTGGGCGCCGAACCTGTCCGCCTCCAATTCCATGTCTCGGCCGTAGCCTTTTACCGCGGCAGTGCTCCACAAGTTGGTGACATCGCCGACCACACCACTGCCGGTTACCAGTACCGAGAGCACCGAAGCCACTCCCGCGCCGGTAGCCGCTGTTTTCTGCCGAACCGCGTGGCGTGCTGTGATATGGCCCACTTCGTGTGCGAGTACTGCAGCCATTTCTGCTTCCGACTGCAGATAGGTGAGCAGTCCACGGTTGATATACACATAACCGCCGGGCAGGGCAAAAGCATTGATGTCCTGGCTGTCGATCACGGTAAAGTGATAGGTGAGATCGGGCCGGTCGCTGGCTTTGGCGATCTTCTGTCCGACATGCTCGACATAAGCATTGAGTATCGGATCATTGTAGATTGGGGTGCTGGCAACGAGCTTCTCGTGCATTTCTCGCCCGATCTTGATTTCTTTTTCTTCCGACATCAAAACCAGGTCCGGCCGGTTGGTGGCCGGATTGAAAGCACAGCCGGTTGCAGTGGCCAGCAGGATCGCTGCCAGTAGTTTATTGATAGTGTGCATCTGGATCTCCTGTCGTTATTGTTTGCAGTCGAGTGTTGTGCGCTCAGCGGCTGGCGGACTGCGGCGGCAACAGGAATTCCTGCAGCTGTGCGGCCATACCTTTACAGGCGTTATTCTGAACGCGTGCGATCAAAGGAATCGGTACCACGATTGCGGGCATGTAGGATGTACCCTGGGCGTCCGCGCTGATCTTCCCGGATAGCTCCTGATCGCGGAAATCCCACACGGATGCCTCGTAATCAGATTCTTTGTCCCAGGTGCCGAAGCCAAAGCAGCCCGCACCAGCAGTGCCGATAGAGCAGCCGATGGAGCCAGCACTGGACGTGGTCTCGGTGGAGCCGTCGATCCACACGATGTATTTAACTCCGTACTTTTCCATGCGGTCGCGCACATCGGGGATGTCCATCAGACGGTCCAGTGACTTGATATGCATGGGCGCAGTACGCGGTTCGAACCAGGGATAGAGTGCATCCACAAACTGGCGTTCAGGAATCACGTTAACCCCGGCCTTGGGGTTATGCAGTGTCTTACCCACGCAATCGATCAGGTCCGGCTCAGTTTCGTAGTCACTGGAGTGTCGCCGCCCGAGAATCACTACCGAATCGCCCATGGCCAGCTCACCGGTACTGCGGCGATACTCATCGATCACTACCGTGGTGCAGCCACTGGAAAGTAATGTCAGTACAGAAACCGAAAAAAACACACTCAGGAATTTCACCGGTACATCCTCCTTGTGATTCTAGCGAGTGTCTCGGCTGAGAACCCCCCGCGACTGGAATCTCCTATTTCCCTGTTACCTGGTTTCCTTACTTGCAAAGGAAACTTATTCATTGCCACCCGTCTGCTTCATGCTCAGGGCGCGTTGCTTGTTGTCTATGAAAGCCTGTAGTTCCGGCACCCGCTCAAAGCCGGTATACAGCGTGGCGCCAGCATCGCGTAGTGCCACGTTGATGGCCTGGGCCAGTGCGGCCTCCTGTGACTTCAGAAACGCGGTAGGAGTTTTGCCATAGGCAGTAATTACCCACTCCGCCACTGCATCGCCCTGCTGGTTATAGGCGTGCATGTCGTACTTGATCCATACCTCGAAGATATTCACCCGGGTTTCCCGCGGCATGGTGAACTGGAGTTCACGTACCTCCGGTACAATCACCAGATCGAGTCCCTTGGGAAGGTTAGTCGGGTACTGCGCCAGGTTGATCGTTTCGGTAAACATGGAACCGAGTACCGTCTCAAACAGGTTTTTCTGCGCGCGTCCGGTATTGATATTCCACTCGTCGCGGTCGTCTCGATTCTCGCTGTAAGTAAAATCGCTAAAGTCATCGCTCAGGTAGACCCCTACCGTCAGCGGGTGGGGATTACCCACCGGAGCCGGAAACTCTCCATCCACCGAGACGGTGTGGGCACAGGCCGTCATGAGGATAGCCGTAGCGAATAGCGTCAATTTCCTGAGCGCGCCGATTCCATTGAACATCCGATTCATGTGCTGCTCCCGGGTTTCTCTCAACCCTCTGCATATCCATTGCTGTATCAGCGGAAGTCGTTCAGGCCGACAAACGTGCCGCCATTTCTATAAGTGAGTTCTCGCATCAGGGCCGCAAAGCGGAGACCGGTGGTCTGCAGATGTAGTGGACGAGAGAACTGGATCGGGAAGCCGATAGCGTGGATCCGCACCATCCGCTGGTCCTCACCACGTTGGGCGTTGACCCGGTCTACCGCCATCATCACGTTGCGGATGGATTTGCCGGTAAATTCATCGCCGAGTACATAGATACTGATTTTCTTTTTCGGATCGTAAAAGGTGCGCACCGCTTTCTGGATACCTTCGACCGGGCTTGAGTTACTGAACGGGTTCCAGGAGCGCAGGCGATCAAGTACCGCTTTACGGCGCCCCGGCGTGTCCGGAATCCAGCGGTTGCGATAGTTGGAGAACATGTAGTCCCCCATATCGTTCATGACCTGGATACCTTTTACGTTGGGATATAGATTCAGGGTGTTGACCATTTCGTCGATCATGCGGTCCCAGCCGTAATTGAACATACTGCCGGAGGTGTCGATGATGAACAGGATGTATTCGCTGTCCACCGGGATACCCCCGATAACATTGTTCTTGCGCTGGTAGTTTTCTCCCAGCAGCCGCTTCATTTCATCCGTCATGCTCTGCAGTGCAATGGTCAACTCTCCCTTGAGCTTGCCTTCCTCGGATTCACCTTCGGTTTTTCTGGCGTACTGTGCGTGCAGTGTTTCCAGTTCACCTTTCAGCTTGGCGATACGTTTGGTCTCGATATCCAGCTGCTCTTTCTTGGCATTGAGATCGCGGTTCAATACCGAGGTTTCACCGCGAATTTCCGCCAGTTGTTGCTGAAGTTCCTGCACCTGTCCATCCAGGTCGAGTTCGGCTTCTTCGAGGACGACCGGTTCCACCGTCTTCGCAATCATCAGCAGCAGTACAATGGCGCCGAACCCGCAGCAGATTACGTCAAGAAATGAGATGCTGAACTCTTCCTGTTGTCGTTTGTTACGTCTGCTCATGGCCAGTCCTTAGATGGTGCGAGGAAAGACCCCTGGGTTTCCATGGCCAGCTTCCAGAACTCGCTGGCGGCGAAGGGGTCACCTTCCATGGGGGCCAGGACCACATTCACCGGGATACTCTTGGGCAGGGCATCCACCGCTTTACGGAACAGTTTCAGGCGCTCCTTGCCGGAGATCGTGTTGCCCCGCGGCGACTTCATCCCCTGGGTGGGCAGCCCATCGGTGATCAAAATGATGTTGTCAGGCAGAGGCGACATATTGTTTACCGCGTTGAAAATGCGCTCCAGGCTGGTGCCGTTTTGCGGCACTATGGCGTCCAGCTCCTTCATCGCGTCGTCCATCTGATCCCGATCATCCACATTCAGCCAGCGGTCTTCGGTACCCACAATGGCCGCTCGAAAGCCGGTGTTGAAAGTGTAGATCTGGTACTGGCTATCCTGGGGGAACTGCGACACCAGCCAGGACACCGTCTGTTTAGCCCGACGCCATTTTTCCGTGTCACGCTTCACCGCATCGGACATATTGCGGGTGCGGATGACTTTGATCAGTTCGTCGCCCAGCATACTGGCGGAAGAATCCAGCAAAATAAGAATGCGATCACCGCCAAGGCGCAGCCCGGTAAGGTATTGTCGATCGCCGTCACCGACGAACTTGCGCACGTTGTTGCCAAGCTTCTTGTTCTCCTCTTCCAGTTGCTTCTTGGCTTGCTCGAGTTTCTTCAGCTTTTCCTGCAGGCGCGCGATATCCATCTCATCGGTGCTGCTGTCGACCTCGGCAATATTGCCCTTTACCTCCTCTATCTGTTCCATGATACGCCGCGCGAGGCCCTGGGCTTTGGCGAGATCATCACTGGTGGTATCCAGAGTGTTACGCGCCAGCACCAGGTGTTCGCGCCCAAACTGGACCTCTTCCTGTAGCAGGTTCACTTCCGCTGACAGGTCCTCGTTCTCTGCCTGAATGTCGTTATCGGAACCGTGTTTAATGATCAGGAAGATCAATGCAACGGCGCCGAAGCCGCAGGACATGATGTCCAGAAACGACAGGCTGAAAGCTGTAAACCGCCGTTTTTTACGCGCCATAATGCTCCACGCTGATCGCAGTGATTACATCGTCAAAGTTGGCCGCGCCAATACGGTCGCCGGCGGTGAGATTGACCGGTGCGGAAATTTCCTCACCGTTCAACATCAGTTGTGCACCTGCATCCACCCGCAGGGCCAGACGACCGGCGTGGTTGGTAATAGTGGCTGCCGGGTGGCTGGGCGGGGTGGGGGTAACATTGAGTTTGCCTTCCTGCCAGCTAACAAACAGTGGTTGCTGTGCTGCCAGAGCGCGATGTCCATAGAGCAAGTGGGTAGCGCCAGCCTCGGCCGCTGCGTTGACCTGTACTGCCACTTCGGTTGCCGGGGCGGCGCTCATGCTGGTAATCAGGCGCAGGTTGCCGCTGTCGCTGTGAATTTCCTGCCAGCGCTTTTCCGCTGATTGCGCCACGGCGTTGTGCGGCAAAAGGTGGATGCGTTCGGCAAGTTGGGCGCCACCGGGAATCTCCGCCCAGCGGTGGGATACGAAAACAACACTGTTCGCTTCACCGAGGTTTTCAATCATGGCGCGCACCCGCGACAGAATCGGGGTACTGGCATCCTGAAGCTGTCGAAGGCTGACTTTGGCCGTACGGTCATCGAGTTCCGCCATGACCTCGCCCTGGCGCATGGCCTTGGCTATCCACTGGGGCAGCATGTCGTAGAGCTGCTGCTCCGCTTCGGCAGAGTGCAGCGGGTCAAACCGACACTGCATGATGAAGGCGTCGGTAAATATCCGTGCCCAGGCTTCCTGGAAATGCTGCAGCCCGGCATCGGTAACGGTTTCCGCTATATCCAGTTCGGCCTGTTCGTGTACCACCACGCGACTTACCAGGGTCTGATGGCGGTGCAGGTCGATGTGCAGATGTACCCCACGCGGCGCACAGCTGCTGATACAGGCGGCGGCAGAATCTATCAATGATACGGCGTTGAAAGGACTTTCCTTGATCACCCCGAGTAGCAGCGCGAGCTGCTCGCGGGTGAAATTTCCCGGTACGGCGAGTACGACTTCATCCGGTAAGTCGCAAAGTTCCGCGATATGTTGAAGGTGGCAGAATGCGAGATCCGCGTGGTGGCGACATCCGGGGTTGTCTGATTTCACTGACTCCAGGCTGAGCCGACGCCAGAACTGATGGTTGACCTGGGTAGGATGACTGCGCGCTCGCATCAGCGCGCCGGTGCCGGTGAGAATCTCTCGAGTGTTGATGATAGCGACCCCAGGGCTTTCCAGTACCTCATTATTGCCATCGAAAACACGCAGGCCACAATCGTTGATTTCCAGTACACCTTTGCTCATGGGAGCTCCTGTTTTCTCTTTTCGGGTAGCCGTTTCCCTGGCTGCCCGCTGATTATTCCGGTTGGTCGGGAGCCTGATAGACTCAGCTGACTTTCAGGAAGCG
Source organism: Microbulbifer mangrovi (assembly GCF_002009015.1). GTDB lineage: Bacteria > Pseudomonadota > Gammaproteobacteria > Pseudomonadales > Cellvibrionaceae > Microbulbifer > Microbulbifer mangrovi. The sequence goes on along the minus strand of NZ_LZDE01000331.1, from coordinate 15,876 downwards.
CAATAATTTGTTGTCGCAATAATTCTGTGTGTCCAGTACCAGTCGTTCCTGCATCAGCTGTAGCTGGTGGGTGAAGAACATGATTACGATACTGATCACCAGTGCGATAAACGTGGAGTTGAAGGCCACACCCAGGCTTACCGTTACCCCTGCGATATCGCCTTCCACGGCGCGATGCGCCTGCGCCAGTGCTTCACCGATACCGCGCACCGTGCCGATAAACCCGATCGAGGGAATCGCCCAGGTGATATAGCGCACCATGGCCAGTTCAGAATCCAGTCGATCACCTTCCGTTTCACACACTTCTTTTACCGAGTTGGATACGGCGGCCACGTTGCGGGTCGATCCAAAGCGTTGCAGTGCAGTGAGCAATGCACGGGGAAGCAGGAAGTTGCGCTCTTCCTCTGGTAACGCCTGTATCGGGCGGGATAAATCCCGCGCATCCTCAGGCAGGATTGGGGTGCCCTCGCTGACATTCAGCAGCGCCTGGTCCAGTAGCTTTCGTTCGCGCATACTGCGTCGCGCCTTCAGGCCCATGATGGCCATGGCCCACAGCATCAGTACGAAACAGGCTTCCTGTTCGTAGTCGCGCATCACGATGTAAATGGATCGCTGCTGGATGTAGGTCTCCCCGGCCTCTTCGCGGGCCATCTGTTCTTCGATCAGCGCGTCGGCGTTGGGTCGGATGATGGCCACATAAATTGCGTGGACCAGAATGATCGCCCCAAGTAGGGCAAACAGCTGGAATACAAAATCTGAAGACTTGAATTTCATGGGTGTTCCCGTTTTTTGTGGGGCCATTCCTTTGGCAAAGGGCCCGGGTAGTGCTCTGATTGTGTCCGTTCAATCGCGTGTTGCTTGCGTTCTGTGGTGACCTGTTAAATATCCACTGGATAGGAGACCGAAAGGTCCTCTGAAATTTCTTCCGACGCCTCGTAGTTATCCGCGCTCTGTGCGCTCTGCGCCCTTATCTTGGTCGGCTTGGCCGGTGTCGATTTTTCACTGACCGCAGCGTTACTTTTTACTTGTGACGGTTGTTCGGCTTGTTGTGATGTCTCCGCCTCGGCGGAGCTTTCAGTTTCTGTGGTCTGTGCAAAGCCGGGCGCCGCCATGACCGCCAGTACCAAGGATGCAATTGCACCAGCACGGATTAGCGTTATCACCGGTTTATTCGCCTTTTCACTGATTTCTTGTGTGTACATAACACTGCCTCAATGATTATCCCTTCGCTTTTTTCGCAGTTACTCAGTTTACCCAGCGCGCCACACGAAACCCGATGTCGTCACGAGCCTCGGAGCCATAGTCCCGGTAGGAAAGCCGCAGTTCGGTAAGTCCCGCGTGTTTCCAGCTGGAACCTCGCACCACGTGGTAGTCCCCGTCCTGAGGTCCCACCGGGTTTTCTTCCCGCTTCAGCGAGAGACCCGTGCCTATGGTATAGAGATCGTGAATCCACTCGGACACGTTGCCGCCCATGTCAAACACACCTATGTGATTGGCACCGAAGCTGCCTACGGGCGCGGTTGCGGCATAACGGTCGTTGTAAGTGCGTAGTACTGCGGGAACAATCTGACCGGCACTGCTATCGGCGTAGTTACCTGAGTTTTTACCCACTGGTAGAGAATCTCCCCAGGGGAATTTGCGCATCGCACCGCGTTCGTAGCGGGCGGCCCAGGCCCATTCCGCCTCGGTAGGCATGCGGTAGCCGTTGGCGCTTGCATCGAATCCGACCACCCGGCCGCGCTCGCTGCGATACACCTCTTTGAGGCCGTCGCGTGCGCTGAGCCAATTGCAGAAGAGTGCCGCATCATTCCAGCTGATGTTTACCACCGGGAGGCTATCGTTATCGAGACTGATGCCGTTGGTATGGCTGGAGCTGTGCATGCGTTTGTAACGGCGAAACTCGCGATTGGTCACTTCGGTAGCACCGATATAAAACGGGCGCGTGAGAGCGATCTTGCGCAGTACCTCGTTGGCGCGGCGGCCCTGCTCTCGACGGGAGGAACCCATTGTGAACTGTGCATTTGGCCGCATTAGCAGCATCTTCCCGCCGGCGCCGTGGGTGATTTCCGCTGCGACATTGCTCCAGCGCGCCTGTTCACCCGTCAGTAACACCGCGCGCACTGTCTGCTTGAGTTTGCTCGAGGGCACAATGGTGGTCTGGTAATCCTCGTAGCCGGATTTGCGTACCGTAATCGTGTGGCTGCGGGTCGGCAGGGTGAAGGTCTGGCCGGCTCTGCCGGCGAGTTTGCCATCGATGAATACCTGGGCATCCTCAGGACTGCTGGAGATGGAGACCTTGCCGAATACCGCAGTGAGCTGCACGTTCATATCCCGCAGGTCTCCAGCGCGCACATCCACGCTGCGCTCCACTGTACTGTAACCGTCCAGAAAAAAGCGCAATTCGTGGCGACTGTTGGATGCCAGTTCGAGATCCATGGGGGTTTGGCCACGGTACTCGCCGTTGACAGTAACACTGGCTCCGGGGGGGGTGCTCACCACACGCACGGTGCCGTCGGCAGCGTTCAGGTCCACGGTCTCCAGTGTCTGGTCGACCCCCGCGGTTACCGGCACTGGTACCTGCGCGCTTTTGTATTGCGGCAGCGAAATATCTACCAGCCGATCTCCCTGCACCAGTTCTGCAGTAAGCGGGGTGGTACCCAGAATTTTTCCTTCGACACTCACCGTCGCGCCTGCCGGATTACTGGTGATGTGTACGTTTGCCCAGGCAGGGCGCAACTTGGCAGTGAGCGTCTGGGTATTATCCAGTCCCTCGATTTCGATTTCCTTGCTGAATGGCAGGTAGCGATCGGTGAGGATAGTGATGCGCTTGCGACCCGCCGGTATGGACTCGGCGAGACCGCCACTACTGGTGACTTCGGTTCCATTCACGAGTACCCGCACAGGCACCTGGGGATCGGTAACTACCTGCAGGTGGCCTGGTAGGCGTTCGAGATTGACCGCGTGTCGGCTATTGCTGTCACTGCTGACTTCCACCTTTCCGCTCTGCGGGATATAACCGGTTGCGCTGATGGTGTAGTTGTAATGCCCGGGTAGTACCAGGTGGCCGTCGCCAAGGGGGAGGGCCAGGCCGCTGACGGATACATCCGCATCTGCGGGTTGCGTTTCGAAAATCAGGGATCGGGCCACCAGTAGATAAACCAGCATCAAAGCACCGACTAGCAAGCAGACGGCGATGGTGATGGCCTTGGGAGAAAGCAGTAGTTTCTTGCCGCCGGAGGAAACCGGGGCCGGGGTGAATCCGATCGGCTGGATGACCGATACATCTTCATTCTCCGGTTCGCTATCACGAACGGGTACCGCTTCCTTGGCTGTCATTTATGATTTCCTGTTACTGCGTACTTATTGATTTTAACGACGCTGCTTGATTGCCTTCCGGATCGCGGTCTTGATGCCAATCTCCTTTCGGCACCGGGCTTGCTACCAGAGACAAAGCCGCGCATTTCAGCTTAGTCCGCTCTGAGGGTTGCAGGCTGTGGTCCGGCGTTTTTGGCGTGCGTTTTCCTGTTTTGCCGACACCAGGACGACAATTTCGTCCATCCCCAGGGCGATCGCTCAGGGCCTCTATTGGCGCGGTATTTAGCTTCAGGAAATGGGCGGGCAGTCAGAAATTCTGAGAGGGCCCGCGGGCAGTTACGTCAAAATCTGGGTGACTTCAATGTCCTACAGCTTTTGATCTGCCCGCGGAAAAAGGGTTTCAGGTTTCAGGATTTATTGGCGCTGTTAATTTTCTCTGCGCACTCGATGGTAACCACTGGCGATTCGGCAGATGGGTCGACAATAAACTCCTGGCGCACATCGCGGTACCCGTGGCGGGTGCCGACTGCGGTGTAGCGCCCGGGCTTTAGCGCGATCTCACGCTCGGAAAAGTTCCCTAGTTTGCCCACATGATAAATGGTGACATGGGTACTGGCATCCGACTGTAACAATACAGTGATCGGAATCAGGGATTTGGTGAGTGCGGTTTCCAGCTGTTCTATCTGCCCCTGTAACCTAGGTGTGCTGGTGTTTAACGCGCGCGCTTCTGCGAGCACCTTGCGGGCATACTGATTGCGCTTGCTTTGACCAAGGAGTAGTGGGTCACCGAGTAATTCCTGCAGCTGATCATCCAGTTTGGCGCGCGCCTGTGAGCGCGCCTTGCCAGTGATGGCCTCTACCAGACTGCTGTCTTCCGCAACCAGTTTTGCGTATTTTTCTACAGCCTTGTGCCACTGTTCCTGTCGTTCGCTATCGCCGGCACTTGCGAACAAACGATCGATGCGGGCCTGCGCGATACCGTTCTCTGCCTGTGCAATGCCCACACCAGGGTCGGACGCATTCGGCTTGAGTTTTCGCGCCGTTACGAAGAATGACTTGGCCTTGTCAAAGTCATCTTTGGCAATGGCCGCATACCCTGCCGACATCGCCTCGCTGTAGTCTCGTTCCAGAATTGCGGCATTCACTTCCGGCAGTAAAGTTTTGGCGGGTGTCGTGTCTCCATCCAGCTCCAGGGCTTTTTCCAGTTCGGTCTTTGCTGTATCCAGGACGTTTTCCCCGAAAGCTTCCTTACCCGCGGTAAAGTGTGGCCACACTTCAGGTAACAGCTCGGCACGCGCCTTTCCCTTTAGCCCGCGTGGATGTTCTTCGGATATGGTGAGTACCAGATCAAAAGCCTTGTTTGCCGCTTCGGCATCTCCGCTATCGAGGGCATTGTTCCCTTCCGCGAGATGTTGCTCAATTCGCTGGGGAATACTGTCTCGAAGCTGCTGCATCCCGGCCAGGGCCTGCCGATACTGCTCCAGTGCCTGCATGAATTTTCGCTGACGATAGATACCGTCCGCTTCTTCGGCCAGGGTGCGTGCGGCAAAGTATTCTTCCGCAGCCCAGGTCTCCACTTTCCGTTCCAGCAATTCCTCTTGCAGTTGCAATATTTCCTGAAGAACTTGCTGCACTTCCCGGCGCTGTGCGGTGATCTCCGCTTCGGTATACGGGGATTCTGTGACCTTTGGTACCGCGGTTTTCGATGCACGCTCCTGCTGTACCGGGCTGGCGACCCTGGCTACCGTCGGCTTTTCAACGACTTGCGGCAACACCCAGAATACGCCCACCAGGGCGGCGAGCATACCGCTGCCCAGCAGGACCGGAACCAGTTTTCCATTGCCGGTTTTTTTTTCTGCTGTTGTATTCGGGTGCGGGCCGGCTTTGACGGCGTCGCCGTTTGAGGATTCGCCACCGAATGAAAAATCGGCGGGCTGAATGAATGACTGATCGTCCGATGATGGATCGCGGTGTTGCATAGTATTCCCGCTATATTCGCTGTTATTTTCGCTCGCCGACCCGCAGTGTCTGGCTCCCGCAGGCCGGTCGGACAAGTTACTGGCTGGCCGGCGACTCAGATGTCACTCATGCCACCGGTTTCTACCTCGTAAATTTCCTTGAGTAGTTCGCGCCACTGGCGGTACTGGTTTTCCACCGATCCCGACAGGGTTACGGTGCGGTCTTCCAGTTCCACGATCCGGGGCTCCACTTCCGCCTCCATGGAATCCCCCAGTTCTTGCAGTGCCTCGATATGCATCTTGGCTTCGGAGCGTCGATCAAAACCGCTTTTTACAAGATAGCCGCCGCCGGCCACTGCCACATTACCCGCCTGGCGGGCGGCACCGCCGCCGGCGCCAGCGGCAGCGATACCGCCGACAATGGCTGCGACTCCCATGATGGTGTTATTACGCGCTTTGCGCTTCAGCTCGCGCATCTGTTTCACCTCTTCATAGCTCATGGCGCGCCACTCCTGATAGGGCGTTTCCATGGTTTTGACGAAGGTGTCGTAGTAGCCCTGGAGGGTATCCACGAACAGGTAATCGCGCTCGCGAATCTGGCGTACCCGCATCAGCATCGGATCGTTGGCGGCGGGCAGGGCGGTGAGCTGGTATAACCCCTGATCGTCCTGCACCAGATACCGATCGAAGGCACCGGGAGAGAAACTACGCGCAAATTTGATTTCGGAAATGGTGCGCAGCTCTGCGATGTATTCACTCGACAGGCCTTGTCGGTATGTGAGCATGTCGTTGGAAACCCGGTTATAGATTCCCTGGAAAGCGTCTCCTTCGGTGGGATGCTTGCGGTCGTACGCATAGTGGGAAGCCTGCTCGGTGTATTCCCTGGTAAACCATAACTGGCCGCGGGAGTCGGTGACGGTGACTTCCACGGTCAGCGTCTCGCCGTCGGACTGAACAATGGTTCCGGTCACGGTCACGTCAATATTGGTGCGTTCACTGGGGATTACCCGGACAGCGCCCCAGCCTTGGCTGGATTGAAGTGCGTCCGCCAGTGTAACCGCGATATAGCGGGATTCTGCGCGGCGCAATTCCGGGAATACCAGCTCGTCTTCTTCGGGCTCCTCGTCCTGTTCGAGGCCCGCATTGAATTGCACGATGCCCACATCCAGCAGGCGATTTTCCGCGATCGCCGCGTCCTCTACCGTCAGCGGGGTGTAGGCGGTAGTGCGGACCTCGGTTGTGGTACAGCCGGCAAGCACCAGTAAACTCAGTGCCAGGCTGCACAGGGTTGTGCGTGTGTGCGAGAAAAACATATCACTACTCTCCCTGATGAATACTCATCTTCATTTCTGTGATTTTTTATATTTCCGGTACTCTTCCCAGAGTCGCTCCTGTAATTCGGGATCGGACTCGCGCATGGCAGCTTCGCGAATCTGCCGGGCGACCACATCATCGTCATCGCCACTGGGGATATCTGCGGGAACCACTGCGGATGATCCGGTGTGGTTGTACTCTCCCTTGCGTCCCTTGGTAGGCAGCCCGGGGCCGGTCGCCTGGCCGCTGGAGTTATTCTGTTCTGGCCCGCTGCCTTCCTCACCGCTGCCAGCGGGTGGGGCACCACCGAACTCTTCTTCGGCGGTTTTGATCAGGTCCTCCAGAGATTCACCCGCGGGGACCTCGTCTTCCGCCGCTGCTTCCTCTTCCGGCGAAGCAGGGCGATTACGGACGTAATCCCGCTCGCGCAGGATCATGCCGTCATAACTGGCCATGGTGGATTCGAACTGGCCCTCAAGCTCGGCAACACGCTCGGCAGAGCCCATCGGGGCTTCGTTGGGCGCCTGATTGCCCCCGCCCGGCTGGCCACCGGCGGCAGTACTGGCTTGCGCGGTACTCTGTTGCCCCCCGCTCTGACCTCCGCCGCCCTGGGCCCCGGCAGGAGAACTGCTCGACGGTGAACTGCTGGATGCGCTACTTGGTGCACTGCTGGAAGCACTCGCCGAAGCGCTGGCACTGCTGCTCGAAGAGGCACTACTGGACGAAGAGCTGCTAGAGGAAGAGCTGCTGGACGAAGAGGCGCTCGCGGTCTTTTCCTCCTCCGAGAAGTCGATTTCATCTGGTGGCTCGCCCTCGCTATTGGATGATGGATCCGGTGGCATGCGGGAATCTTCCGGGCGCTGGTCGGAATCGCTGTATACCGGGGTCGACGGATTGCCGCTGGCGCTGGGGTCCTGTGCGCTGCTGCTGGACGAGCGCGAACGCCGCTCGGATTCCGGGCCGCTGTTGGACGCGGTGGATGCTTGTTGGCTGGAGCGGTCACCAGACTCGATACTCGGCATGGAGGTGTTCGGCTGTGAAGGACTGCTCGACGTCGATATGCTCGGACTGCTCCGGCTGCTGCTGGGCGAGCTGGGTGACGGCATACTGCTGGCTGTCGAAGGACTGGACTTCGACTGGCTCGACGATGAGCTGGATGATTGCGACTGGGATTGGGATTGCGACGAACTGGACGGGCTCGACGGGGATTTCTGCTGCGGTTGTGCCGGTGGCTGCTGTTGTGTCTGCTGGTTTTTGCAGCCACTGATTACCGCGGCCAGAACCACGACAGAGGCGAGGGCTTGCCAGCGCAGGCCGAAAAAATCGGATGCCGATTTGTGTGCCGCGTTGCGGTTAAAGTAGTGTGCAATCTTCCGTAATGCCATGAGCTTTCTCCTGATGCGTTCACGGGCCGCAGCGAAATCGCGGCGACCCGTTTTGCTCCTTGTCTGTTCGACAGTTTTTGTCCCTCGGGGTTTGCAGAATTGAGTATTTCTGGTGCCAGTTTTTACACTGCGTATTGTGGCTACCTGAAACATTTCCTGAGTCCCGGCGGACGCAAACCAACCTCGCTACATCAGTCGAACACGATAATTCCTCTTTCCTTCCTGCTGTCTTCAGTCGAATACAAATCTCTGCACGATGCCGGTAGTTTCCACCGGCTCGCCGTTCTCAAACCGCGGCCGGAACTTCGCCTTTTTAAGAACATTGCGTACCCGAGAACGGATGCTTACCTTACTTTCCGGGCGCGCACTCAGGATCTGGATATTGCGCGCCTTACCGAATGCGGTGACGTCATACGACACGGTTACATAGCTATTCGCGAGCGCTTCTCGGTCTTCATCCAACAGCGGCAGAGTTGGCAGTGCCGCAGGACGACCGAAGATCTCATCGATCTCCTGATTGGTAGCGCCGTTGTCCCATAGCGCCTGGTAGGCCTCACCGTAGGTTTCACGCGCGGAGTGCCACTTGTTGAACATCATGTACCAGTCGCCCAGTTCCACTTTTGCTTTCGCAGAAGCGGCCGGTGGCGAACTCGGGTTTTTCTGGTAAACATCCATGATCTTGGTGATCGCGGTTTTACCTGAACTGAAACTGTTGATACGGTAGTGGTCCAGTTGCGCACGGCGCTGCTGGTCCATATTGCCTCCGCCGAAGCTGGTGTTCACCACAATGGCTTCCTGAGGCTCGCCGGAATAAGTGGCGAGGTAGTAGTTAGTGGCCTTGAGGCCGCGCAGGGCTTCAACCAGTCGCAAGTCATTGGCGCCGAAGTTTTGCGAAATGATATCTACCGCGAGAGCATACAGGTTGGTGGCATTGATCAGATGCTCGAAAAGGGTGGCTCCTTTTTCGTCGATGTAGGCCTGCAGGTGCCAGTTGCTCAATTGATTGATGATCGGCAGCATGCGAGGGTCTTTTTCCCCATAATTTTTTACATGCAGCCAGAAAAGGTACTCGTGGTTGTCATTGGCTTCTTCCCACTGGTTGAGCGCTATCTGGCTTTCGATCATGCGCTCGATCATCGGTACCTGGTTGAGGGAATAAAGCCCTTCGTTCACGCGATTAATCAGCATGGCGCGGCGAAACTCTGAAATCGCTAACTCATGTGCGCCGCTGCGTTGTAGGGCAGATCCTAGCCCCATCAGCTGTTCATCCAGTCCGGCACCGTAAGCACCGAATTCTGCTTCCATCTCCTCGATGCGCTGGCGGTAGTCATCGGCGGCTTTTGACGGGCGTAGCTGTCGTTTGGGTTTTTCCAGTGGTTTTGAGGCCGCTTCTATATAAGCCGCTGGAGGAGCCTTGGCATTGTCGAGTGCGGAGATTTCCTCCGCCGCAACAGAGCCACACAGCAGAGCTGAGGCTGTAAACATCAAGCCGATAGCAAAAGTGTTGCTGGTATCTGTCTGTGTCACGGTTGAACCACTTCCATTCCATGTTGTGCCTGACTCGCCGGCGACTGTTAAAAAACAGGTGCCGCCGAGCTCGAAACCCGCGATCAGATGGGGTTGTTAGACAGGCCAATTTGTGGCCACTGCAACCCCGGTTGCGCGAGACTTCTCTCCCTGACGTGTGGTTCGTCTGCTTTCCTGCCGGTTACCCGGTGTGTTGTCTATATCGACACTGGACTCTGGTGAAGAGGGAATTTCTCAAGCCGAAAAAAGGCATTGGTTTCCCTTGCATTTGCTGTTCACCGTCCATGTATTTTGAGTATAGCCAACGAATTTTCGTCCTTTGCTTCCCCGGGTGGGGTGGCGCGCCAGCGGCGATTTGTACTGTCTTGTCGGCGCTGTTCGCTGATGCGTCAAAAGATTTTTACCGTTGAAGACGTTGTGTACCCAGTGGAGAAGTTAGGCGCAAAGACGACCTGTTCAGAGGTTTCTTGAGTCTGGCAGCAGGGGGTGAGGTGGGGGGGAATTCTCACAAAAGCGGGTGCCAAAAATTTCGTAGTGGGGAAAATTCTGTCGGCTGGTGACTCCTGTACCGCTGGGGGAGGGCTAGCTTGTCGGTTGAGGCTTCCTTGCTGCCGCCGTGAGTGCGGATCTTTACGGGGAAGGTGCTCCGGTCGGTTCCGTGGACGAATAGCCTGGTGGCGAGATTTCTGTCCTAAGGGTGAGTTTGAAATGGCTTATTTATTGCGCAGTCTAACGATATATTGGTTGTGACATTTGGAAAGTGCGGCGGATAGAGCCATAATCCGCTGGATTGACCGTAACTGTGGAATTTCAGTGGGAGCGCTTTGTGAGCATAACAATACAACCTGAAGCCATCGCCAGCCTGCGGGGATTTGAAATGCCGGAGCGCCTTGGTTTTGGCACCGTCATGGCCCCGGTGATGTTCCGAGCCCGCTATCAGGACGGGCGCTGGAGCGACGGCGAACTGGTCCCCTATGGCCCCCTGGCCCTGGATCCCGCGGCTAAGGTGCTGCACTACGCCCAGTCCTGCTTTGAGGGACTCAAGGCCTATCGCTGTGGCAGTGGCGTCGGTCTGTTCCGCCCCGAACGCAATGCCCAGCGCATGGCACACTCAGCACGTCGCCTGTGCATGCCTCCGGTGCCTGAAGCACTATTTATGGACGCGGTTCGTACCGTGGCGGCGCATTGTGCAACCCTGATTCCGGGCAACAGCGGTGAGTCCCTGTATATTCGCCCCTTCCTGATGGGCACCCAGCCGGACCTCTCGGTTACCGCTAGCCGAGATTACGAATTCTACGTGATTGCCAGCCCCTCCGAGGCCTACCATGCGGGCAACATGCGCCTGTGGGTGGAGCGTGAAGACAGTCGCGCGGCTGTGGGCGGCACCGGCGATGCCAAGGTGGGGGGCAACTACGCGGCGTCATTGCTCAGTATTGCCCGCCTCAAGGAACGGGGATATGACCAGTCCTTGTGGCTCAACCCGGGCAACCGTCACTCCATTGATGAACTGTCCGGGATGAACTTCTTTGCTGTAATGGATGGTAGTCTGCATACACCCGCGTTGAACGGTTCCATCCTCGAAGGGGTTACCCGGGATTCCATGCTGACCCTGGCCCGCGATATGGGACTCGAGGTACATGAGCGGGAAATGGACATTGATGACCTGTTGGCGCTCGTGGCATCCGGGACCTGCAGTGAGGCTTTCGCTTGCGGTACTGCTGCCATTGTCAGCCCTATCAGCGAGCTTGGGGATGGCGATAAGCGTTACCGCTTAGACCAGGCTCCGGGGCCAGTCGCTGAGCAACTGCGGCGCGCGTTACTGGATATCCAGGAGGGGAGGGCGGAAGATCGTTTTGGCTGGATGCAAATGGTGCAGGTGGCGGCTTACTGACGCGATTTTCTTTGGGAGGGAAATCAGCCTGGCGGGATTCCTTTTCTTTCAGAGTCTGGAAGTGTCAATCTCGGGCGATCGAGTGTTTAAGTAGCACTCGCAGAAATGCGGTTGTTTCCTGTGGAAACGGCCGCTTTTTTTTTGCGTAAATTACTACGGTTGCGTTGACTTGAATGACCGGGGTGTTACAACGTTAGGGTGCCCTGAAAAAAACCTGCTAGCGCTGCAATGAACGCAGTACCGCAGGTTTCTCGGCTGGAGTTCGCGCCCTGCGCGGGCAATACGCTGGCGGTTTGTTACCGGCAGTGTCAACAATAAGAAACTGGAACTTTTGGGAAAAGCCTTTGGCGGTATCCCTCACTTTGACAAGTAGTATCCAGATCAATTTGAGACACAGGAGTCGGGTTACGTCTGTGACTCCTTAGAAGGCTCTCCCCCACGGTCACAAGCCGTGCGGTTCCTCGCGAGTGAGGAGAATGGGAATGCTGAATCATCTCTACGGCCTGATGGTACAACCGCGCAGGCAGTGGCATGAAATTGCCGGTTTGTCTGAAAAAGGATTCAACCGTCAGATCCCTTACGTCGTTGTTCTGGCTCTGTTACCGGCGCTCTGCTGGTACTTCGGGACAACAGAAATCGGCTGGAATATTGGCAGTGGCGGTCAAGTACGCACCCTGACCAGTAACAGTGCCCTTTCACTGGTTGCCGTGTTCTACGTCACCATGATCCTGGCGGTGGTCGCTGTCGGTTATTTTATTCACTGGATGGCAAAAACCTACGGCGCCAAGACGCACCCGATGAAGGGCATAGTGATTGCGAGCTTTACCGCCACGCCGATTTTTGTCGCCGGTGCTGCCGGTCTTTACCCGATCCTTTGGCTGGATATTCTGCTTGCCACCCTGGCCGTGGCATACGCGGTATACCTGCTGTATGTGGGTATTCCCATTGTGCTGGATGTTAATGAAGAGCGCGGCTTCCTGTTCGCCAGTGCCGTAGTTACCGTCTGTCTGGTAATGGCCGTGGTCGTGATGGTGGCAACCGTGCTTTTCTGGAGCTATGTCGCGGCTCCGGTATTCCAACATTGAGCAGCGGCATAGCGCAGCTCAGCCAGGAGTAATCAGCGCTAGCATTCCTCGCCTGCCGCCAACTGTGGTTAACGTCCAGCGGGCGGCAGGCTGGGTCCCCCCAAAATTATTCCTTCCATTTCCTGTCCCTGTTTCGCACCTCAATCCTGCGACAGTGCTTCGAGACGTTATTCCTCTGTATTACCTGCGGTGACTCGCCGCAGTCTGTGATGCGTGAGATTTATTCGAAACTGCGACCGCCAGGTCATCTATTAACTGGTTAATACGAGACACAATTCCATTTTTCCCGTTGTTCCACCGCGGGGCATTGGATACTATCCAGCCAAAGCCAGTCGACGTAATCTGCGCTTTATAGTTGGTACAAGCGTACCAATTAATAACGGTTTGGGATTTTGGGTCACCTTATATTCGATTCCAATACCGATCTTCAGGCTCTATCTGACAGTGCTGACCTTGATACAGGCCGTTGTAGTGCGAGGTTGGGGCCGAGGTTGAATAACTAAAAACCGCGATAAAAACGACAAAGGAAATCGGGAGATTCCATGAAAACACCAGCCAAACTGGGTGTATTTTTACTTGCCGCGATGGCAGCCGCCTGTTCCCAGGACAATGCCCCAAACAGTCACGATGCCGGTGCCAGCGCGGAGACCGCGGCGGCTACCGCGGATTTTCAAAAGCAACTCCTCAAGCAGCTGATTCAGGCGCAGTCCGGCGATGTCATTGAAATTCCGGCAGGGCGCTACGAGTTGAATCGCAGTCTTTCGCTGAATGTCGATGGCGTTACCATCCGTGGTGCGGGTATGGACAAAACCATCCTGTCGTTCAAAAACCAGATTCAGGGCGCGGAAGGCCTGCTGGTCAACGCCAGCGATTTCACCATTGAAGGTCTCGCGATCGAAGACACGATCGGCGATGCGCTGAAGGTGAACGAAGGCAAGAACATCATCATCCGCGACATTCGCGTGGAGTGGACCAATGGGCCGGCCACAGAAAATGGCGCTTATGGGATTTACCCGGTACAGACGGAAAATACCCTGGTGGAAGGTACCGTTGCCATCGGCGCATCCGACGCCGGCATCTATGTCGGGCAGTCTCGCAATGTGATCGTGCGGAACAACCGTGCGGAATTCAATGTGGCGGGCATTGAGATCGAGAACACCATTGGTGCCGATGTGTACGACAACGTGGCGACCAACAACACCGGCGGTATCCTAGTATTCAACATGCCGAACCTGCCGCAACCGGGCCACAGCACCCGGGTGTATAACAACAAGGTGTACAAGAACAATACCGAGAACTTTGGCCACGAGGGCACCCCGGTGGCAGCGGTACCTGCGGGCTCTGGTGTGGTGATCAACTCGAATGATTTCGTGGAGATCTTCAACAACGAAATCTCGGATAACGATACCGCGAACGTGATCGTCAGCAGCTATTTCGCAGCCGGCTATTACAGCGACAAATCCACCCAGGAAAACTTCGACCCTTACCCGGAAGGTATTTATATCTACGATAACACCTTCACCGGTGGCGGCTCTTCGCCGGATCACCTGGAGCTGAAGGCCCTGAAGGTCGCGAAGTTCGGGTTGACCGGCAGCCTGCCGGATGTGTTGTGGGACGGCGCTATCGACAGCAAGAAAATGGTGGATGGCGAACTGCCAGAAGCACTCAAGCTGTGTATCGAGAACGAAGGGGTTGGCATCATCAATATCGATGTCCAGAACGATTTCAAGAATATCTCGACGGACATTGCTGCACACAGTTGCAGCCTGAAAAAGCTGCCGCAAATCGTCCTGGACTTTGACGGCGAACAGGAGAAACCTCAGGAAGAGCAACACGCAATCAATGAGGTAGTCGATGCGTAAGCTGTTTTTGTCCAAATGGTTGGGGGCCGCCGCGGTGGCCCTTACCCTCGCGGGCTGTGGTACATCCCGCGAACCGGTCACCCTGCACGAAAGAAGTTCGGTACCGGATAACCTGAGTCAGTGGCATGTGGTCGAAGCTCTCAACGGCGAGCTCTCGCTGAACGACGGCGTCGTACCCTACGACCTCAACACCGCGCTGTTTACCGACTATGCCCACAAGCTGCGAACGGTATGGATGCCGCAAGGTACCAGTGCCGAATACGGGGATGAAGATTTCAATTACCCGGTGGGTACCGTAATCAGCAAGACCTTCTACTATCCATTGGCTGAAGACGGTTCTGTTTTGCGTACCGATGACTACTCCCGGGACTTCGCCGGCAGTGGCCTGAACCTGAGCAAGGTTAAGCTGATCGAGACCCGTATACTGGTCAAACGTGCGGATGGCTGGCAGGCGCTTCCCTATGTCTGGAACGACGCCCAGACCGATGCGGTACTGGAAATCGCAGGCGAGGCAAAACGACTGCAACTGGTCAGTGACGATGGCTCCAGTGAAGCCTTCACCTATGTGGTGCCAGATTCAAACCAGTGTGCCGGTTGCCATGCGGACAACCACACACAAAAAGCCGTACGCCCCATTGGCCCGCGCGCCCGTCACCTGAACAAGTCATACGCCTATGAAGGTGGCAGCGAAAACCAGCTGGCCTACTGGCAACAGGTCGGCTACCTGAGTGGTTTGCCGGAACTGGCGGACGTGCCACACAATGCCAGCTATAACGATGCCAGTGCATCCCTGGACGAGCGTGCGCGCTCCTATCTGGATATCAATTGCGGACACTGCCACAACCCAAGTGGGGCAGCGGATACCTCAGGGTTGATGCTGTACAGCGCGGAAGAGGATATGCGTAAACTCGGGGTCTGCAAGCCCCCGGTGGCTGCGGGTACTGGCTCGGGTGATCGCCTGTTTGCCATTGTGCCGGGTAGCCCGGAAGAGTCGATCCTGAACTTCCGTGTGGAGTCGAAGGATCCCGGCGCGATGATGCCGGAGCTCGGACGCAGTCTTACCCATGAGGAGGGCACCGAGCTGTTGAAAGCCTGGATTGCCTCCATGCCCGGTAACTGCAGCTGATGGATGGGCGGGTGGTGCCTGTGCACCGCCCGCCTCTTAACCTGTCAGCATTCGGGTTTTATCCGTCAGGTGTTGCCCGGAAGCTGTATAACCGTAAACCGGGGCGCGGTTTGCAGGAATTCCGGGTAAAGGAAATCCAGCAGGTATCCGGTTTCGATGGCGTCTCTGCGCTTATAGTCCTCCAGTAGCGCGACATAAGTGCGGAAACGCGCCTGAATCTTGCGCACGTAATCGTATGGCTCTTGCCCCCGGGCATAACCGTAGCGGGCTTTTTCATAATATTTCTTTTCCGACAGCAACAGCATCGCCTTCTCGACGTTGTCGAACCAGACCCTGCGATCCCAGCCCTTTTCTTCCGCCAGATCCTGCGCATCGTATACATGACCGAGGCCGGCATTATAGGAGGCGAGGGT